>CAYQMC010000114.1:0-9778 GCA_964418285.1 uncultured Chryseobacterium sp.
TCGTCGGACTCGAAGATGAGTTCGCCCCAGCGGTTGAAGATGAGCAGCTGCAGTTCCGCGATCTCCGTGCCCCAGGCCCCGAATTCCTCGTTCACACCATCGCCGTTGGGGGTGAAGGTGTTGGGCAGGAAGAGCGAGCCGTTCAGGATGATCATCACCTGGTCCGTGGCGCTGCAGCCGTTGTCGGCGGTAAGGGTAACGGTGTAGAGCGTGCTTTGCTCGGGCTGTGCCCAGGTGTTGGCGCAGGTGTCGCACACTATGCCTGTTGCCGGTGTCCATAGCAGCGTGCCGGGTTCGGAAGGCGTTGCTGTCAGGGGCACTGCGGTCCAAGGGTCGCTTATACGGTCAAGTCCTGCATCCACGGTCGGTGGTGGCAAGAGCTCTATGGTCACCGAAGCGGAGCCTTCGCAGCCCAAAGCATCGGTAACGAGCACGGTGTAGGTGATGGGGTCGAAGCTTATGGCGGTGGGGTTTCCGCTGCTCGGATCGTCCAGACCATCAGGCGGGCTCCATGCATAGTCCACCCCACCACTGGCGAACAGTGGTACCGGGTTGCCGGGGCAGATGAGGGTATCGGGCCAGGCTTGTGCGTCCACGTCCACCACGTCCACGAAGGCGCTGTCCAGGATGCTGCCGCAGAGGTTCGAAGCGGTGACAACATACCAGGTGCTGGTCGTGGGGCTTACCACAGGCGACTGCACCCCGGTATCGCTGAGACCGGCCGCCGCACTCCACGTGTGCGACACGGCATCGGGGCCGAAGAGCTGCGCGCTGGTGCCCAGGCAGATGCTGGTGTCGTTCAGCGCTGGCAGGGGTGGCGAGAACACGACATTCACGGTGATGGAATCGATGATCTCGCAACCTTCGGCCGTGACGATGGATACCGTGTAGGTGGTGGTGTCGGCAGGCGATGCGAAGGGGTCGGCGATGAAGGGGTCCGAAAGTCCGATGGCCGGGCTCCAACTGAACTCCACCCCGCCCGAGGCGCCTAGTGCCGTGCTGTCGCCCAGGCAGATGGCCGCATCGGGCAACGTACTGCCCGATGGTTCCGCAAGCACCACATCCACCGAGGCGGTGTCTATGCCGCAGCCATTGCTGACCACTACGAAATAGGTGATGTTACTGTCCGGCGATGCGATGGGGTTCTGGACGGAGGTGCTGCTGAGGCCTGTGGCCGGGAACCACTCCCACACATCGCCATCGGAGGCGTTCAGCTGCACGCTGCTGCCCGGGCATACCGCAGGAATGGGATCCACGAAGGGCGGATCGGTGGAAATGCTGGTGATCTGGATGGCTGCGGTATCGGCTTGGGAGCATCCGTATTGGTCGGTCATCACCATGCTCACGGTGAACTCGCCCGCCGCGGTATAGGTATGGCTGGGCGCGAACGCGTTGCTGGTGTTCCCATCGCCGAAATCCCACAGGTAGGTATTGCCTCCGGTGCTGTTGTTCACGAACTGAACGGTTTCTGGGAAGCAGATCACGTCGGGCCCATCGATGTCGATGCTGGCCAGCGGGATGTTGAGGTCGAATTTGAAGACCCCCAGGTTGCAGTTGAAACTGCCGTTGTCGGTGGAATAGGCGCCTGTGGTAGTGGGGAAGGACCCTCCACATCCAGCGCAAACGGCTTGGTACACCTTGCCGTTCTTGTCGAAGCGCGAGGTGCCCCCGTCCACATGCTCTGCGGATGTGCCCCCGAAGAAGGTCGCGTAGCTCAGGCCCACCGCGTCGGGTTCCAGCACCATCAGGTAGAAATCGCTACCGTCGGTGGTGTTCTGGAACGCATCGGCCGTAGTGGGGGAACCGGTGGTGGTGCTGTTGTTGGGTGTGCCGAAGTTGTTGGTGCCCCCCGCCCATCCACTGAAGTAGATCTGGCCACAGTCACTGACCAGGAAGGCCGCCGGGGACATGTCCTGGTCCGCGTTGCCATTGCCGATGCGCGTGCTCCAAAGCGAAGTGGAAAGATCGGTGCTCAACTTGTGGATGAACTGGGTGCTGCCCGGGTTCACGTACACTCCTGGGGTAACGGGGTAGTTGCCACGCGTTTGGCCTACCACGTATACGTCGTCCTGCGTGTCCAGCTGGACAAAGAAGCACTGATCATAGGCTGCAGTACCCAGATAGGTGGATGACAGGAGCGCGGAACCATCCGCAGCGAAGTGGGCGATGAAACCATCCACCCCTCCGGCATTGGCAGGCTGCAAAGCCACTCCCACGGCAGGCAGGTTCGTGCTGTTGGTGCCACCGGTAACATACACTTCGCCGGTGCTGCTGAACTGCACACCATGGCCGATATCCGCTTCAGAGCCACCGTGGTAGGTGCCCCAAAGCAGGGTGGTGAGGTCAGCGCTCAGCCGGAAGACGTACGCATCCAACGCACCACCGCCGAAGGCCATTTGCGGTGCCCCGGGAGTGGTTGGTGTATTGTTGCTGCTGGTGCTGGTGCACACCACCGGGTTGCCATCGGGGTCCAAGGCCACTTCACCGCGGAACGCATCGCCGTAGTTGTATGCAAGGGTGCTGTTGTTCACCCCGTCAGTGCCGCTGCCACCAACATAGGTGGAACCGATAAGCGCGGTGCCGGCAGCGTTCAATCGGGTCACGAACACATCCGCACCGTTGTTGAATCCGAAGCCAGAGCCTTGGGTGAAGGCGACGGACGGCCCCCCTTGGAAGGCACCTTGGAAACCACCGGGGGTGATGGGGTAGTCGGCCGACCCGGTGCTGCCCATGATGAAAAGTTCCTCGTTGTCGTTCACCACCAAGCTGTGGGGGGCATCGCTGCCACCGCCACCGATGTAGGTGCTCCAGATCAATGCGTCGCCTGCAGGGGTCCACTTGCTCACCCCCACGTCCACGCTGCCGCCGTTGAAGGTGGGGTCGAAGGCGCCGGTGGAGGTGGGGTAACCGGCACCGAAGGAGATGCCGCCCCCATAGGTGTGGCCCGCATCGTCGTAGCTGGCCGTGAAGCCGAAATTGTCCGCCGTGCTGCCGCTGAAGCTGGAAAAGGTGAGCACCGGGTCGATCACCAGGGTGTTGCTTCTATCGTAGCCGGCAGGGAATTCGAAATGCAGGCCATCACCCTTCAGAACATAGCGCGCTTCCACCGGCCGTTGTATCCCGCCTTCCGCCAGGCTGAACACCACGGGCGCTTCCTCCACCACCAGCCCGGTGCTGAGTTCCACGTGCAGTTCGCGCCCCTTGATGCGCAGGCCGTCCGGTCCCTCGTAGCGGAACCTGGCCTGCGCGGCATCAGCCCCGGGTGCAACGATGAGGTCGTACTTGAACCCGTGCCGCCCGTCGATCCGAAGGTCTATACCAGGCCAAACGTCCTTCAGCAGCAGTCCGCCGAACACGGCGCAGCCTGTTCCCCACCGCGACGGGTCGTTGCCCAGATAGTAGTTCTCGTAGTGGGGCTGGCGGAATTCGCCCAGGTGGTTTTCGGCCCGGCCTTCCGCGAAGTGCACCCGGTAGGCATGGCCCTTTGGTGTTTCGGCATTGGGCGCTTGGCCATGCGAATGCAGATCGAGCCCACTGAAGAGCACGTAGGTGAGGGCTTCCCGTTCCACGAAGACCGCGCCACCCGGCACATTGGCGCGGTAAAGCACCTGCGCCGGCCATTGCCCCTTGTTCGCGGTGAAGCGCACTGCAGGGTCGTGCGCCAGCAGCCCCTGGAGGGAGCAAAGCAGCAGTACGGTGTGGAGCCAGCGCATGGGGGGCTTGTCAGCGGAGCACCAAGGTACTCAGGGAATGGTCGGTTCTGGTATGCTGTACATGACACAAGACCCAGCACTTTGGTTGCTTACCATGCCCGTGCTGGGCGCAAGGTCATTTTCTGGCAGGCGACCCAAGACCGTACCTTTGCGGCCTGCCTGCCCGAAGGCATGGCCACCATGAGCGACGCTATCAAGCACGAATGTGGCATTGCGCTGATCCGCCTGCGCAAGCCCCTGGAATACTACCAGCAACGCTACGGATCGCCCCTGTACGGCCTCAAGAAGCTGTACCTGCTGATGGAGAAGCAGCACAACCGCGGGCAGGACGGGGCCGGCATCGCCTCCATCAAGATCGACCCGACACCGGGACTCAACTACATCGACCGCGAACGCAGTACCGACAAGCAGGCCATCCAGAAGATCTTCGGGAAGGTGGACCTTGGCTACTCCGAAGCCTTGGCCACGGACCCTGCCGCGGCCGATGATGCGCAGCGCCTCAAAGACGTAATGCCTTTCTTGGGCGAGGTGCTCATGGGCCACTTGCGCTATGCCACACACGGTGCCAGCGGCTTGGAGAACTGCCACCCGCGCCGGCGACTCAACAACTGGATGACCCGCAACCTGGTGGTGGCGGGCAACTTCAACATGACCAATGTGGACGAGCTCTTCGACCTGCTCGTGTCCATCGGCCAGCACCCCAAGGAACGCAGCGACACCATGACGGTGTTGGAGAAGATCGGCCACTTCCTCGATGTGGAGAACGAGCGCCTGGCGCAGATCCACCGCCAGCTGGGTTACAGCGAGAAACAGATCACCCAGGTGATCGCCGAGAAGTTGGACGTGAAGCAGATCCTGGTGAACAGCGCCCTGGACTTCGACGGGGGCTATGCCCTCGCCGGCATGATCGGTAATGGGGACGCCTTCGTGCTGCGCGATCCTTCGGGCATCCGCCCCTGCTATTGGTATGCCGACGACGAGGTGGTGGTGGTGGCCAGCGAGCGCCCTGCGATCCAGACCGCCTTCAACCTGCGCACAGAGGTGGTGAACGAATTGACCCCGGGTCACGTGCTCATGGTACGCAAGGATGGCAGCTACAGCGAGGAATTGGTGCGCGAGCCGCTCGAAAAACGCTCTTGCAGCTTCGAGCGCATCTACTTCAGCCGTGGCAGCGACCGCGATGTGTACCAGGAACGCCTCGCCTTGGGCCGTTCAGTTTGCCCCGCGATCCTAGATGCGGTGGACCACGATCTGGAGAACACGGTGTTCAGCTTCATCCCCAACACCGCCGAGGTGGCCTGCTACGGCATGCTGAAGGAGATGGAGGACGAGCTGGACCGGGTGAAGGAGAAGCGCATCCTGGAGCTTGGTCCCACACCAGACCCTGCCGAACTGCGCAAGATCCTCTCCCTGCGCCCGCGCTTGGAGAAAGTGGCGATCAAGGATGCCAAACTGCGCACCTTCATCACCAACGATGACGACCGTGACGACATGGTGGCGCACGTTTACGACATCACCTACGGTACCGTACGCCCCGGCTTGGACAACCTGGTGGTGATCGACGACAGCATCGTGCGCGGCACCACGCTGAAGCAAAGCATCCTGCGCATGCTGGACCGTCTCGAGCCCAAGCGTATCGTGGTGGTGAGCAGCGCTCCGCAGATCCGCTACCCGGATTGCTACGGGATCGACATGGCCAAGATGGGCGATCTGGCGGCCTTCCGTGCGGCCATCGCCTTGCTGAAGGAGACCAAGCAGGAGAACATCATCGACGATGTGTACGACCGTGCTCGTGCCATGCTGGAGCGCCCCTTTGCGGAACAGGAGAATGTGGTGCGTGACATCTATGCGCCCTTCACTGCCCAGCAGATCAGCGACAAGATCGCCGAACTGCTGACCCCGGAGGACATGCAGGCCGAAGTGATGTTGGTGTACCAAAGCCTCGATGGCCTGCATGCCGCCTGCCCCGACCATAGCGGCGACTGGTACTTCAGCGGCAACTATCCCACACCTGGCGGCAACCGCGTGGTGAACCGCGCCTTCATCAACTACATGGAAGGGCGGAACGTACGGGCCTACTGATCGATAAGTAGGCCGAGCTTTCGCAGTTTCTTGATGCGCTTTGCCCCGCCTTCGGTGATGGCGCCCGCATGCAGCACGATGCTGGAGCTGCCGTCCACCTTCACGCGTGCTTTGCCACGGATATTGAGGGTGCTGCCCGGCATCAGATGCAGGGTGGAACCGTTGCGTAGGTCCAATGTGCTGTGCGTGCGCAACAACAGCTCGGCCCCAGGTGAAACGGTCAATGCGGTCGGGTCGCTGAACCAGGTACGTCCACCCGAGGTCTCCGGCGCATCGATCCGCGTGGGTGTGCGCGACCGGTCCAGAAGCAGTGTCCGCCGCTCCTCCAGCACCAGGGCTGCGCCATCCACACCACGCAAGGGGGGCAGCACTATGCTGTCCGCCGCCCAGCGCACATCGCGATCGATCACGACATCGTTGTTGCGCACGCGTACCGTGGCATCGCCGTTGAGCGCCATCGTCATAAGCTCCACACTGATGCCGTTCAGGTAAACGGTGCGCACGTTGGGCAGACCGCGTTCGTAGGTGTCGTTGGTGCCAGCGCTTACCAGGGTGAGCATGTTGGCGCTGGAGGGATTGGTGCCCATGCCCAGCTTTCGCTTGCCCTGCATGCGGAAGGCGTGGTCGGGGTGGCCATAGAAGACCCCTTGTGCTTCTTCGCGGCCTTTGCGTACCCGTACACGTGGGACCCAGTGCTCGGAGCGTTGCACCACGCCGTCCCTGTTGCGGTCGTACACAGGCAGTTCCTGTTCGTGATTTCCGGTCAAGGGATTGGCCCAACGCTCATCCATGCGGAAGGGGTAGGTGGCGCCACCGAAGGGGCAGGAGCCATGCAATGTATCGCCGCGCAAGCTGAGGTCATAGTTGCCATTGGCCAGGACCGGACGCAGGTAGTCCGCATGCCCGCCGAAGATGTTCCGCCCTTCGCGGTCTTCCCGATCCACTTGCATCTGCATGAACAGACCAGCCTCGATGGGTGCCATGCACTCCTGCTCCAATTCCCAATGGAATCGGTCGGTGGGGCTCCCGTTGCGTTGGTGGCCGAGGTGGTTCTCCACCCACAGCCACTGCTGGTAGCCCTCCTCGGGCAGGAAGGGCATGCGGATACGCAAGGCGTCACCGGTGGTCACGAAGTCGCGCAATACAAATAGTCCGGTGTCGCCGGCTATCGGATCGAGGTCACTGTCCACTTCGCGTCCTGCCGGATCACGCGCGCGAATGCGGTGTACGGCCCCATCGGGCTTCCATCCCAGTCGGTCGCGGTCCCATGCGCTGCACGTAAGCAGGCTACTGCTCGCGGCGCCCATCAGACTCCAACCGCCTTGCACCGAAACGAAGTAGCTCTGGAACATGGCCGCGTTTCCTCCGCCACTGTGGAAGTTGTTGCCGCCCAGAAGCATGTGGTTGAACTCGTGCTTCAGGATCTCGAAGGGCAGTCCGTTCATGGCCCCGAAACGACTCTGCGAATCGCTTTCGAAACCATACAGTTTGCCTGAACTGCCTGGGTCCACACTGCCCTGACCGTGGGTGAGCGTGCTATTACGCAGGATCACCATCACATGGTCGTAGCTGTGCGGATCATCGGGCCCAGAGGCCTTGGGCAGCCCCGGCTTTCCGCCCCGTTTCCAGAGGTCGAAATCCGCAGCGGTAAAACCGTTCTTGGTACGAAGCCCCGGTAGTTTGTTGGCCTCTGCGATCACGATCCGGTTGATGCCGTGTGCATTGCCGATGGTCTTGTGTTCGCTCTGCCGGAGCACGAACAAGTGGTCCACATAGTCGCCCAGCATGGTGTATTGCCCCAAGGAGACGTCGTGGTAGTACCGGGAGACCTCTGTTCGTGGGAGGGGGGATGGGTGTGGGTCGAAAAGATCGTCCTTCCACCTTGGTAGTTGCCCCTTCGGCCAAAGGTCCGACCCATTCGACTGGGGGTCCTTGCTGCGGTCCACATCCCAATCGATCTCTGCGAACAGCACCAACACACGCATTGTGCCGTAGGGCGCCAGGTACCAGCCATGCTCACTGCGTTGCAAGGGCCTATCCGCTGGCGGCTGCGCTTGAGCAACTGATGCAGAAACGAAATGGGATAGGAGAAGGAGGGTGATGGTTCTTCTCATCACCCCGAAGGTAGGGCTATGTCTTGGGGCGCTTGTACAAAGGCACCGTACTGCAAGGCTCACCGAACATCAGGCTCTTCACCGCGGGAATGAGCTTCGCGCTCAACTCCACATAGGCATTCAACGGCACAGGCAACTTGCTGCACCCCTTCACCACCACCCGGGCATTCCGGTAGGGCTCCACATCCAACAGCGCAACGAAGCGTGTGAAGATGGCCCGCTCCAATTGCTCGATGTCCCCGTGCGATACGAAGGCGGCATGCGGTTGAAGGTGCGTTGCCACAAGCATGTATGCCCAGGTGGGCACGATGGCATCCGCAGAGCAATGCACAGAAACGAACTTGGCTTTGTACGCCGACCAATCGTGTTCCTTGCAGAAGGCTCGCAGATCATCCTCCTTCAGCACGATCTCCTGCCAAAGCAAGGGCTTCAGGTCGAAGACCATACGCCCGCCCTGAGGGTACATTTCCTCAAGGTCGATGGTGATGATGCCGGAGGAGGCGACCTTGTTGATTATCTCGGACATGGTGTGGAATCATTCCGTCGCGTCGTTGCGTCGTCGCGGTTCAATTACATGAAGCCAAGTTCCAGCTGTGCCGCCTCGCTCATCATGCTCCGGTCCCAGGGCGGTTCGAAGGTGATCTCCACCTTGGCGCTGCTAACACCTGGCACACCGGCCACCTTCTGCTCCACTTCGTTGGGCATGCTTTCCGCCACCGGGCACGAAGGACTGGTCAAGGTCATCTTGATACCCACGTGCGCATCATCACCGATGTTCACCTCGTAGATCAGGCCCAGTTCGTACACGTCGACGGGGATCTCGGGGTCGTAGATCGTCCGCAGCATGTCGATCACGCGGTCTTCCAGGTGTTTTTTCTCCTCGGGTGTCATGGCTTCGCGGAATAGGCGAGGGCGTATCGTTTCATCTGGTCCAACATGGCCACCAGACCGTTGCTCCGGTTCGGGCTCAGATGCTCACGCAGACCGATGGAGTCGATGAAGGTGAGCGGTGTGCTCAGGATCTCCTCCGGCGTGCGGTCGTTCAACACCCGGACCAACAATGCCACGATCCCTTTGGTGATCATCGCATCGCTATCGGCCGTGAAGTGCACTAGCCCGTTGTTGAGTGCTGCACTGAGCCAAACGCGGCTCTGGCAGCCCTTCACGATGTTCTCCTCGGTCTTGTAATCCGGCGCGATCAGCGGCAGGTCCTTACCCAGCTCGATCAGGTGCTCGTAGCGGTCCTGCCAGTCCAAGAACATGGCGAACTCGTCTACGACTTCTTGCTGGGCTTGGGTGAGTGTCATGGTCGTGTTCATCGCAACATCTTCACCGCCTTCTTCATCGCTCCCATCATCACCTCCACCTCCTCCACCGTATTGAAACACGCGAAACTCGCCCGCGTGGTGCCGCTCACGCCGAAGCGCTCCATCAGTGGCTGGGTGCAGTGGTGGCCCGTGCGCACGGCGATGCCTTGCTGGTCGAGCAGGGTGCCGAGGTCGTAGTGGTGAACGCCGTCGATCACGAAGCTGATCACGCCCACTTTCTCATTCGCCGTGCCGATGATGCGCAGGCCATCGATGTTGAGCAGCTCCTTGGTGGCATGCTCCAGCAACTTGTGCTCGTGCGCGGCCATGGCGGCTTTGTCGTAATCCTCCATCCAACGGATCGCCTCGCCCAGCCCGATGATGCCGGCGATGTGCGGCGTACCCGCCTCGAACTTGAAGGGCAGCTTGGCATAGGTGGTCTTCTCGAAGGTGACCACATCGATCATCTCGCCGCCACCCTGCCAGGGGGGCATGCGCTCCAGCAGCTCCTCGCGGCCGTAGAGCACTCCGGTGCCGGTTGGGCCGTAGGCTTTGTGGCCGC
>CAYQMC010000115.1:0-6674 GCA_964418285.1 uncultured Chryseobacterium sp.
ACTGATGCTGTTCTTCTTGTCGAGCAGGTTCTGCCACAGCTGCTCCACGTTCTCCGCACCGGGGAAGCGGCCGCTCATGCCGATGATGGCGATGTCGGGACGGCGTTGTCCGTTGTTCGTTGTTCGACGCGCCGCCGCCATCTCAGCGGGACTCTGCGATGTTGTGGTACCCTCTAGGTAGTTCGCGCAGGCCTTGACGGTCGGATGCTGGTACAGCTTCACGATAGGCAGTTTCAGGCCATGACCTTCGAGTTGCGCCACGCATTGGATGCTCAGCAGCGAATTCCCGCCGAGGTCGAAGAAGTTGTCGTCGATGCCGATGCGATCGGTGCCCAACAACTCGGCCCAAACGTTGGCCAATGTCTTCTGAACGTTCGTTTGCGGCGCCGCGAAAGCCACATCCAATTCCGGACGCTTCACATCCGGAGCCGGCAGTGCCTTGCGATCGATCTTGCCGCTGGGTGTGCGAGGCAATTCCTTCACGGACACAAAAGCCGAAGGCACCATGTAATCGGGGAGAAGCGTGGCGAGGTGCTTACGCAGGTCGTTCACGCTCACGTCGTGCTTCGCGATGTAATAGCCGATCAAGCGCTTGAGGCCAGGACGATCCTCACGAACGTTGGCAACGGCCTGTTCGATGGAAGGGTGTTTCTCCAGCGCCACTTCCAACTCACCGAGCTCGATACGGTATCCACGGACCTTCACCTGGCCATCGATCCGGCCTTTGTAGTCGATCTCGCCGTTGGAGAGCTCCGCAGCACGGTCGCCGGTCCGGTAAAGACGGCCACCTGGCGTGAACGGATCGTCCAGGAAGCGTTCCGACGTCAGGTCATCACGACCGATATAGCCTTTGGCCACGCAGGCGCCGCCAAGGAATAGCTCACCTTCCTCACCTTGTGGAACTGGTCGCATATGCTCATCGAGGACAAGCAGCTTCACGTTGTCGATCGCCTTGCCGATGTTCGGCAGTGCGGGCCAGGTGGAAGGGTCACCCTTCAACTCCAATTCGCTCACCACGTGGCCTTCGGTCGGGCCGTACTGGTTGCAGAAGCGGCATCCGGGTAGTTGCTTGAAGAGGTTCGCGATGGCGGGGGTGATCTTCAATTGCTCACCGCTGGTGAAGACCTCCTTCAGGGTGGAAGGCACTTCGCCGGTGCGTTCCACGGCTTCCGCCAGGTATTGCAACGCCACGAAGGGCACGATTATGCGCTTGATCTTCTGCGCGATGATCTTGCGCAGCAGCTGCGTGCTGTTCAGGCGGTCCTCATCGGTGATCAGCACCAGTGTACCGCCTTGTGCGAACGTGGTGAAGAGCTCCTGAAAGCTTACGTCGAAACTGATTGGTGCGAATTGGAGCGTGCGGTCGCCTTCGCCGCAGACCGATGTGCGTAGCTGCCAGCGGATCAGGTTGAGCAGGGGCGCATGGTGCATGGCCACGCCTTTCGGACGGCCTGTGCTGCCACTGGTGAATAGGACGTAGAGCAGGTCTTCCGACGTGGCGGGGCAGGGGCCTTCGAACAGCGGTCCGCGCTCCAGGTCGATATCCTCGATAAGAAGCACCTGGGCCGAAGTACCTGCGAAAAGCTCCTTGTATGCAATGCTGGTGATCACCACCGGAGGCTTGGCGTCCTCAAGCATGCCGTTTATGCGCTCGGCAGGATAGGTGGGGTCGATCGGCACGTAGGCAGCACCGGACTGCACGATGCCAAGGACAGCGATGATGAGCTCTGTGGAACGCTCCAGGCAGAGTCCGACCGTGCGGCCTGTTGAAATTCCTTCGCGACGCAGATGCGCCGCGATCCGGCCGGACCTCTCGAACAGCTCCGCGTAGCTCAGCGATCCTTCCCCGTTCTCGATCGCAACCCTACCAGCGTTCGCAGGAAGGTTCGAGGTTAGTAATGTGATGATGTTCGTGTTGCTCGAAGAGGGCATGTTGTGGAGGAATGCGAATGCGTCGGGCGATGCTACTTCCGTCAGTTCGTGATGAAGGTCGAGCGATCGCAGGATAGGTTTCGTCGAAGTCTTTCTACGTCGGTCCAGCCGATCATGTTGCGTTTTTCAGGGTATGAAGGTACTCGTGAAAAACCTCGTTTCGTCCAAGTGTAGGCTGTCATGGATCGTTAGGGGTGTCGGGTTCTATTGGGATCCTGGTCCCCCTCGCCAAGGGGGGCGACAATAGTGATGTGCGCTTTACTCGCATCATATCCACAGCGTACCTTTGCAACCCTTCAGAATGCGACCTTTCCACAAGGTGTTGTTGGTCTTTGCAATCGCTTGGTTTGCAGGGATTTATGATTTGTCGGCCCAGACCTACGGGCACGACAGGTCGGTGCGGGCGTGGGCCGAGGTGCAAGCCTCGCCCCCACGGATCACCTTGAAGTGGCTTGCGCATTCCAATACCAACGGATTCCAGATCTGGCGAAAGCTGAAGGGAGGTACCAGCTGGGGCGGAGCGGTAGCCAGCTTGGGTGGCACTGCCTTGGAGTGGAGCGATACCGATGTACAAGTGGGAGTATCCTACGAGTATAAGATCTTGCGCATCACCGCCAACTTAGGCAATGGGTACGGTTATGTGAACAGCGGTATCGAAGTACCCATGGTGGAGACCAGGGGTACCATGGTACTGGTCGTGGACAATACGTTCACTTCCTCGCTCGCCGCGCAACTCGCACAGCTTCAGCTTGATCTGGAAAGCGAGGGATGGAAGGTCGTACGGCACGATGTGGGGCGTTCGGCGCCTGTCACTTCGGTGAAAAGCCTGATCGTTGGGACATATAACGCGGACCCGCAGAATGTGAAGGCGGTCTTCCTGGTGGGCCATGTGCCGGTGCCCTACTCGGGGAACTTGGCACCCGATGGGCACGGCGAACACTTCGGAGCCTGGCCGGCCGATGTGTATTACGGAGAAATGAACGGGAATTGGACCGACAATTCGGTGAACAGCAACAATGCTGCCTGGCCGGAGAATCGAAATATCCCCGGTGATGGAAAATTCGACCAGACGGTGTTGCCGACAGCGGTGGAATTGGCTGTTGGACGAGTTGATATGTGGAGTATGCCAGCCTTCGGTCAAAGCGAAGCACAGATGTTGGGTGCGTACTTGACGAAACTGAGCAATTGGAAGCGCAAGGTGTTCACAGCCCAGTCCAGGGGGCTGGTGGACGACAATTTCACAGGCCTTACGGATGCCTTTGCCCAGAACGCTTGGCGCGGTTACGCCCCATTGGTGGGGCCGGATAATGTGCAGTCACTGGACTACTTCTCTACCCTGAACGACCAGAGCTACATGTTCAGCTACGGCTGTGGTGGAGGCTGGTTCACCGGGGCCAACGGCATTGGGGATACCCCGAACTTCGTGTCTCCAGGGGTCAAGACCATTTTCACCGTGGTCTTCGGGAGTTACTTCGGGGATTGGAATAATGCCAATAACTTCCTGCGTGCCCCGCTTGCATCGGGTACGACCCTGGTGAGTTTCTGGGCAGGTTATCCGAATTGGTACATCCAACACCTGGGTATGGGTGAGACGATCGGATACGGGACCGTACTCACCCAGAACAACACTGGCCAGTACGAGCCGACCAATCCTCAATCGAACCGGGTGCACGTGGCCCTGATGGGGGACCCATCGATCCGCATGCATGTCGTGGCTCCGCCTACCAACGTAACGGCCGTTTCCGTGTCGGGAACACAAGTTTCCGTGACCTGGACGGCTTCTGCTGAAGCGGTGCAGGGTTACCATGTGTACCGCTACGATCCGGGACCGCAATCCTGGGTGCGTCGCACTGCAACACCGGTGGTGGGCACATCCTTCTCCGACAATGTTCTTGGTCTCGGTGGAACAGTGCGCTACATGGTACGTGCCTTGAAACTCGAGAACAGCTGGAGCGGTTCCTACTTCAACCTGAGCATCGGGAATCAGGGTCAGGTCGTGCTCGCCGGTGGATCTTTCGACTGTCAAGGGGTTCCCGGTGGCCCGGCCCAACCAGGGACCGTCTGCAACGATGGGGATCCATGCACGATGAACGATGCGTGGAACACCGCCTGCCAGTGCGTGGGGGTGCCCGTCGTGTGCAACGACAACAACCCCTGCACCACGGATGCCTGTGTGAATGGCACCTGTGTGTTCACCCCCTTGCCGGATAGCGATGGGGATGGCCTTTGCGATGCGCAGGATGCTTGTCCGCTGGACCCCGGCAAGACCGCCCCGGGTTCATGCGGTTGTGGATCGCCTGAGCCAGGTACGCCCTGCAATGATGGAGATCCGGCGACCCTGAACGATGTGATCGGGGTGGATTGTGTTTGTGCTGGAGCTCCAGTGGATTGCCTGGGTATTGCTGGTGGTCCTGCACAACCAGGAACGGCTTGCAATGATGGTAACTCTGCCACGGGCAATGATACGTGGGACCTGTCCTGCCAATGCGTGGGACAATCCATCGATTGTCAGGGTACCCCTGGGGGGGGAGCCTTGCCCGGAGCCTCGTGCGACGATGGCAATGCCTTCACGATCGATGATGTGTGGGGTGCAAATTGCATCTGCGCCGGTACCGCCGTGGATTGCCTTGGGCAGGTGGATGGACCAGCGCTTCCTGGTACGCCCTGCGATGATGGGAATCCCTCCACGGGCAACGATACGTGGAACGCAGGTTGCCAGTGTGTGGGCCAGCCGATCGACTGCAATGGGATCCCGGGAGGGGGCGCCGTGTTGGACGATTGCGGCGTCTGTGGCGGTAATAACGCCTGCATCGACGCCAGTTTCTGCACAACCCTCGATGATTCCGGAGGGAATCCCGATGGTGAGCAGGCCGAGAACGGGAACATCTATATGAATGCAGGTTCCCTTGACCTCGTATTCGATAGTGAGCCATCCAGCTTCAGGGGTGATCAGCTGACCGCCTTGCGCTTCACCGGAGTTCAGGTTCCAGCAGGTGCGCAGATCGTTTCGGCCTATGTGCAGTTCACCGCCCGCTCGAGCGGCAATCTGGGTCCTTCCCAGTTGCAAGTGGCCTTGGAGGCTTCCGATGCTCCGGAGCAATTGCTCTCCGACCCCTTCAACTTCGGGCTTCGTCCACGAACCGATGAGCTGTCCTGGTCCCCACCGATCTGGAACCAGCCCAACGCCGCCACTGAGGCACAGCGCACCCCGAACATTGCCGGTTTGGTGCAAAGTGTGGTAAGTCGTCCGGGTTGGCAGGAGGGGAATCCAATGGTCGTTCTGATCAGTGGCACAGGGCGCAGGGCGGCATGGAGCTTCGACCAAAGTGCCACACGCGCAGCTCGCTTATGCATCGCATACCAGATGCCCCTGCCCTTCGCCGATTGCGATGGCGTGCTTGGCGGAAGCGCCCTGCCCGGTACTCCTTGTGAAGACGGGAATCCCAGTACAGGGAATGATACGTGGACAGCGGACTGTGCATGTGTGGGGGCCGTCATCGATTGTACCGGGGTCCCAGGCGGATCCATCCTGCCAGGAACCCCCTGTGATGATGGCAACTCCACCACGGGGAGCGATACCTGGACGGCGGATTGTACATGTATCGGCTTGAACATCGATTGTCTTGGCCAGCCGGGTGGATCCGCAGTACCAGGGTCGGCGTGCGACGATGGGAACCCTTTCACGGCGAACGATGTATGGACGTCGAACTGCGCATGCGCTGGCCAGATCTTGGATTGCCTGGGCGTCCCCGGTGGTGGTGCGTTGGCAGGAACCTCCTGCGACGATGGTGACCCTGGAACGGTGAACGATACGTGGCAGAGCAACTGCCAATGCGCAGGTTTGGTGCCCGATTGCTTTGGCGTGCCCGGTGGTGCGGCGCAACCCGGCAGTCCGTGCAGCGATTTCGACCCTACAACGGGCAACGATACTTGGACCTCTGATTGCACCTGTGTTGGCCAGCCTTTGGATTGCGCCGGGGTGCCAGGTGGGTCGGCGATCCCAGGTGCTTCCTGCGACGACGGCAACCCGCTGACAGCCGACGATACTTGGTCGGCCACCTGCCAATGCGCGGGAATAGCAGTGGATTGCAGCGGTGTACCAGGCGGATCGGCGTTACCTGGGACCCCTTGTGATGACGGTGATCCGGAAACGCAGAACGATAACTGGGCCGTTGATTGCCAGTGTTTGGGCCAGGTTCCGGATTGTATCGGTGTTGTTGGCGGAACCGCTTTACCCGGATCGCCTTGTGACGATGGTGATCCCGATACGGTGAACGACCAGTGGTCTGCGGATTGCACATGTTCGGGTGAAGGGTTGGATTGTGCTGGAGTGCCCAGCGGTGTAGCCCTGCCAGGTACCCCTTGCGACGATGGGGACCCAGCTACAGGCAACGATTCGTGGACCTCGGATTGCCAGTGTGTCGGAGTGTTCTTCGATTGCATTGGTGTACCTGGTGGTACAGCGCTTCCGGAAACACCATGTGATGATCTCGATCCCGATACCGTTGACGACCGTTGGACCTTCGATTGCGAGTGTGTTGGTCTGGCGTTGGATTGCTCAGGTATTGCAGGTGGCACGGATCTACCCGGCTCGCCCTGCGATGACGGCGATGCTTCCACAGGCAATGATCTGTGGACGGCCGATTGCAGCTGTGTGGGCCAGTTGATCGATTGCGCAGGAGTTGCGGGTGGCACGGATCTACCCGGCTCGCCCTGCGATGACGGCGATGCTTCCACAGGCA
>CAYQMC010000115.1:6774-8921 GCA_964418285.1 uncultured Chryseobacterium sp.
ATGATCGGTGGAACTCGGTATGCCAATGTGCGGGAGAACCGTTGGATTGCACCAATATGCCCGGTGGCGCTGCGCTACCAGGTACGCCCTGCGACGATGGCGATCCGGATACCTATAACGATTCGTGGACCTCGCAATGCACATGCAGCGGTGCTCCGATGGATTGCGCTGGTGTTATCAACGGTACTGCGACACTCGATGAGTGTGGTGTCTGCTCCGGAGGTAGCACAGGCCTGTTGCCCAACGTGGATACCGATCTCGATGGAGTGCCCGATTGCCTGGACAACTGTCCGGGTACCAACAATGCCGGGCAAACCGATCTGGACGGTGATGGGATCGGTGATCCATGTGACAACTGTCCGTGGGTGAACAATCCGGACCAACTTGATACCGATGGTGATGGTGTAGGTGAGGTGTGTCAGGAGGTCGGGATCGATGAGGTCGCGTTCCTAGGAACATTGGACATCTTCCCCAACCCAACGAACGGGCTGTTGTACATGCCGGAGGGCTTGGACGATATGGCTTCCATTCGCGTCATGGATCTCTTGGGGGCCATGGTGCAAGCTTCGGACTTTGTTCCGGTTCTCGATCTTTCTGCACTTGCTCAGGGCACATATATCATTGTGGTAAGCGATCGCTTCGGCAGGCCGCTGGCCCGTGCGAGGGTAGTCAAACTCTGATCCCTTCTTTTTCCGGTAGTAGCTTCTTGGTGGTTTCATCGGGCTGAATGCTCTGTTCATCAGGATTATTGACTGGTTGTCCAATGGACCTTGTAACCCAGCGCATGGATTCGGTGTAGAAACCGCTGCTTGGGTACCCTCCGCCCTGGAACGCACGTGACTGCCTCACGTCCATTCCACTCCAAGGGGTTCGGGAATGCTCAAGCACGGTCCAACCCGAAACCATCTGCCATGGTACGTGCTTTCCTGTCCTTGTTCGCAGTGCTCGTCGTTCTGATCGCACATGCACAATCGCCATCCGAGAATGCTTCCGTGAAGCTTTGGGCATCGGTCCAAAGTGCTCCGCCTCGGATCACCTTGAACTGGGTGGCGCATCCTGGATCCAGTTCCATCACGATCTATCGGAAGCTCAAAACGGCAACGTCATGGGGTGGTGCCTATGCAACGGCCCCAGGTAGTGCTACGCAATACGTGGACAATAACGTGGCCGTGGGTGTATCCTATGAGTATAGGGTCCAGCGATCAGGAGGTGGTACCGGTAACGGTTACGTCAATGCGGGCATCGAAGTACAGCCTAACGAATACCGGGGAAAGCTTATCCTCCTGGTCGATCAGACCTTGGCCCCGGGTCTGGTGAACGAGTTGCAGCAGCTCACCACCGACCTACGTGGTGATGGTTGGTCCGTCATCCGTGAGGATGTGGGCCGTTCAGTCCCCGTTACAAGCGTGCGCAACATGGTCATCGGCCACTACAACAGTGATCCGGCCAATGTCAAGGCCGTTTACATCATCGGTCATGTACCGGTTCCCTATAGCGGGAATATCCTTCCCGATGGACACAATGAGCACCGTGGTGCATGGCCTTGCGATGGCTACTATGGTGAGATGAACGGGACATGGACGGACAATTCGAACATCCAGTCAGGCGCCCAGAACTACCGCAACAACAACGTGCCGGGTGACGGCAAGTTCGACCAAAGCAATTTTCCATCCGAGGTGGAACTGCAAGTAGGTAGGGTGGACATGTATGACATGCCCGCATATTCAAGCAGTGAATTGCAATTGACCCGCAACTATTTGGATCGCGTCCACGGTTATCGCACCAAGACCTGGACACCCCAGGTCAGGGGCATGATCTTCGATAATCTCCAATGGGTCGGAAATCCGCTCGGTGCCAGTGGCTGGAGGAATATCTCGGCTCTTGTCGGCCCTTCCAACATTACCGCACCATACCAGTATGGCCCTTCGTTCATCTCGCAAGCTACAGGACAGAGCTACCTCTGGACGTATACCAGCGGTGGTGGAATGCAGGAGTGGACGGATGGAGAGGTCACGTTCAACGGGGCCGACAACATCGCCACTACACAGTCCATTGCCGCCGCACCTTCTGCGGTTGGAGGTGTGTTCAACATGGCACTGGGAAGCTACTTCGGTGATTGGGATAACAAGAACAATTTCTTGAAGGCG
>CAYQMC010000115.1:8931-9696 GCA_964418285.1 uncultured Chryseobacterium sp.
ACAGCGCTAAAGTGACCATGAACAACAGTTCATTGTATCAGCCGCTGAACGACGGATGGCAAGGCAGCATCGGGCGCACGCATCTTGCGCTGATGGGCGACCCCACCCTCCGTATGGCCATGGTCGCACCACCAAGCAACTTGAGCGTGACTAATTCGGGAGGGTCACCTTCCTTCTCCTGGACGGCTTCCACCGAACCAGTGCTGGGATACCACATCTACCAGATCGATCCGGGTACCGGATCGGTTTCGCGTATCAATGGTCAACCCGTAACGGCCACGACTTTCATTGCACCTGCCATTCCTTTTATAGCAGGTCGTGAATACATGGTGCGCGCGGTGAAGCTCGAGCAAAGCACCAGCGGAAGCTATTTCAATCTGTCCCTCGGAGCCTTGGCAACTGCCAGTGGTGCGGCTGGGCCTGACTGCGATGGTGTGCCTGGTGGCAGCGCTCTTCCTGGCACTGCTTGCAATGATGGCAACGCGAATACGGGGAACGACACGTGGAATGCGAACTGCCAGTGCGTTGGAGAAGTGATCGACTGCACCGGTACTGCTGGTGGCAGCGCGCTTCCTGGCACTGCTTGCAACGACGGCAACGCGAATACGGGGAACGACACGTGGAATGCGAACTGCCAGTGCGTTGGAGAAGTGATCGACTGCACCGGTACTGCTGGTGGCAGCGCGCTTCCTGGCACTGCTTGCAACGACGGCAACGCGAATACGGGGAACGACACGTGGAATGCGAACTGCCAGTGCGTTGGAG
>CAYQMC010000116.1:0-9196 GCA_964418285.1 uncultured Chryseobacterium sp.
CCGAATAGATGCCGTAGAGGATAGCCGCAATGTCGTCCGCAGGCACACTCTTGCCGACCACTGCCTGCCATTCCGCAATGTTCGCCTCGTAGGGCAATGTCACGATCTCGTGGTAGTCCGGGCCGTTCAGCAGCTCGGTGGTAAAGTAGAATGCATGTAGCGGACGCGATCCCGCCAACTCCGGTTGCAACAGCCAGAAACGGTACTCCTCGGCGTTCCAGTCCCAGCCGCAGCTGTTCAG
This sequence comes from uncultured Chryseobacterium sp., assembly GCA_964418285.1. Lineage (GTDB taxonomy): Bacteria > Bacteroidota > Bacteroidia > Flavobacteriales_F > PHOS-HE28 > PHOS-HE28. The sequence goes on from CAYQMC010000116.1 coordinate 242, forward strand.
CTTGATGGGTTGGCCCGCCAAAGCGAACGCGAAGAGGAATGAGAGCAGGCGCATCAGGGTCTGTTCTTGCGTTTCGGTTCTACACGGGGAACATCGATCACGGGTTCCGGCATGGTTGAAGCGGCCGAGTCCACCTCGAACCACACATCTTCATCGCTGGCCGGTTCCACTTCCACTTCCCATTCCACCTCTTCGGTTACCATTGATGTTGGCGTTTGCCGCAGCCTGCCGAAGGCTTCGTATCCGGCATTCACCTGCGCGCGGTCCATCGCCTGGAAAGTGCCCGTGCCCAGCTCGAAGTAGACCACGGCCAGCGTATCGCTGTTCACCGCACTTCGCGCCAGTCGCGCCACCTGCATGATCGGCTCGGGTGTCATGCGCTCCATGCGCAGTTCATCGCCCAGGTGCAGTTGGGGCATGTGCTGGTTGTTCTCGCTGGTAACTTGCATGGTGCCCTGCGTGGGGCCGGTGAGCATCCCCAAGGTCATGGCCTGCTGCACCTGTGCATCGTTCATGATCCCCACGAAGTTGCCGTTGCGGAACTGCACGCCCCAGGAGAAGGCCGGCAGCCCGATGTCCAAGGGCAGGGGATAGGGCGCGCTGGTCCGGAAGTAGGGCTCCGCAGTAGCGAGGTCGAAGATGCTGTTGGTGTTGCCGGCCTCGGTCACCTTGCCCACGTTGTAGGGCATCAGCATGCCGCGATCGGCGGGTGGCACACCGGTCTTGGCTGGCCGTGCGTACTGGTGCAAACGTATCGTCGCGGTCAGCGGCACGTCCAGGCTATCGTTCATGATCCGCACCAGGCGAAAGAAGCCGTTCTTCGTTCGTTCGCTCCAATCGCAGTCCAGCATCACCCCGTGTATGGTGGGCGGACATTCCATCCGCAGCTTCCGCAGCAGGTTGTGCGCCAGTTCATCCACCTCCGCATCGCCGATCTTCAGGAAGGTCTGATTGGTGATGTAGATACACGGCACCAATTCCACGGTATGGGTCCAGTACCCATCGCCGCCGCCATATGTGCGCCATTGGTGAGGCACCCGCACGAACGAGATCGGATGCGCGCCGTTCGCCGGGTTCCAGTCGATGTCCAACAGCTTGTGGTACACGCGCTGTATGCCGTTGCGCGTAACCGCTTGTTCCTCGCCGCCATCCAGCCAAGAATTGTTCTTCCAGCGGAAGGCCGAGGGGGTCACCACCGGATCGGGCTTCTCGGGCAGAAGGAAGCCAAGCGCGATCAGTGGAATGAATAGTAGGGGTGACCAGCGCAGTAGGCGGAGCATGGGTTTGATATGCGCAAGGTTGAACGCGCAGACGTAGAAGCTATTTCGACCGGCGCTAAAATGGTATCACAACACATGGCAATTCTAACCTCGAGTTGGAATGAACAACAGTGAATGCCCAGTCCCGTAGGGACGAAATGTCGGTAGAAACCATAGGTATATCATCCCACCAGTCCCGTAGGGACGACATGTGGGTATTCCTACATGCGTCGGCATAACAACCTATTCCATGCGTTGCTGTGTCGCCCTTCCCGCAAAGGCCCCGTTCACATCCAGCACCGCCTGCTCGGCACATGCGTACACGCGATCGGTTCGTTCGGGGCGTATCACATGCAGGCCGGTGCTTAGTCCGAAAGCAGGAAGAATGGCCGTGCGTGCCCCGAACCAGAAGCAGGCCATGCGCAGCCGTTGCCGGCCTTGGCCGCTTAGCAGTACTCCCGGATGAATGTGTCCACCGATGCTGTACACACCCGGCTGGTCCAGTGGCTCGTGCGCGAACACGAAGGGGCCTTCCTCCAAGGTGTCAGCAGACATGTGCAGGCCCGCTTCCGCGTAGCGGCGGTCGGCGAGGATGTCGTGGTTGCCGGGCACCAGATGCAGCGCGATGCCCTGCTGCAAGGCCCAGGTAGTGAAGGGTGCCCAGCTGTTGTTGTGGCTGCTGTGGAACAGGTCGCCGAGGATCAGCAAACGTTCTGGCCTGAAGCCTTCGATCAAGGCATCCAAACGCGCCAAGGTTCCGGCATCCTGTCCTTCGGGAAGTGCTGCGCCAGCCTTGCGGAAGTGCGCCGCCTTGCCCAGATGCAGGTCGCTTACCACCAGCCAGCGCATGCGCGGCCAGTAGAGGGCGCGGTGGGGGTGGAGGAGCAATCGTTCTCCAACGACATCTATCTCGGCAGTAAGCACGTGCCGAAGGTAATGGCACTATGGATCGACCACCGTAAGCCGCCAGCTATGTCCACTCTGCGGAGCGCGTAGCACGTACTGCCCCGATCGCAGGTCAACGGGCAATAGCAACGATCCGCCGTGGAGCCTTATGGAATGCAGCATTCTGCCGCTGGCATCGCACAGTTCGAGCACCACGTTCGGTGGGACGCCTTCCAGTTGGACAATACTTCCGGGACTTGCTGGCGATGGCCAGAGCCGGAATACTTCTTTTGCCGGCACGGCAATGCCCGTGGTGATATCCCCGAACAGGTCCTCGTACAATTGTGCGAATTCATCGGCTTCGGCACAACTGCCCACCGCGTCCCAGTTGATGCTCCAGGTCATAAGCCCGCGCAGGGTGGGGTAGGTGGTCACCCGCTGGTAGCTGCCCGGCTGCGGTCCGGTGCCGCGCAGGTAGCGCACGGCCTGCTCCACAACGGCGGGCGACACATACCCGCCACCCGCTGCCAGCGGACATGCAGGAAGGCCGATGGCCACCTTCTCCGGCGGGAATGGCGCGAAGAAGCCGCCATTGGTCTGGAAGCCTTGCAGCAGTGCCTCCGTTTGGCTTACGATGAAATCCGCTGAGCCTTGCTCGTAGATGGCGCCGTCGATGCCGTACATGCTTCCGCTATTGTAGAACTGTACCTGCAAGATGTCCAGCCGGTCGCGCAAGGCATCGAGTATGGGCAGGTAGGCCCCCCAGATGCCGCCGTAAGCGCTCTGTCCGCCTTGTACGTAGGCCGTTTCGGGTGCGGCGGTGAGCATCATGGGTACGCCGTAGCTGGTCTCGAACTGGTCGGCAATGCTGTGTACCGCATCGATCAGGCGCATGATGCGGGCATCGGTGGGGTTGGCGATGCTGCCGCCGCTTATGGAGACGGACGCTCCCTCCAGGTCGATATCCATGCCATCGAAGCCATAGGTAGCGATGATGCCCAGCATGCTGCTCACGAATTGGTCGCGCTCCCCATCGCTGTCCAGATGAACGGTGGCCGTGGCCCCGCCGATACTGATGAGCACCTTACGCCCCTGGGCTTGTAGCGCTGCGATGTCGGCCATGAAGGTGGCCTCGTCGGTTTCCGCCGGAGCGAAGACCATGTCGTGCGTTGTGCCCGGGGAAGGCATTGCGAAGGACACTTCGACGATGGAGTAGCGAGGGTCCACTTCGGACAGCTCCAAATAGGGCGCCGAGCCATCGTTCCAGTTCTGCCAGTAGCCCACCAAGTCCTGGCACGGTGCTGCGGATGCGATGGTTGCAGTGAGGACCAAGGATAGGATGGACTTGAGCATCAGGAGGCGTTTTCCGTGTGCAAGGTCCGTATCTGATCGCTCTTGTCTCCGAACAACGGACGATCATCCTTGGGATGCTTGCACCAGCGCCATTGGTGCGCAGGTTCCTTGCGTCCATTGCCCATTCTATCTGCACCCGCTGGTACCTACCGCCCAAAGCCGTCCAGGAAGCGCGCCCGCAATTCCGGGGTGGGAAGCATGCACGACTCCCGCCTGCCGAACCAGCGATAGCGCTTGTTGGCGATGAAGCGGTATACCCCATCACGCAGGAAGCGGGGTACGGCGAAGAACACGGCCATCAAGGACCACGCGCCACCCAGTTCCTTCAAGATCTGCAAGGCAGCGGTGGAGCGGGTGAGCACCTTGCCTTTGCGGAGGTAGATCACCGTGTCCAGATCCGCCGGGCGGATGGTACTTCCCTTCAGCAGATCCTGGGCTTCGGCGGATTGCAGCGCACCGAAGTGGAAGCGTTCACGCTTGTCGTTCCGGATGATGAACTGCACGAAACCATTGCACAGGTTGCAGACTCCGTCGAACAGTACGATGTGGTCGTGTTCGCCTGCGGGTGATGCGGGTGCCTTTCGGGGTGCGGATAACGGCTGTTCCAAACGGCGGCAAAGTTACAGCCCCCATACACGACGAAGGTGCATGGGGGCTGAGGATGCCAGGTTCGTAGTGCCGCGGATCACCACTTCACCACCCTGTGTGTGGTTACTCCGTATTCGGTCATCAGGCGCACGAGGTAGGTCCCTGCCGGAAGGCTGGAAAGGTCCACTTGGTGCTGGCGGGCAGCGCTGCGCAACTGGATGCGGCCGGCGAGGTCGAGCACTTCAAGCCCAAGCAGCGTCGCACCGTCGGTCTCCAAGGTCAGCAGGCCGGTGGTCGGGTTGGGATACACGGATGGTGCTGCCACCGTGTTCGCCACTTCGTTGGTGACGCTTGTGCTTGTGCCGAAGGTGACGTCAAGCACAGGGGCGAAGTCCGGATCTGCCGCACCGGTGAAGGTGACCACACCGGCGGTGGCGTTGGGCGCCGAAAGGATGAACTGGGTGGTGCCATCCGTGGTGATGAAGGGCAACAGGTCATCGGGCACACGCAATTTGATCCAGTGGCCATTGCCACCGTTGGAGCCGAATCGGCATGGGGTGCCGACGGCATCGGCAGTGGTGCTCAGGTCCTCCACTTCCACGGACGCGGTTGTGCCGAAGAAGCCATTCACGATGCGGAGTTCCATGCTCCCGCTGATCGGGTTGTCACCCTCCAAGCTCTCGCGGCGCAGGAAGATCTGTGCAGCGGCAACCGATGCCTCGTTCATGGCCGAAGTGTTGAAGGAGAGCACCGTGGAGAAGGTCTCGCCGTTCAGCGCACCCATCTTCAGCTCGCTGCCAACCGCACCCGTGCTGGAGACCGAACCGTCCCGGTCGCCACCTTCGCTCAGGAAGTGCTGGTCGTTCATGAAGAACTTGTGGTAGAACTTCTGGGTGTGGTAGCTGATCATGTCGCGGTAGCCACCGGCCGAAAGATGGAAGCAGTCCTTGGTCAGCAGGTAGTCGCGCATGCTGTTGCGCGGCGAAGGATAGGTAGGGTCGCCATAGGGCAGGGGCTGGGTGAAGGCGGGGTAGGTTCCTCCCGGGGCGATAAGCAGGGGCGTATCCTGCCCGAAGGTGTATTGCATCAGGCCCGGTGCCTTGATGAAGTCCAGCTGCGGATCGGCCTGGGTGTAGGCCTCGATCTCGTCGGAGAAGTCGTTCAGGATCTGGTTCAGCTGGATGAATTCGGGGAAGCCCATGCCCTCCCAGGTACCATAGAAGGGATGCAAGGTGGAAAGCGGTGCAGCACTGGCGATGACCTCGCCGAAGTTGGGGTACATGTATCCGCTCCACACGATGCGGATGCCGGGCCGGGTGGATTTGATGAACTCGATGACGTCCACCAAACGCGCGAACACGGCGGACTTCAACGAGTCGGTCTGCTCCGGGGTGAAATCGACGTTCCAATCGCCCAGCACATCGTTGCCTCCGATGCTCAGGTGCACGACCTCGATGGACGGGTTCGCGGTGATCTGCGCGGCGATCTCGTTCTGCTTGGCCGCTGTTTGGAAATCATCCGTCTCGGCGCCGTTCTCCGCCAGGGTCAGGTTGGTGAAGTAGGTGTAGTTGGAATGGCCCCAGCGGTCCAACACCGTGTTGATGGTCTGGTCCACACCCATGAAGAAGGCCCAGCTGTCTCCCACCAAGAGCACCTTGCGCTCTGAAGGTTCGTCGCATTGGGCCACGGTGTTGTATGAGAAAAGGGCGGACGTGAACAGGAGTAGGAGGCTTCTTTTCATGAGGCTGGTGTTTCAGGGTGTCCGAATGTACCGCATCGTTCGCATTGGTAGGAAGCCGCCTCCCCGAACCGAGCATCAGGACGACCATTCCTCCATCCCCTCCGATGGGTGGCCTGTACCGTGTTAGATTTGCCACCGTTTTCCACCATGATACTACCCATCCGCGCCTACGGCGACCCCGTCCTGAAGAAAGAAGCCCAGGACATCGAACCCGGTCATCCTGGTCTTGAGCAGTTCATCGCTGACATGTTCGAGACCATGTACGCAGCCAACGGGGTTGGACTCGCTGCCCCGCAGGTAGGCCGGTCCATCCGCTTGTTCATTGTCGACGCTTCACCCTTCGCAGAGGATGACGAGGATGGCGAACCCGCCGAAGAGCCGGAATTGAAGGACTTCAAGCGGGTCTTCATCAACCCTTATATCGTGGAGGAGGAAGGGGAGGAGTGGCCCTTCGAGGAAGGCTGCCTCAGCATTCCCAACATCCGCGAAGAGGTCTTCCGCCAACCCAGGATCGTGCTGCAATACCAGGATGAGAATTTCAAGGAACACGAAGAGACCTTCGAAGGATTCGCAGCGCGTGTGATCCAGCACGAACACGACCACCTGGACGGCATCCTCTTCACCGATCACTTGAATCCGCTGCGCAGGCGTTTGCTGCAAGGGCGCTTGCGCGACATTTCCAAGGGCAAGACCGACGTGAAGTACAAGATGCGTTTTCCTACGACCAAATGACGGCCATGAAGAACCTGTTCCTGCTCACAGCGCTATTGTTCATTGTTGCCTGTGGCGATACCGCTCCCGCGGATACTCCGGAAACCAAGTCCGCTGAAATGGTGGAGCGCATCCAGACCATGGAGGATTCGCTCTTCAATACCACTGAGTTCGATCGCCGGAAGGCACAGGGCCTGGTGGATGTCTACAAGGCATACGCTGCCGCCTTTCCGCTCGACAGTCTTGCACCGGAATACCTCTTCCGTGCGGCCGGTGTGTACAAGTCCATGCGCCAACCCGAACAAAGCGTGATGCTCTATGACCGCATCATCAACGACTACCGCGGTTGGCCGCGCCTGGCCGATGCCTATTACCTGAAGGCCTTCACCATCGACAGTGAACTGGACCAGAAGGGTGAAGCGCAGCGGGCCTACAAAGAGGTCATCAACCTGTTCCCGGACCACCCGTTCGCGCGGGACGCCAGGATCATGATCGAGAACCTCTCCCTCACCGACGAGGAGCTCATCGAGAAGTTCCAGCGGATGGCCGAGGAACAGGAAGCCCAAGCGGCGGAATGAGTACCGTGGCCGAGGACCTGCTGCGATCCAAGGCCGCGGAGGCCATGGATGTGGACGCCTATCAACGCTTGTTCGAGCAGGTGGTGGCCGAAGGGCGCACCACAGGCCCGGTGCAGACCGCCGACTACATCGCCTACACCAAGCTGAACCTGGCGCGTTGGCGCCGCGTGCAAAAGACCATGGAGCTGCTTCCCGGCGCTGTGGAAGTGTTGCGTGCAGCAAAACCGCATACCTGGCTGATAATCAGTGAGCCGTGGTGTGGCGATGCCGCCCAGGTGGTGCCTATTCTCACGGCCATGGCCGCCGAAATTCCCGGTACCGAAGTGCGGCTTGTGCTGCGCGACGAGCACCCCGAGCTCATGGACCGCTACCTCACCAACGGCGGAAGAAGTATCCCCAAGTTGATCGCCTTCGATGCTGTGACGGGTGCCGAGCACTTCACCTGGGGCCCACGCCCGCAGGAAGCGCAGGAACTGGTGCTTGCCCTGCGCGCCAAGCACCAAGGAAATTGGAAGGCCGCGGCCGAAGAGCTGCACCGCTGGTACCACGCGGACGCCACAAGGAGCACCCAGCGCGAGATCCTTGAGCTGATCAGGGACTACCGGCCCAAGGCTGGATTCATCCAAGCCTGACCACGAGCGATCACACCCAAAGGCCGGCCGGTGAAGCGCTGGCCCAGGAAAGGGGTGTTGTGGGAGCGGCTTGGCAGGTCGGCTTCTTCGCAGGTCCAGTTCACTTCGGGATCGAAGAGGGTGATCTCCGCGGGGCTGTCCTCGGCGATGTGTACGGGGGGCATGCCGAGCACGGCGCGGGGGCCGTTGCTGTAGCGCTGGATAAGGCGGCGCAGGCTCATGCGTCCTTTAAGGGCGGTGTTGGCCACGGCGAAGGAGGTTTCCAGGCCGATGATCCCGAAGGCCGCGGGGCCGTATTCCAGCACCTTGTGCTCCCGGTCCTCGGGGCGGTGGTCGCTTACAATGGCGTCTATGGTGCCGTCCTTCACGCCTTCGCGCAGGGCTTCCATGTGGCTGCTGTCACGCAGGGGCGGCAGCACCTTGTAGCAGGTCTCGAAGCCGCGGAGGCAGCCATCGTCCAGCAGCAGGTTGTGGGCGGCCACGCTGGCGGTGACCTTGAGCTTGCGCTGTTTGGCCTGGCGGATCATCTCCACACTTTCCGCAGTGGAGATGGTGGCCACGTGCAGCTGGCCACCGGTGTACTCCAGCAGGGCCAGGTCGCGTGCCAGGGCGATGGTCTCGGCCATTGCGGGCAGGCCTTTGAGGCCCAGGCGGGTGCTCATGGGGCCTTCGTGCATCATGCCGCCGCGGCTAAGGTCCGGGTCGTTCGGGAACACCATCACCGGTGGCCCTGCATTGGGCAGACCAGCGGTGTACTGCAGGGCCAGCAGCATAAGGCGGGTGTTGCGCACGCTGTGCTGGTCGTCCGTAAAGGCAACGGCACCGGCCTGGCGCTGGTCGTGCAGTTCGGCCAGTTGCTGGCCCTTGAGCTCCTTGGTCAACCCGCCGATGGGCAGCAGGCGCACCAGGTGTCCGTGGGCCAGGCTCAGCAGGTTGGACACGCTACCGCTGTTGTCCACAGGAGGGTTTGTGCTGGGCAGGCTGGCCACTGCGGTGAAGCCTCCGGCTGCCGCTGCATCCAAGCCATTGCGCATCCCTTGCTTCCATTCCTCTCCGGGCTCCCTGAAATGGGCTCGCAGGTCCACCCAGCCGGGGCTGGCGTGCAGGCCTTGGTGGCGTACTTCGTCGGCATTGCCCTTGGGGATCCGGTTCCCGATCTTGGCGATGCGGCCATCCTGGATCAGGATATCGATCTCCGCATCGTGGTG
>CAYQMC010000116.1:9206-9436 GCA_964418285.1 uncultured Chryseobacterium sp.
CGGGGTCCACCACCTTCACATGGCGCAACAGCAGGTCGTTCATCGTGCCCAGCGTATCAGGATCACTTCAGCAGCAAGGAAGAGCAGTGCCAGCAGGATGGCCCATTTCCACAGCTTGCGGCCTTGGTCCAGTTCGGTCAAACGTAGCGAAAGATCCTGCGTGCCGGCATCCATCACGGTGTACGTGTCCAGGCCGCGCTCGGCCAGCAAGGCGCGCAATTCGTCCACAC
>CAYQMC010000117.1:0-9430 GCA_964418285.1 uncultured Chryseobacterium sp.
AGGAGCCAATTGCTTCTGGGCGTTGGTGCCGAAGGTGCTGATGCTTGTGAAGTCGATCAGGCTCGGCGTGCTGCCCAGGAACTGGCTGGTGCCGGTCATCGCACCCAGGTGGTTGCGGTGACGCACGGCCACATGGTAGAAGTCCCGGCTCATATCCCACAAGAAGATGGGGGTGGTACCGTCCACATCCACGATGTCGCCATCGCGCTGGATCAGGGCCGCACGGCGCTTCAGCACAGTGGCAGGGGTGGTGGCATCACGCAACTCCAGCAGCACCCAGTCCACGATGCCGTCGTTGCCGGCCGTGTTCAGGATGGTCTCGTCGGTGATGGTCTCCGTACCAGCGTAGTTGCCGAAGGTGGCCGTGTTGTAAGGCTGGCTCAGCGGGAAGTTGTTCTGCAGGCGCAGCGTTCCACGCATCAGTCCATCAGCGCTCACATAAGCACCGCTCAGCACGGCACGGGCCGTCAGCGTCACCGGGTAGCCTTCGCAGGCACCCACCGGCTGGAAGCCGATGTCCGCGCTGCCGTCAGCACCGTCGATGAGCCAAGGCGTGAAGCTCACGTTGCCAAGCACGCGGCCTTGCACATCAGCCGGTACAGCGGAGCCGTACCAGTTGCAGGTGGCGTTGAGGGTGCCGGTACCGGCATGATCCACGCCCATGGTCGCGCCGACCAGGGAATTGTTGTTTACGGTCATGTCAGTGACGGTCACACCAGCAGCAATGGCCATGGCCTTACCGGTCACGTTGACCACGTTCTGGCTCATCGAGACCACCGGCTTGTTCGTGTAACCACTGAACATGCTGAAAGAGATGCCCGTAACCCCACCCGTGATGGTGTTAGCCGTGATCGTAGCCGCAGGCCAGGGGTAGGCCGGATCGGAGCTGTTAATGCCCGCGAGGCCGATACCTGTGGTGTTGTTGGTGAGCGTGTTGCCGGAAACCACAGCCGTGGTGTTCAGATCATCCCAAATGGAGATGGCAGAGGAGGTCGAGCCATCCGAGGAGGCCACGCCCAGGCAGTTGCTCACCGTGTTGCCCGTGATGCTGATGTTGCCACCGTACTCGGCCAGGATGAAGTAGTCCAGGAAATCACCCGTGCCTTTGCCGGTGTAGGTGTTGCCGCTCACCGTACCCGTGCCGCGGTGGCGGATGCCACTGCGACCGATCTGGTTGAAGGTGCTGTTGGTCACGTTCACGGCAGCGCCGTTCTCCACCTGCACACCCGTGCCGTAGGCGTAGATACTGTTGCCCTTGATCTGGGTGAAGGCGACCTGATCGATCACACCGCCACTGGTCGCGTTGTACTTAACGGCCTGGGTCACAAAGCGCCCGGTGCCATCGAGTGTGAGACCGGAGAGGTTCACATTGTAACCACCGTTCACGGTGATCCAAGCAGATTGGTCCGTGCTGGGCTTCACCGTGGTGGAGGCCATGCCCGCACCGATGATGGACAGGTTCTTCGACAGGCTGATGGTGCCTTCGGTGAAGGTGCCGGTAGCCACGTGAACGGTGTTGCCAGATGCGGCGGCATTGATACCGCGCTGGATGCTGGGGGTGGTGGTGGTGTTGAAGAAGCTGTTGGGTGTCACATACACCTCACCGGCCTTCACACGCACAAAGCCGAGCGTACCCTCGTCCACCTTGTGGATGATCTTGTCCTCGATGGCGAACAGGTTGGCCAGCGAAGTGGAACCATTCAGGGTGATGCCACCGAAGGTGGAACCCGAAGCGGTGGTGGAGATGTCGATGTTCGCCGTGGTGTTGTTCCGGATGGCCGAAGTGCTACCGCTGAACGTGTTCACGCCGATCACGTTGTTGTTGTTGGCCGCATTGTGTTCCAGCAGGATATCGGTGGTGTTGGCAACGAAGATATTTCCGCTGATGTTGGCCGTGGCATTAAAGCGAACCCGCACGCCATTGGTAAAACCATTAATGGTGTTCTGGCTGATCGCCACCCCCTGCATCGTATTAAAGGCACCCAGGTAGCTGAAGATTTCGATGCCCTGAGGGCTCGAAGTGCCGCCGTTGTTAAAGATGTGGTTTCCGCTGATGCTGTTCGTTCCGGTCAGCAGTGGACCATTGAAGGCATGCATGGTGATACCGCGAGCAAAAGCGCCAGTTGCTGTCACACGGTTGTTGGTGAAGGCGATGTTGCTTGCCGTGTAAGAAGCGTCCGCGAAATCGGAGAACGACAGTACCCCAAGATACGAGCCGCATCCAGGGCAAGCTGCGATGCCGTTACCCGCAGCGATGTTATTGCTCACGGTCACGTTGTTGACGGTTGCCCCAGTACCTGAACCGGGGTTCTGACCCTGCACAGCGATGCGCACTGCGTTACCGAATGCATTGCTCACGCTGAAACCATCGAAGCTCGCGTTGCTGGCGAAGATCTCCACCGCATAGTCACCATCGTAGCTGATGATGGACTCCGCACCACGGCTGCCCGTGTTGGGGTCAACACCGTAGTTGGCGCCTCGGATGCTCAGCTCCTTGCTCACGTCAACGAACTCGTTGTAAGTACCCGCCGCCACGCGGATGGTATGCCCGTCCACCGTCTCTGCCGCATCAATGGCGCTCTGGATGGTGCAGTAGCCCAGGCCGCTGTTCTCGTTCACCACCGGTGCCACGGCGGTGCCGAAGGTGCCGTCCTGCACATCCCCTTGGAATGTGGGACCTGCGCCCAGGGTCATGTAGAAGGCGAGGTTGTTGGCGTTCGCTTAGGCATCATCGACCACGGAGAACACCACGCACTCGTTGCCGGGGTTCGAAATGGGGATGCGTAGTATGGATACCGGCGTGTTGGCCGTCCAGCTGGCGTTGCCGCCCAGGGATTCCTGGGTGAAGGTGGCATAGCGGTTGCCGCCATCGGCGTTGTCCTGGCGCGTACCCAGATACAGGGTGCCCAAGGCGAAGCCCTGCATGTAAGTGGCCACGGCCTCGCTCATCCATTCCTCGGTACCCAGGCTTACGTTGGGGTTGTTCCAGCTTACGGTGAACTGGCTGGCCGTTACCGGCAGGTTCACGTTCTGGTCGGGCATGAACTGCACCTGCAGTTCATTGCCCACTTGCACAACGCCCAGCTTGACGTTGGCATCTTGTGCCGATACGCCCATGGCGGCCCCCAGTAGCAGGGTGGCCGCGCCCAGGCGCAGGCGGTTCGTGGAATTTCGTTCCATGTTGTTTGTGTTGTGGGTGCGCTGCGGCAGTGCTTGCGCCCGCCGCTTGATGCGCGTTGGTTTACTGCGTTACGATGATGGTATGGTGGTCCGTATGACCGTTGCGGGTAATGCGCAGCTGGTAGGCTCCGGCGCCCATGCCACGCACGTCCATGTCGCGGCGGTAGATGCCCTCGAAGCCATTGCGGCTGTCCTGGTACACCACCTGCCCCAGTGTGTTGTGGAGCTCCACCGCCAGATCGGTGCCTTGTTCGACATCCAGGCTGAAGCTGAACTGGCCCAGGTTGGGGTTGGGCATCACGGTAACACCACCGATGTTGGCCATGCCTTCCAGACCGCTCTTGTAGATGATGCCGGTGCTTTCCTCGCCGTTGAGGCTGATGAAGTAGTCCGCGTTGTGCTCCAGCACAGCGGTCCAGTCATCGTTCACCAGTGCGAAGTCGGCAGTGCCCGATACGGGAATGCGCGCAATGGCGTATTCCTTTCCGGCCAGCCAGCCTTCACCCACCGAGGAGTTCAGGTCGAAGCCGAAGCCCGCGAACACCTGGTAGTTGTAGTTCCCCTCGGTGATCACCTCTGTGGTGGGCGCAATGGGGATGTAGGTTGCTGGCGCGCTCTTCTGGGACACGAACGCGGGTCGCGCATCAGCGGAGCGCTCCCAGCGAAGGGTGAAGACTACCGCCGATACGATGCCTTGGAAATCTTCTGAAGGCCGAACACGGACTTCAAGGTCGGAGCCCGTTCGGTATAGGCCAACATCCACGTGGCGCTGGGCTGCCACCTGGGTCATGCCTGCAACCCAGAACAGGGCGGCGAGGGTGAGTGAATGCACTTTTCTTTTCATGGTGTTGGGGGGGTGGTTGGTTGGGAAAGTGGGGTTGTGATCAATTACGGACTCGGGATCTTCAAGGGGTTTTGTTCGACCTGTGGCCATTTGTCGTTCCACAGATCCTTATTAGGCTTTGCAAGGTGGCGGGAGGTGCTTTGTGCCGTGGATCATTCATACACGGATCGGCCTTTCATGTATGCGAAAGCAACTCCGGGCCATGGTGGATCACCGGAGGGTGACATTGGTCACGTTCGGCTTGCATAAGGGTACCTCGATGTATCTCGCTACGGCGTTCACCCAGCCCCGATCCGCCATAGCGGACGCATGCCTGTTGCAATGCCGACCGTTTCCCGCATGCTGTGCGGATCGCTCCCCGGTCCAATGTTTCGTTCCGGTGTGGCCATGGCGGCGTTCGCGTTCCGGTTCCATGGATCCTTTTGGGTGCCATTGGGCGCCCTCGGTCATTTCCTGCTTCCTCTCCATGGTCATGTCCACTTGCCATCGTGCGTTCGGTAATTCGGTGATCTTCGAGGTACCCACATGCCTGCAACAGGTTGTTCCTGTGGTGGCAGGCATGGTGGGCGAAAGCGTGGCGGTACGGCAAAGGCCTGCAAGCAGAACATGGGCAAGGGCATGCCCTTGCGTACAAGGGCGGAGATGACCGTTCGCTGTGGTCCGCTTCAGCGGCCGCTTATCACGTGCAAGCGCTCCACGAGGTGATCCCTGTAGCGCGAGCTAAGGGTATAGCTAAGGTCTCCGATCGTGACCTCGTTGCTGGTGATCGACTCCACCAGCAGCACGTTCACGGCCTGGCGGCGGTTCACCATTACGAAGAGCCCCTCAGGGAGGCTCTTCATCACCTCGGCCACCGAGTTGCGCAACACGAAGCGGCGATCGGTAAGTAGCAGTTCCACATAGTTGCCGTCGGCTTTCAGGTGGAGCATGTCGCGCACTGCCACACGGTGCAGTGTACGGTTGTCACGAATAAAGAGGCTATGGTCCAATCCACAGGGTGCCATCGGGAAGGGTGCAATGGGGGATGGTATGTGTTCCCTCTCCACATCGTGCTTCACACTGTGCAGTTGCAGTATCTCCTTGTCTTGGCTGTGGATGCATTCTTTGGATAGCATGCCGTGGCAAGGGTAATGGAACGATGTGTGATCACATTGGCAGGGCCAGGGTTGTTCCTGTTCCTGCTTTCGGAGTCGTGAAGTTCCCGCCTTCCCATGGATGGACGCAATCCATGGACACCTGCAAATGACCGAAGTGGTCCTTGTGATGACGAACGCGATAGGTCAGGCCTTTCGGCTGATGAAAAGGAGGCCGACCATGCTGCGCGAGGTCTTGTTGAAAGGACTCTCAGCGCATGCTTTCCGCGCCACGTTGGCGAGCGTTCCGCCAACGGAGTTCCAAACCGATGAACGCACCAACAAGGGCCGCAAGTGCGAAGCGCATGATGAACAGGACCTGGGACATATCGCTAAGATCGGGGCGTGTACATGGTGCTCATGCAGGTGGCGATGATGGAGCGCGAGTTGGCGTACACCGGGGCCGCCTTTACCGATCACGGGCAGCCTGGCAACACCTTGTACATTCCGCTCGTGTCCGCAAAATCGCGTTCCACGGATCTTGGTGGATGGGCTCCCGTGGTGCAGGCTTACATTTGCAAACGTGTGACAGGCCGACCTGGCCTGCGTTGTATGATCCTCTAGAAGAACCGTAGATGCGCACAAGCAATGCCCCCGGCGAAGAGGGCTTCAAGATCTATCATGGGCTGGGCCTTCCCGTATTCCTTTCGGCGGGCTCCATGTACCTGGCATCCTACATCTGGCACGCCGAGGTGTTGAACGACCTGGTCGAGCTGGGGGCCAACCGTGTGCCTTACTTGTTGATGTCCGCCGTGGGCTACATATTCATGGCCGTGTTGCTCACTTTCCTCGGGCGCTACCTTGTCAATTCGGGGCTTATAGACCATAAGGATCCACCCATATCGCGCTTTATGCTCATGGGCCTGGTGGTGGGCGTGTTCTTAGCGGTATCCCTGCATGCCATGTCGCTTCCGTTCCGGGGGCGTTTCGATGCGGTGCATATGCTGGTGGACCTGGCCTGGCAGGTGGTGGAGCAGGGCATTGGTGGTGTTTTCGCCGGGGTCGGCATCTTCTTCCACGCGGTGCGCCTCAGGTTGGAGCGTGAAGGGGCCTTGTGATGAGTACGGGCAGCGATGGACACGTTTATCATAGTTGAACCATGAATAGTTCCCCAAGTGAGGCATTTCCGATCGTTCATGGTGCCGAGCGGGTCACTTCGGAGCTTACGGCCGTAGTACCCATTGGTACGTACCGCTGGTTGTGGAAGCGAATGCTGCGGGCGTTGGGTCTGGCGAAAGGTGACCCCTTGTCGGTGGACCTGGCCTATGAATTACAGGCCTTGAAGGGCGCCGTACTGAAGGACCAGCGCCCCGTAGGGCCTACAGCACAGTTGATCATCGGCCTGTTGAATGGCATGCAGCAGCTGGCCACCAAGGGACGTCATCGCATGGAGCAGGAGGCGCATGTGCACCTGCGCTTATGCGAACATGTGATCGAGCTGGGCCTTATGGCCGGCTCGCAGAACCTGCCCATGTCGCGTTTGCAGCGTTGGATGGAGGAACGTGTGCTGCTGGAGGGCCTCATGTCCGGCACGCTGGGCGACCTTGGTGTGGCCCTGCCTACCGATGGTGTGAACTACATTCGCCAGCCGTTGCTGCACATGGCCGTGTTCGAACATCTGTGTACCATGGCTTGGGCCAGTAACGCTGGCAGGAACGGGCGCATCAGTGTGCGGTTGTCCAATGGTGCACTTACCTACCAGTTGATGCTGAGCGTGGAAGGTGGAAAGGACTTGCCTGTGTTGGCGCAAAGTATCTGGGAACTGGAGAAGATCTGCATATTGAGCGCAACAGTCGGTCGCCCGCAGATCGAGATCAGCATGAGTATCCTGGAGGTGACAATAACCGCAAGTGCATGAAGCCTGTATACACGTTCATCCTGGAGGACGACCCGGTGATGCAGCAACTGCTGCAGGCCGCCGTGGAACGCACCCCGGGTCTGGAACTGTTGGGTGTTGCGGGTTGCCCTTTACAGGCCGGTGCCCTTATGGCGGGCCTGCCGATAGACCTGCTGTTGCTTGATATCGGTCTGCCTGAACTGGACGGATATGGTTACCTGGACGCGCTACCACGCAAGCCAGTGGTGATCGTGGTGAGCGCCGATGCGGGCAATGCGGTGAAGGCCTTCGAGCACGCTGCGGTCGATTTCCTGTGCAAGCCTTTCACGCACGAGCGTTTCTTGAAGGCCGTGCAGCGCGCCATGGTCCTGTTGAACAGGCGCGTGAACGACCATCAGCCCGTTCCTGCGCCGGCCAATGGCAACGGACATGGCACCATCCTGCTTAAAAGCGGTAAACGCATGGTGCCTGTGCGCCTGGACAACATCGAAGTGGTGCAAAGCATAGGCAACTACGTGAAGGTGCTGCTCACCGATGGATCGCTGCTGGCGGCCATCACCATGCACGGCATCGAGGGCCTTCTGCCTACGGATCGTTTCGTACGCATTCACCGTTCGTGCATCGTAGCGTTCAGTGCCATACACGCGTTGGATGCCCATGGTGTGGAATGCCGCGGGGATCAGTATCCGTTCGGCGGGCTTTACAAGCGCCAGGCCATGGCAGCCATCCGCGAACACCTTTCCACCGAGAGCAGCGTTTAGGCTTCCAGGCTCATGCGGGCCGTATCCATGCAATGCGTGTGGCCTCCGCTTTCCGAAAAGGGTGTGGCCACCTGCTGTTCATGGATCGGCCGGCCGGGTTGGCCAAAGGTGTTGCCGGATGCACGCCATAACGGCGCGCATATCGATGAGGTCCTGGTAACGGGGGTGCAGTACCACCAGTTCCACACGGCATTCCCCGGGCCATCCGTGCAGCTGTCGGCTGCGTACATAGCCTATCAGTCTGTTGCCTTGATAAAGGCCGGCATGGCTTGCACCCATGTCGGCAGGCATCATACCCATTCGCCCTGGGGCGCTTCTCACCACCGTATCCAGGGGAATGCCCCTTCCCCATGCTTCGCGGGCCCTCATCGCTGTGGCCACCTCGAGCGGGTGGCGCAGCGTGCGCACCAGCAGGCGGTGCAGCGTGGGGGGGCAATGCGTTCGACTTGCAGGGACATCGGTCGGCGTAACGCTCGCAAGCTACCGGGTGCCACAGGTAGCGATCAAGGCTTCCGGAAGAATAAATGACGGAAGTGGTAGTAAGAGTGATGAATGTAGCCTGCGGTTCAGGAATGCCTGTTCGACCTTTGTCGAATGGTTCAGAAAGGTGGTTCAAGGCGTAACAGGTATCCCTTGCCAGCTGCAGCGGGCAGTAGGGCCGAAGCGCTTCCCGGGCAGGGTGTGCTGGTGGTCAGTGGTGCTGGTGCACTGGTCTGTGCCAGCGAGGGTCTTTTGAAAGAAGCCGGCCTTACGGCGGAACAGGTGCAGGGCATGCCAGCCTTGCGCATGCTTTCGCTGCTGGGCCTGGGCGAAGAGGCCTTGGCACAGGTGGAGCAAGGGTCTTCCGGTGCGGAGGCCTTCAGTGTGCCCTTGGGCCCACAGGCCGTGCTGCGTTGCTCGCCCCGCACCGGCCCCGGTGGCCAGGCGCCGGAGCGGATGCTCTGGATAGCAGCAACGGATGATCGGTCGGCCGGCGAGCCGGACCTCTACCGCCTGGCCTTGGAGGGCACCAGCGATGCCGTTTACGAGCTCCAATTGCAGACCATGACCTCGCATTGGGGCAGTGGCTTGCGGCGCCTGCTGCGGGTGCCGGACCAGGAGCAGCATGTTGGGGTGGAGGCTTGGCTGCAACGGGTGCCTCAGGAGATCGCCGATCGCTTGATGGACCTGGGGCGGCAGTACCGCGAAGGCACCATCGATAGGCACATGGAGGAATACCCCCTGCGCTGCTACGATGGCACGGTGCGCTGGATGCTGGACCGCGGCTGCGTGCTGGAACGCGATCCCGAGGGAAAGCCCATCAAGCTGGTGGGCGTGGTCACCGATATCGACCGCTTGAAACGGGCGGAAGCGGGCCTGGCACGCACCGAACATAGGCTGGCCGAGGTCTTCAAGGCCTTCGGTGCGGCGGTGATGCTGGAGGACGAGCAGCACCGGATCCTGCT
This sequence comes from uncultured Chryseobacterium sp., assembly GCA_964418285.1. Lineage (GTDB taxonomy): Bacteria > Bacteroidota > Bacteroidia > Flavobacteriales_F > PHOS-HE28 > PHOS-HE28. The sequence goes on from CAYQMC010000117.1 coordinate 9,201, forward strand.
GGTGAACGATGCGTTCTGTGCGTTGTCCGGTTTCGCGCAGGAAGAGTTGGAGGGAAGCTTCACCCACGAGTTGCTGTCCACGCACCATGCCTCACAACAGGTGCTGGACCCGGACGCGTTCCGGAACATGGTGATGGAGCGGCTTGCTGCTGGTGAACCTTCCCAAGGCGACCGCATTGAGTTCCGCGATGGCCGGGTGATGGAACTCGACTACACCCCCATTACCATTG
>CAYQMC010000118.1:0-9413 GCA_964418285.1 uncultured Chryseobacterium sp.
GCTCTCACCTCCACCACCACCTCGCTGGTGGGGCGCGTTCTCTTGCCCTGCACTTGGGCGAGTTGCAGTTTCAGCTTTCCAAGGTCCTCGTTCAGCTTTGCGATGCGCGCCTGGCGTTCCAAGCGCTTCAAAGCCAATGCCTCTTGGCGGGCCTGCAGGTAGTCGTTGATACCGCGCAATTGTTCCAGCGAAAGACCGGCATCACCGGCGATCACATCGTTCTTGGCGAGGCGCGCATCCTCTTTGTCCAGCACGCCCAACAGGCTTTGTTCCTTCGTGATATCCGCTTCCAGTCCCTTGATGCGCTCCTTCAGTTCCACGACCTCCGCCCGGTCCTGCTTCTCTTCGAGGAAGTTCAGGCGGTGCTGCACACCCAGGATGGTGAACGCCCCGCTCCCGCTCACTTGGATGTTGGATGGATCGACCTCCTCGCTCAAGCCCGCGAAGACCAGTGTGGCAGTGCCTTTCGGCAGATCCACCTTGCCCGTGCGAGTCACCACAGCCCCGCTCAGGAATCCCCCGACTGCACTGATGGTGGTTGTAACGGGCTTCTCTGCGGCGAAGACAACGGAACGGAGCAGCAGCAGGTGGGTAAGGACCAGGATGGTGTGACGCATGAACGACGGTGTTGGAATGCGGAAGGAAGGAACCGCTGTATAGCGATGCAAGGACGTTCAAAATTGCATAAGTCGGAAGGGCAATGGACGAAACGCTGGACCATTGTGCCTTCGAGTCCCGTAGGTATTTGATATGGGTAGAGCGTATAGCCCTGAGCGATTCCCGGTCCCGTAGGGACGGCATATCGGTGATCCACTTCTACAACGCCCCCACCGGGTACAGCACATAGGCCAGGAAGAAAAGGCCCCAAAAGAAGAGGTAGAAGCGTTTTACGTGCACATCGTTGTGTACATCGAGGCGAACGGCCAGCACCAGGAAGAGCAGCAATGGAAGACCAAAAGCCACCAGGTAGAATCGTGGCACGGGCAAGAGTCCCACTGCGGCTGCCGTGATGACCGCCAGGTACCCCAGCGCCACCACGCCGATTCCTGCGCGGAACGCCGCACGTCTGCCCATGCGCACGGCAAGCGTCCCGAAACGGTACTCCGCATCGCCCTTGGTATCCGGTATGTCCTTGAACCACGCGATGCCGATGCTGAACAAGGCTACGAAGACCGTTAGCGGCCAGATGATCGCATCCAGCCCTGCTCCACCGACCAATTGCTGCTTGTAATGGGCGTAGAATCCCAGGTTCACAAGCATGCCGCGCACCACGGTTATCGCCAACGCAGCGCCGAAGTGATGGCGCTTGAACTGGATGGGTGGCATGGAATAGGCCCAACCGAGAAAGCTGATTACCGCGATGAGGCCGAAGAAGGACCAGGAAAGCCAAGCAGCGGTTCCCAGTGCGATCGCCAGGCACACCAGCACGATGGTCATGCCCTGGCCCTTGCTGAGCAGCCCGGCCGGTATGGGCAACCAGGGCTTGTTGATGCGGTCCACCTCCACATCGCTCCATTGGTTGAGGCCGGTGATGAACACGTTGCAAGCCAGTGCAGCGACGAGGCTGGGAAGCCACACCCCAGCATGGGAAGGAACCGCCCCGGTGGCGCCAAGTACAAGGACATAGATCGCTGAAACGCTGAGTGCACTACCGATGATGGTGTGTGGCCGTGTGAACTTCCAGAAGGTGAGCAAGGGCTTCATGGGCGTCGATCGGGTAAACAGCTCAACCAGGTGACCGGCGCCCACCACGGACCGACGGTACCGCCCTCAAGCACATGGCCTGTCGGCAGTGCGGATCGCAAGCGATCCACAAGCGTCGCCGGATGGTCGGAACGCGATACGCTGACGAGCCCATCCCAAGGGATGGTGAGCAGGTTGATGGGCAGGATATAGGTGAAGAGCAGCCGCTCCCAACGGAAAGGGCGCACAAAGGGTGCAAGCACCAACTGCCCCACCGTGGTGGTGAGGAGGATCTTCAGGAAGGTGACGATGCCGGGTTGGAGCACCTCGAATACCAGCAAACCCCGCGGTGCATGAAGCCGGACGAGGCGCTCCTGTTGTGCCGGTGTGAAATGGTGGAAGGCGTTGAAGAGCGTGAGCAAACCCGTGCCGGGCGCACTGGGGGAAAGGGCGTCCACGGCTTCCGGATGCCAGGCCACGTGAGGCAACGTGGTCCCACTTGCCGCAGGGTAGCGGTCCGTCAGCAGGAAGTCCACGTGCGAGAGACCAGGCTGCCGGGCCAGGTAGTGCACGGGTCCACCGCTACCCGAGCCCAAGTCGGTGACATGCGCATTGCCTGTACGTAACAGAGCCCCACTGATCAAGGGCACCACCGGAGCGTAGACCCCGAAGCGGTCCACCAGCCAACCGATGAACTCGACCTGTTGTCTGCGCAGAACGGACGGGAAGCCCGGCAGGTCCTCAAGTTCGAACAAGTGTGGCACGGAATGGTGTTATTGTCGTGAGCGATGGCGAACGATACAACGGTACTTCTTGTCCTTGCTGCGGTAGTGGCCGTACTTACCGCAGGCATGGAAACACTCGCAAGACGTGGAGTGTTCCCCCAATGGCTGTGCCGCAAAGTACTGCACTTGGGTGCCGTGGGTGCCTGTGCCGCAGCACCCATGCTACTGGTCGACCTTTCGGTACTCACGCTCATCGTGGCCATCGCCGGGCTGGCGTTGTTCGCCTTGGTGGGGTCCGGCATGCTCTTCCGCGAAGAGAGCGGACGCCGCAGCTGGGGCATCGCGCTCTTCCCCCTTCCCTACTTGGTCCTGTTGTTGGTCTTCCCCGACATGGAACAGCGCTGGCTGATCGCCTTGCCCATGCTGCTCCTGGCGGTGAGCGATGCACTTGCCGCCGTGGTGGGCACACTCCTTCGAACTCCCTCCTTCACCCTTACCGGTGACCGCAAGACCCTCGGTGGCTCGCTCACCTTCGGCTTCGTCACCTGGCTCATCCTGGTCTTCTTCCCAAGCCCGTTGAGCACTCTGCCCGTGACGCAGCTGTACAGTATCGCCTTGCTCTTCGCGCTGCTATTGGCCGCTTTCGAAGCCCTCGGCTCCAAGGGACGCGACAACCTGTACATCCCCTCGGCCGCAGCCCTATTGCTGTATGGAACGACGGCAGGGAACTCAATGGATCTCATGGTTCCCGCGTTGTTCGCGGTTCCGTTCGCTGCGGCCTTCATCGCCATCACGGTGCGCAAAGGCTGGCTTACCCTCGGTGGAGCTGTTGCAGCATCGTTGCTGGGCCTATGGGTCATCTTCTTCCAAGGACTGTTGTGGCTCATACCCTTGGTGGTATTCTTCACCAGCAGTACCATCCTCGGCAAGGTCCTTCGCACACGCAACACGACCGGCGATGCCAAACAAGGGCAGCCACGCGATGCGGCACAGGTCTTGGCGAACGGCGGCATCTACGGCCTGGCGGCCGCGTTGCTTCCCACCGCTGAAGCACATTTGATCATGGCCCTTAGCATGACGGTGGCGACAGCGGACACCTGGGCCAGCGAGATCGGCATCGCACTGAAGGGACACACCTACGACATCCTGGGCTTCAAGCGCGTTCCCGTGGGCCTTTCGGGAGGCATCAGCGCAGGGGGAACACTGGGAGCCGCGGGCGGTGCCATCCTGCTGGGCGTGGTGTCCGCGCTGCTCATCCAAGCCTCCACACCGTTGCTGCTCCTGGCTGGGACCCTTGCCGCTCTCGGCCTCACCGGCATGTTCATCGACAGTGTCCTCGGCTCCCTGCTGCAGGCAAAATACCAAGGGCCCAACGGCACCCTGCAGGATCGTTCCACACAGGGGGCGTTCCTCGTGCGCGGTGCAGCATGGATGAGCAACGATGCGGTGAACCTCGCGAGCAATGTCCTTACCGCAGGACTCGCACTCTGGCTTTTGGCTTAGCGCTCTACAGGCAGTCTTATTCCGTCCTGGCCAACTCTTCCGCGATCCATTCCCGGGCTTCCTCACCGCTTCGGAAGATGCGCGTCGGAAAGGTTTGCGGATGATAATTGTAGTAGATGTCGGACATCGCTTTACCCAGATCGTCCTCCGTTACGATGGCCAAAGCGATGAGCTGGGCATTCGCATTGGTCCTACCGAAATAGTCCACGTCCATCACCGAGATGTCCGCCAACGTGCCAGGCTGGAAGAAAGCCAGCATGGCGCAGCGCTCCATGGTGAGTTCGCCACGCCGGAGCTGCACCTCCATCAGGCCATCGACATCAAGGTCGAACCCCTCGCGGTAGTGCACCTCGATCAGGCGCCCAGCGCCGGTCAAGTGCATCGTGGCGAGCCGCGTATCCACCTTGTTCATTGATGTGAAGATAGGGGGTGACGAAACGCAAGTCCGATCGCTCGGAGATGCTTAATGGTAAGGCAAAGGGTATGAAATGATGGTAGATGGATCCAAAGCACTACGACCGCAACCAGATCGCAACCGACCTACGCATCTTTGTCCGTACCACACACCATGAACATTTCCCGACGCGCGAAACGTGTGACCCTCGTTGTAGGTGCCACAGTTTTACTGGCCACTGCTGCCGTACTGGGCATCGACCCGTTGGTGGAAGGCGCAGTGCGCAGCGTGCTGTCCCGTGTGGAACCGAGTGGATACCAGGTCCGCTTCGAGCGCCTGCACACCGATTTGCTGGGTCGTCGTCTGCACATGACCGGCCTCTCGGTGACACCCTCGGAAGTGTTGCTGGCCAACGACTCGGTCATGCGCTTCCGCATTGCAGCCGACACAGTGGAACTTCATGGGGTGTCCTTGCGCAAATTGATCTTCCAGAAGACACTCCACGTCGGTCGCATCATGGTGCACACCCCCACCGTGGAACATTCCTATACGACCCCGGAGCGTAGCGATGCAGAGTTGGGGGAAGAGGAAGGACGTGAGCCTGGAATGGAACCAACGGGCTTGTCCTTTGTGTATTTGGACACGCTGGTCGTTACCCGTGGATCGGGAACGTCCACCGACCGGGGGGGCAGGCGGGCCGATCTTTCCGTGCAACGCCTGGACCTGTTGACCACAGGCATCCTCATCACCCAGACCGACAGCGGGAACATCCACTTCACGCAAGCCCGGACAACACTCGCCCTGGATGTCATCCAGTTGGGCATGGATCCGTTCTATACACTGGCGATCGATGCGTTACGTCTGGACCTGCCGGCGGACAGTCTCCACGTAACAGGCATCCGGCTGATCCCTGAAGTTGAACCAGACGAATACCACAAGCTGGTGGACCGGCAGATCGAGCTGTACGCCTTGGACATCGATACGGCCATCTTCCATGGATTCGACCTGCAGCGCAACCTGCAATATGGCGCCATCAGAGCCCGGCATGCACTGGTGGCAGGCATGGATTTCACCATACACCGCGACAAGTCCATTCCAGAGGGTGCGTTCAAGCACCAGCCTTTGCCATCCCATCTCATCCTCGACCTGGCCATACCGGTTTCCATCGATACCATCCAAGGGCGCAATGCCACTGTGAGCTACAGCGAGCGCAATGAACGCGGTGCTCCGTATGGCACCATCTCCTTCACAGGGATCGATGCCACCGTAACGGGCGTCGAGAATGCCCATGTTCCTGATCCACCTGATCTGCACTTGAACGGCACAGCACGCTTGGCCGGCCACGGCCAGGCCAAGCTGGACATGCGTTTGCCGATGGATCCAAAGCGCGCCACAGTGGAGATGCATGCCGAACTCCGGAACGTACCCTTCGAGGTACTGAACCGCATGACCAACAACCTGGTGAAGGTAAAGGCCACCGATGGGCGCATCCATCGCGTGGACATGCATTTGAGCGGAAACGACACGATGGGGACCGGCACGGTGGAAGTGCAATACGAAGACCTGCGCTTGGAATTGAACAGCTCCGTGGATGGCGCCAAGGTCCTTACCCTGCTGGCCAATACCCTCGTTCGTAGAACGAACATGCCGGAAGACAACCGCTACCGCACGGGCGAATTCTCGGTACTGCGGGACCGCGAGAAGGGGATCTTCAATTTCCTATGGCGCGGCATGCGGGAAGGTATGCTCGATGTGATGCTTCCACCAGTGCTGATGAAGCAGATCAGGGAACAGCGCGACAAATAGCGGCAACCGTTCCCAGAACGTGCGGGCCATTCATCCTTTCCGAAACCGACACAACGGATGAGCAGCTACTTTCGACCCTCCCGGGTATTAGCCCGAGGCCGAACGACCATGATACGCACTGCCGCGATCCTTGCAATTTGCCTGCTGGCCATGAACTTGAGCGCACAACCGGCCGACGTGGCCGAAGAGGCGCTCTGGCTCCGGTATCCGGCACTTTCACCGGATGGAAGCACCATCGTATTCACCTACCAAGGAGACCTCTGGAAAGTACCCGCGGAAGGCGGGACGGCGACCCTTTTGACCACCCACGCCGCCATCGATACCCGCCCCGTGTGGTCCCGCGATGGGAAGATGATCGCCTTCAGCAGTGACCGCCACGGCAACCACGATGTGTTCGTGATGCCGGCCGCAGGTGGAATGGCAACGCGCCTGACCTTCCACTCGGCGGACGAAACGCCAAGCGACTTCACCCCGGATGGAAGCTCCATCATCTTCTCCAGCAGTCGCCAGGACGATCGCAAGAACCAGCAATTCCCCAGCCCGGGCCTTGGCGAACTCTACCAAGTCCCTGTATCCGGTGGTCGCGCCAAGCGCATACTGGAGACACCGGCCCTGGATGCCCGCTACAATGCAGATGGCAGCCTGCTCGTGTTCCATGACTGGAAAGGCTATGAGGACGAACACCGGAAACACCACGTATCCAGCGTTACTCGCGATGTGTGGACCTATGCACCGGCTTCCGGCGAGTACAAGCAACTCAGCAGCTTCGGTGGTGAGGACCGTGAAGCCGTGTTCTCAGCAGATGGACGAACGGTCTACTTCCTCAGCGAGCAAGGCGCCGGTGCGGTGGAAGGGGCCGATGGATTCAACATCCACAAGGTGGCTGCGACCGGTGGTACCGCGTCGCAGGTCTCCTTCATGAAGCACCACCCGGTCCGGCACCTCAGCATCAGCAACAATGGCACACTGTGCTTCAGCCACCACGGCAGCCTGTATACCATGAGCGATGGAGGCGAGCCTGCCAAGGTGGGCGTGCGCATCGCCATGGACCAACGCCACAGCCCCGAACGGAATGTGAAGGTGAGCGGCGACGTGAGCGAATTCGCGGTATCATCGAACAGCAAGGAAGTAGCCTTCATACACCGGGGCGAAGTGTTCGTGACTTCGGTGGCCGAGGGTACCACACGGCGTATCACCGACACACCCGAGCAGGAGCGCAGCGTGAGCTTCAGCCCCGATGGTCGCACCTTGCTGTATGCCACCGAGCGCAACGGCAGCTGGGACCTGTACACCTCCACCATTGCGCGCAAGGAAGAGCCCTACTTCTTCAATGCGACCATACTTAAGGAGGAAGCACTACTGGCCACTCCTGCCGAAGAGTTCCAGCCCGCGTGGTCGCCCGATGGAAAGGAAGTGGCCTACCTGGAAGAACGCACCACCGTGCGCGTATTCGACCTGGCCGGTAAGAAGAGTCGAACCGTACTGCCAGGAGAGCGCAACTACAGCTACAGCGATGGTGATCAACACTTCGCATGGAGCCCGGATAGCAAGTGGTTGCTGGTGCAATTCCTGCGTGACGCACAATGGATCGGCCAGGCCGGATTGGTGAAGGCCGATGGCACACAAGCCGTCGTGGACCTGAGCAAGAGCGGTTACGGGCACTATGGACCGGAGTGGACCATGGGCGGCAAAGCGATGCTGACCTACAGCAGCCGGGATGGGATGAAGAACCACGCCAGTTGGGGAGGCCAGGGTGACATCTATGCCACCTTCTTCACGCAAGCAGCACTCGACCGGTTCAACCTGAGCAAGGAGGAATTCGCCCTGCTGAAAGAAGAAGAGGAGAAGAAAGAAAAGGAGAAGGAAGAAGAGAAAGGGAAGAAAAAGGACGACAAGGATCCAAAAGACGTAGTGGAACCCTTGACCATCGAGCTGGACCGCATCGAGGACCGCCGCGTGCGTTTGACGATCCATTCATCGGACCTTTCCGGTGCCGTATTGAGCAAGGATGGTGAAAAACTCTACTACCTCGCGAGCTTCGAAAAAGGTTACGACCTGTGGGAGACCGAGCTGCGGACCAAAGAGACCAAGATCCTGAGCAAGCTCGGGGCGGATGATGCCGGAGGCCTGATGACCGACAAGGAAGGCAAGCACCTCTTCTTCATGGTGGATGGTGGCATCCGATCGCTCGAGATCGACAAAGGGGAGGTCAAGTCCATCGGGATCAACGGCGAGATGACCCTCAACGAAGCCCGTGAGCGGGACTACCTCTTCGAACATGTGTGGCGCCAGGTGGTCAAGAAGTTCTACGATCCCAAGCTGCACGGGGTGGACTGGGATTTCTACAAGAAGGAGTACCAGCGCATGCTGCCACACATCGATAACAACCACGACTTCGCCGAACTGCTGAGCGAGATGCTGGGCGAGCTGAACGCCTCGCACACCGGCTCGGGCTACCGCCACCGTGACCCGAACGGCGATGCCACCGCGACCTTGGGCCTGTTCTACGATGACAGCTACCAGGAGGACGGACTGCGCATAACCGAAGTCCTGAAGCAGGGACCGTGCGTGAAGGAAGGCACGAAGATCAAGGCCGGCATGGTGATCGAGAAGATCAACGGCGTACCCCTGCTCAAGACCGAAGCACCGGAGCGGCTGCTGAACCGCGCTGCGGACAAACCGACCTTGCTGGACCTGTACGACCCGGCGAGCAAGCAACGCTGGACAGAGACCGTGAAGCCGATCACACGCGGAGCCGAGAACCAGTTGCTCTACCACCGTTGGATCGAGCGCTGCGAATTCCTGGTGGACAGCCTGAGCGGAGGGACCATCGGCTACGTGCACGTGCGTGGCATGAACGACCGCAGCTACCGCAAGGTGTACGAGGATGCCTTGGGCAAGCACCATTTGAAGAAGGCCCTGGTGGTGGATACACGGTTCAACGGTGGCGGCTGGTTGCACGACGACCTGGCCACTTTCCTTAGCGGCAAACAGTACATGCGCATCGAACCACGCGGACAGAAGCTGGGCACCGAACCCCAGTTCAAATGGCAACGCCCGAGCGCGGTGGTGATGAGCGAAAGCAACTACAGCGATGCCCACCTCTTCCCCGTGACCTACCGTGCACTTGGTGTGGGCAAGCTGGTGGGTATGCCCGTGCCCGGTACAGGCACCGCCGTATGGTGGGAAAGCCTGCAGAACGGCATGTACTTCGGCATCCCGCAAGTGGGCATGATCGATAACGACGGCAACTTCATGGAGAACACGCAGCTCGAACCCGACGTGCGTCAGCCCAACGAACC
>CAYQMC010000119.1:0-9346 GCA_964418285.1 uncultured Chryseobacterium sp.
ACGACCACGCCATCTGGCTGGACGTGAAGCAGCACTTGGCGAACAAGCGTCAAGTCACGGCTAAGACCCTTGAGAAGAGCGAAGTGAGCGGCAGTACCAAGAAGCTGCATCGCCAGAAGGGAACCGGTGGATCCCGCAAGGGTTCCATCAAGAGCCCGCTCTTCAAAGGAGGTGCACGCGTGTTCGGCCCCCGCCCCCGCGATTACCACTTCAAGTTGAACAAGAAGGTGAAGGACCTTGCTCGTCGCAGTGCCCTTACCCACAAGGTTAAGGACGGTTCCATCAAGGTCCTGGATGGGGTAAGCATGAGCGCCCCCAAGACCAAGGACTTCGTGGCCCTGTTGAAGGCTTTCGAACTCGGTAGTCGCAAGAGCGTGCTGGTGGTTCCAACCAAGGACGACAACGTGCTGCTGAGCGCCCGCAACATCCAGGGAGCCCGTGTGGTGACCGCCAGCGAGTTGAGCACCTACGACATCATGAACGCCAACGGACTGCTGATCGTGAAGGAAGCGATCGCACCTCTGGAAGCCACCCTTACCAAGTAAGCCATGAGCCAGATCATCATCCGCCCCATCGTTACCGAAAAGATGACCGCCCAAGGCGAGAAGGAGAACCGCTATGGGTTCGAAGTGGCCCGCACCAGCAACAAGGTGCAGGTGAAACAGGCCGTGGAGAAGGAGTACAACGTCACGGTGACGGGGGTACGCACCATGGTCTGCCGCGGCAAGACCCGCACGCGTTACACCAAGACGAACATCCTCAAGGGGAGGACCTCGACCTACAAGAAGGCCATCGTCACGGTGAAGACCGGCGAGACCATCGATCTGTACAGCAGTATCTGACCCCTGAAGCATTAGAGAGCCATGGGCATTCGCAAACTCAATCCCGTAACTCCGGGCACCCGTCACAAGGTGATCACGGACTTCGATACCATTACCACAGGTGTGCCTGAGAAGGCCCTTACCAGCGGTAGCGGCACCAAGAGAAGTGGTGGCCGTAACAACCAGGGCAAGATGACCATGCGCTATCTCGGCGGTGGTCACAAGCAACGCTACCGGGTCATCGACCTCAAGCGTGACAAGATCGGCATTCCTGCCACGGTGAAGACGATCGAGTACGATCCGAACCGCACGGCGCGGATCGCTCTGTTGTTCTATGCCGATGGCGAGAAACGCTACATGCTGGCCCCTAATGGCCTGCAAGTGGGCCAAGTGGTGCTTAGCGGCACCGGTGCTCCGCCCGAGGTGGGCAACACCCTTCCGCTTAGCGATATTCCCCTGGGTACCGTGGTGCACAACGTGGAATTGCACCCTGGCAAGGGAGGCTCCATCGCCCGCAGCGCTGGCACCTTCGCCCAGCTGAGCGCTCGTGAAGGCAAGTACGCCACCCTGAAGATGCCGAGCGGCGAAGTGCGCATGGTGTTGCTTACCTGCATGGCCACGGTGGGTACCGTAGGCAACGGGGAGCATATGCTGCAGAAGAGCGGTAAAGCCGGTCGTACCCGTTGGCAGGGTCGTCGTCCCCGTACCCGTGCGGTGGCCATGAACCCGGTCGATCACCCGATGGGTGGTGGCGAGGGACGTGCTTCCGGTGGTCACCCGCGGAGCCGCAGTGGACAATTGGCCAAGGGTCTGAAGACGCGCCGGCCAAAGAATCCATCGAACAAGTTCATGATCGAACGCATCAACGCCAAGAAGGGCGCCTAAGAAGAGCGCGAGACCTCACGCCCCAACCGAAGTACAATGAGCCGTTCACTAAAGAAACCGCCTTACATCCACTACAAGCTCAACCAGCGTGTGGATGACGCCAAGGCAACGGGCAAGAAGAACGTGATCAAGACCTGGTCGCGCGCTTCCACGATCTCACCTGAGTTCGTAGGCCTCACGATCGCCGTGCACAACGGCAATAAGTTCATCCCGGTGTACGTGACCGAGAACATGGTGGGACACAAGTTGGGCGAGTTCAGCCCTACGCGCACCTACCGCGGCCACTCCGGCAACAAGAAGAAATAAGGACCGATGGGAGCCCGTAAGAAACTAGCAGCCGATGCGCGCAAGGAGGCCAAGAAGACCGTGGCCAACGCGCAGCTGCGCAACGTGCCCACCTCGCCGCGCCGTATGCGCCAGGTGGCCGATCTGATCCGTGGTCAGCAGGTGGATAAGGCGCTTGGTATCCTGCGCTTCAGCACCCGCCATAGCAGCCGGGATCTGGAAAAGCTCCTGCTGAGCGCGATCTCCAACTGGGAGGCCAAGAACGAGGGCCGCAAGGCCGATGAGGCCGGCCTGATGGTGAAGAGCATCCAAGTGAACGAGGCACGCGGCCTGAAGCGGATGTTGCCAGCCCCACAGGGCCGTGCCTACCGCATGCAGAAGCGCAGCAACCACGTGAGCCTTATCGTTGATACCGCCAACTAAGAGCCGAGAAGCATTACCATGGGACAGAAAGTACATCCGATCGGCTACCGCCTTGGCTTTGTGAAGGGCTGGGACAGCAACTGGTACGGCGGCAAGAACTACGCGGACAAGCTCGTCGAGGACGAGCACATCCGGCAGTACCTGATGGCTCGCCTGAAGAAGGCCAACGTGAGCCGCATCATCATCGAGCGCACTCTGAAGCTCGTTACGGTCACCATCAACAGTGCCCGCCCCGGTGTGATCATCGGCAAGGGGGGAACCGAAGTGGACAAGCTGCGCGAGGAGCTCAAGAAGCTTACCGGCAAGGACGTGCAGATCAACATCTTCGAGATCAAGCGTCCGGAATTGGATGCCCGCTTGGTGGCAGATAGTATCGCCCGCCAGCTCGAAGGTCGCATCAGCTTCCGCCGCGCCATGAAGATGGCCGTTGCCAGCAGCATGCGCATGGGGGCCGAAGGGATCAAGTTGACCGTAAGTGGTCGCGTGAACGGAGCTGAGATCGCTCGTACGGAGAGCTACCGTGAAGGTCGCGTACCGCTGCACACGCTGCGTGCGGACATCGATTTCGCCATCACCGAAGCACACACCAAGATGGGCCGCATCGGCATCAAGTGCTGGATCATGCGCGGTGAGGTGTACGGAAAGAAAGACCTGAGCCCCAACCAAGGTCAGCCCAAGGGTGGCCCCGCAGGCCCCCGTATGGGTGGTGACCGTCCTGATCGTCGCGGTGGCGATCGCCGTGGCCCGGGTGGCCCTGGTGGTGACCGTCGTGGCCCTGGTGGCGACCGTCGTGGAGGAGGAAACCGTGGAACGAACCGTCCTAATAATTAAGCGCCATGTTGCAACCGAAGCGGAGCAGACGCCGCAATATGCATAAGGGCAAGATGAAGGGTGTTGCCCAGCGCGGCCACCGTGTAGCCCTGGGGTCCTTCGGACTGAAAGGCTTGGAGAACGTGTGGCTGACCAGTCGCCAGATCGAAGCCGCCCGTATCGCCCTTACGCGCTACATGAAGCGTGAAGGACAGGTGTGGATCAAGATCTTCCCCGATAAGCCTGTTACCAGCAAGCCCGCCGAAGTCCGGATGGGTAAGGGTAAGGGTTCATTGGACCATTGGGTGGCCATATGCCACGCCGGACGCATCATATTCGAGATCGACGGTGTATCCACGGAGACGGCCAAGGAGGCATTGCGCCTTGCCGCCCAGAAGCTGCCGATCAAGACCAAATTCGTCGTCCGCGAGGATTACGACGGCCAATAATCGCCACAGCGATGAAGAAGAAAGGAACCGAATTGAAGGACCTGACGGTGCAGGAGTTGCAGGACAAGCTGCAGGAGGAGCGTAGTGGCCTCACCAAGCTTCGCTTCAACCACACCGTGAGCCCCGTGGAGAGCCCTGTACAGTTGCGCCACAAGCGCAAGGACGTGGCCCGCATCCTCACCGAGCTTCGCCAGCGCGAACTCAACATCACCAAGAAATAAGTCTGCGCCATGGAACGCAATCTGAGGAAAGAACGTGTCGGCATCGTCACCAGCGACAAGATGGACAAGAGCGTGGTGGTGTTGGTCGAACGCCGGGTGAAGCACCCGAAATACGGCAAGTTCGTGAAGCTGTCCAGCAAGTTCATGGCACACGACGAGAAGGAGGAAGCGCATATCGGCGATACCGTGCGCATCAGTGAGACCCGCCCGCTGAGCAAGTTGAAGCGCTGGCGTTTGGTGGAAGTGATCGAACGGGCCAAGTAATAACGCACTGAGCGATGATCCAACAGGAATCCAGGCTGAACGTGGCCGACAACAGTGGCGCCAAAGAGGTGCTTTGTATCCGGGTGCTGGGTGGCACCGGCCGCCGCTATGCGCGCATCGGTGACACCATCGTGGTGAGCATCAAGGCCGCCATGCCCAACGGTAACACGAAGAAAGGCACCGTTCACAAGGCAGTGGTGGTGCGTACGAAGAAGGAGACCCGTCGCAAGGATGGGAGTTACATCCGCTTCGACGACAACGCAGTGGTGATCCTTGACGCCGCCGGCGAAATGAAGGGGACCCGCATCTTCGGCCCTGTGGCCAAGGAACTGCGCGAGAAGAAGTTCATGAAGATCATCTCCCTGGCACCCGAGGTGCTCTAAGGCAACAGCGCCATGCAAAAGAAGACACACATCAAGAAGGGCGACCTGGTGAAGGTGCTGGCCGGTACTTCGCGCTCCAAGCAGGGACGCGTGCTGGAAGTGGACCGCGAGAATGGTCGCGCCATTGTCGAGGGCCTGAACCTGAACAAGAAACACAGCAAGCCCACCACGGCCAACCCGCAAGGGGGCATCGTGGAGAAGGAGGGCCCCATCCACATCAGCAACCTGATGCTCATCGACCCCAAGTCGGGAGAGCCCACCCGCATCGGTCGCAAGCAGGATAAGGATGGCAAGCTGGTACGCACAAGCAAACGCACCGGTGAGGTGATCAAGTGATGAGCTACGTTCCAAGGCTTCGTGCCAAATACAACAACGAGGTGGCCTCCAAGCTCCGTGAGGAGTTCGGGTACAAGAGCCCCATGCAGACGCCCCGCATCCTGAAGGTGAGCCTGAACCAAGGCCTCGGCAGCGCGGTTGGCGACAAGAAGATCGTGGAGAATGCCGTAGCGGAGATGAGCATCATCGCCGGCCAGAAGGCGGTCCCGACCATCTCCAAGAAGGACATCAGCAACTTCAAACTGCGTAAGGGCATGCCCATCGGTGCTCGTGTCACCTTGCGTGGTGACCGCATGTTCGAATTCCTTGATCGTTTGATCGCTGTTTCGCTGCCCCGTACCCGTGACTTCCGTGGTGTGAAGGCCAGCGGGTTCGATGGCCGTGGCAACTTCACCTTCGGGGTGAAGGAGCAGATCATCTTCCCGGAGATCGACATCGACAAGGTGAGCAAACTTCAAGGGATGGACATCACGGTCGTGACGTCCGCCAAGACCGATGCGGAGGCCAAAGCGCTGTTGCGCGAGCTCGGCTTCCCGTTCTCCGACAAGAAATAAACGACAAGACCAGACAAGACCATGGCCAAGGAATCCATGAAAGCCCGCGAGCGTAAGCGCGCGAAGATGGTGGAGAAGTATGCCGCCAAGCGTGCCGCACTCAAGGCGGCAGGCGATTGGGAAGGCTTGCAGAAGTTGCCGGCCAACAGCAGCTCTGTGCGCAAGCACAACCGTTGCCAGCTCACCGGCCGCCCTCGCGGATACATGCGCCCATTCGGGATTTCCCGATACGTGTTCCGGTTGATGGCCCTGGAGGGCAAGATCCCGGGTGTTACGAAGTCCAGCTGGTAAGTAATTAGAGCAAGACCATGACCACCGATCCTATCGCCGATTACTTGACCCGTTTGCGCAATGCCATCCAGGCGCGCAAGAAGGTCGTGGAGGTGCCTGCGAGCAACCTGAAAAGGGACATCACGCGCATCTTGTACGACAAGGGCTACATCCTTTCCTGGAAAATGGAAGAGGATGGCAAACAGGGAACGATCAAGATCGCCCTGAAGTACAATACGCACACGCAGCAGAACGCCATCAAGGAACTCACCCGTGTGAGCAGTCCCGGCCTTCGCAAATACGCCCATGTGGACGACCTTCCACGTGTGATCAACGGCCTGGGCGTGGCCATCATCTCCACCAGCAAAGGAGTGGTCACCGACAAGGAAGCGCGAGCGCTCAATGTTGGTGGTGAAGTCCTGTGCCACGTGAGCTAAGACCAAGGAACGAGATGTCACGCATTGGAAAAGCACCGATCACCCTTCCAAAGGGAGTGGAGATCACCATCAGCAACAAGAACCTGGTGACCGTGAAAGGTCCCAAGGGTACCTTGGAGCAGGCCGTGGACCCCGACCTGACGGTAACGCAGGATGATGGCGTCCTGACCGTGGAGCGTCCAAGCGACGCCAAGCCGCACCGCGCCAAGCACGGCCTATACCGCTCGCTCATCGCCAACATGGTGAAGGGCGTGAGCGAAGGCTTTGTGATCCAGCAGGAACTGGTGGGTGTGGGCTACCGCGCCACTACCAAGGGGCAGCAGTTGCAGCTCTCGCTCGGTTTCTCGCACTCCATCGTCCTGGACCTGCCCACGCAGATCACGGTAAGCGCTGAACAACTAAAAGGTAAGAACCCCATCATCCGCCTGGAGTCGGTGGATAAGCAACTCATCGGCCAAGTAGCCGCCAAGATCCGTTCGCTGCGTAAACCAGAGCCTTACAAAGGCAAGGGTGTTCGCTTCGTGGGTGAAGTGGTGCGTCGCAAGGCAGGTAAAGCAGCTGGTAAATAAGCAAAGCCATGGCATTCGATAGGATCGCACGCCGACTGAAGATCAAGCAACGCGTACGCAAAAGCGTACACGGTACGCCTGAACGCCCCCGTCTGTCGGTATACCGCAGCAATACGGGCATGTACGCCCAGATCATCGACGACGAGGCCGGCCGCACGCTGGTGAGCGCCTCCTCGCTGAAGGACAAGAAGGCCTCTGGCGTTCCCAAGGTCGAGCAAGCCAAGATCGTGGGCCAAGCCATCGCCGAAAAGGCCAAGGCGGCTGGCATCGAACTGGTGGTGTTCGACCGCAATGGTTACCTGTACCATGGCCGGGTGAAAGCCCTGGCCGAAGCCGCCCGCGAAGGAGGCCTCAATTTCTGATCCTAAGACCCCATGTCTGATACGAACATCAAGAAGGTCAAAAGCAGTGATCTCGAGCTGAAGGACAAGCTCGTTTCCCTGAACCGTGTGACCAAAGTGACCAAGGGTGGCCGCACCTTCACCTTCGCCGCCATCGTGGTGGTAGGCAATGAGAACGGAGTTGTTGGCCACGGTCTGGGTAAGGCCAAGGAAGTGCAGGAGGCTATCGCCAAGGGCATCGACGACGCCAAGAAGAACCTGGTTAAGGTGCCAGTGCTGAAGGGTACGATCCCTCACAGCCAGGAAGGCAAGTATGCCGGAGCACAAGTGTTCTTGAAGCCGGCAGCGCACGGTACGGGTGTTATCGCTGGCGGTGCCATGCGTGCCGTCCTGGAGAGCGTCGGCATTACCGACGTGCTTGCCAAGAGCAAGGGTAGCAGTAACCCCCACAACGTGGTGAAGGCCACCATCGAGGCCTTGACCAACCTGCGCGACGCGAACCAAGTGGCCCGCCAGCGTGGTGTGAAACTGGACAAAGTATTCAACGGTTAAAGACCCCGCCTTCGCCGAGGCATCGGCGGACATAGCATGAGCAAGCTGATCATTACCCAGACCCACAGCCAGATCAAGTGCCCGCAGCGGCAGAAGGCTACCCTGAAGGCCCTTGGCCTCGGCCGCATCGGCAAGCGCGCCGAAGTGGAGGGTACCCCACAGATCCTTGGCATGGTGGAGAAAGTACACCACCTGGTGTCCGTCCAAAAGGCCTGATACCTACCGACAACGACCTAATTCCACGCCGGTGAACGGCGACAAGACATGGATCTCAGCAATCTGAAACCGGCCGAAGGGGCCACCAAGAAGGAGAAGCGCATTGGCCGTGGCCAAGGCAGCGGACGTGGCGGTACGAGCACCCGTGGTCACAAAGGTGCCAAGAGCCGCAGTGGCTACAGCAGCAAGCGTGGCTTCGAGGGCGGACAGATGTCCCTTACCCGTCGTGTGCCCAAGTTCGGCTTCACCAACCCCACCCGTGTGGAGTACAAGGGCATCAACCTCGATGCGCTCCAGACCCTGGCCGAGAGCAAGGGTCTCAGCGTGATCGATCCCGCTGTGCTTTACGCCAACGGCCTCATCGCCAAGAACGACAAGCTGAAGGTGCTTGGTCGTGGCGAAGTGAAGGGCTCCTTGAACATCACCGCGCATGCCTTCAGCGCCACCGCCAAAGCGGCCATCGAGGCCAAGGGTGGTAGCGCACAGGTAATTGCCATGGTAGCATCCGATAAGGCATGAAGAACCTGATCGACACGATCAAGAACATCTGGCGGATCGATGAGCTGCGTACGCGCATCCTCATCACCCTCGGTCTGTTGCTGATCTATCGCATCGGGAGCTTCATCGTGCTTCCTGGTGTGGATTCCGTGAAGATGGCGGCAAGCGCCAGCGGTGGGGGAGGTATCGCCGAGATCCTTGCGATCTTCACCGGTGGTGCGTTCACCCGCGCGTCCATCTTCGCATTGGGCATCATGCCGTACATCTCCGCATCCATCATCATGCAGCTGATGGGCATCGCGGTGCCTGCCGTGCAGAAAATGCAGAAGGAGGAAAGCGGACGCCGGAAGATCAACCAGTACACGCGTTACCTCACCATCCTCATCTGTGTGTTCCAGGCGCCTGGTTACATCTACACCACCATCGAACCCGATGCACGTCCTGATAGCCAGTTCTGGCTCTTCACCAGCATCGTGATCCTCTCCGCCTCCACGCTGTTCGTCATGTGGCTCGGTGAGCGCATCACGGAGCGCGGTCTTGGCAACGGTATCTCCTTGATCATCATGATCGGTATCGTGGCCATGCTTCCCCAATCCTTCGCACAGGAGGTGGTGGGCCGTATGGGTCCCGGCGGCGGCGGTCTGGTACTGCTTCTTGTGGAAGTGGTCCTCTGGGTGCTCATCATCGCGGGTTGCATCCTGTTGGTGCAGGGTACGCGGCGCATACCGGTGCAGTTCGCCAAGCGCGTGCAAGGGAACAAGCAGTACGGTGGTGTACGCAACTACATCCCGTTGAAAGTGAACGCTGCGGGTGTCATGCCCATCATCTTCGCACAGGCCATCGTGCTGATCCCGATGTACGTGGCACAGGCCTTCGAGGAACCACCCATGTGGTTGGTGAGCATGTCCAACAGCACTGGCTTCTTCTACAACTTCACGTTGTTCCTGATGGTGGTGCTGTTCACCTACTTCTACACCGCCATCACCGTGAACCCGAACCAATTGAGCGACGATCTGAAGCGCAATGGGGGGT
>CAYQMC010000120.1:0-9345 GCA_964418285.1 uncultured Chryseobacterium sp.
GGTGGTGTTGGCGGTGGGGGCGGTGGTGTTTGTGGGGGCGCTCATGCTTTGGTGACCACCGTCCGTTGGTCAGCGATCAACGCCCCGAAATGCTCCGCGTGTCCAGCGCATCGCGCAGACCATTGCCTACAAGCATAAAGGCAAGCGTGAGCAGCATGATGCATACCCCAGGCAGTAGCGCCAAGTGCCAGAGCTCCGTGGTGATATACGGGTAGTAGCTGCGGATCATGCCGCCCCAGCTGACCATGGGAAGTTGGGCGCCGATGCCCAGGAAGCTAAGGCCCGCCTCCATCAGTATGGCCGTGGCGAAGTTGGCGGCGCTGATCACGATCACCGGACCCATGACGTTGGGCAGGATGTGCTTGAAGATGATGCGGCCGTTGGTGTAGCCAAGTGCTTTGGCAGCTTCTACGTATTCCATCTCGCGGGTGCGGATCACCTCGCCGCGAACGATGCGCGCCACCTCGACCCACATGGTGAGGCCCACTGCGATGAAAACCTGTACGAAACCCTTGCCCAAGGCGAGCGTGATCGCGATGACGAGCAGCAACGTAGGTATGCTCCAGATCACGTTCACCAGCCACATGATCACATCGTCCACCGGCCAGCGGAAACGACGACCGAAGAGCTTGAACGACGGTGCTTCGGCACGGAAGTAACCCGCCAAGGCGCCAAGCGGAATGCCGATCAGCAAGGAGATCAGCACGGCGATCAAGCCAACGCTGAGCGAGATGATCGTGCCGGCCATCAAACGACTCAGGACATCACGACCGAAGCTGTCCGTGCCGAGTGGGAAGCGCTCCTGCACCAAGAGCAATTCCTCCAAAGCCATGGAATCCCTGGGTATGTCCACACCAGTTGGTAACAGTTCGCGCAAGGCGAAGCGGCGCTCGGCTCCCGGCACCAGGTCGTTGTATCCGTTGAATTCTTCCAAGTGGATACTATCCGAGCCCGTGGTGAAGCGATACACCGGGATCAGGTCCCATGCCTCGTTGCAACCACCGAAGAGCATGCGGTCGAAGATGCCACAGGGCACGGCATCTTCAGTACGCGGGACCCTTAGCAGACCGGCCTCGAAACCCGGAGGCTGGTCCTTGATGCCCAACACCTGCCGGTTGGCCCAGGGAGATGCATCCGGCCTGATGATACCACCCAACAGGGCCACCAGCAAGGCGGTACCGATGAGCAGCATGCCCACCAACGCATTGCGGTCGCGCAACAGGCGGCGCAAGGCAATGCTGCCAAGGCTTTGGCTTCCGGGTTCTGGCGGTCTCAAATGCGGCGGCCTTTCCAAATGGGGCGGACGAAGATCGACACGATCGCGATCAATGGGGCATAGAGGCTGAAAAGCAGCACGGCCGGAATGGTGGACCAAGCTCCGTCCACTTTCCGTGGATCCGTCACAGCACTGGCATGCGCGAAGCTGCGCTCCATGGCCGAAACGAGCCGCAGGATGGGCACCAACCACACGACCCACGCGGCAGCCTGGAAGATGAGCGTGTAGAACAACCCCTGCCCCACCTGTACATTGTCCAACAACCATAGCGTGACCGCAAGCAGGCCCCAAGGGAAGAGCACGGCGGCACCGGCCGCAAGCAGGCCTGCCCCGTCGCGGTAGGCCCACATCTTACCCGCCCAACGCAGTCGTTGTGAAAAAAAGCCGCCCCAGTTCGCCTCGGGCTGCACGCGGACCAGCACATCGGGATGGGCGAGGAACGACACCTTCTGGCGGTTCCGCCGCATGCGTTGCAACAGGAACATATCGTCGCCACTTGCACGGCGATCCCCGTTGAAACCGCCCACGTACCGAAAGGCATCACGGGAGAAGGCCATGTTGGCCCCATTGGCCAGTACCGGCCTACCGCCCATGGCGCTGCCCACGCTGGCCGCTTGTAGCGCCGCTTGTTCCTTGCGTTGCAACCAGGCTACCATGCCCCTGCCTCCCGTGGTATGTACGGGCATCAGCAACAAAGCCGGATCCTCCTTCTGCCAGTATTCCGCGATGCACGCCATCCGACCGGGTCCGCAGCGCGCATCCGCATCGGTCACCAGCACCACCGAGCCTGTCGCTTCCTCCACGCCTTGCATGATGGCGGCCTTCTTTCCGTGGCCGCTTTCCGCAGGGATCAGGCGCAAGCCCGGCCATGTGCGTGCCAGCCCCTGCACCGCAGCTGCCGTCCCGTCGCTGCTATGGTCGTCCACCACCAACACTTCCAGGAACTCGCGGGGATAGCTCTGGGCGTTGAGGTCCTGCAACAGGGGAATGATCGTTGCAGCCGCATCGCGGGCAGGGATCAGTACCGTGATCGGCAGCGGTGGATGGGTTCGTTCTGGAGTTGCGGCTCCATCTTTCGCCCGCGTGATAGCTTGGCGCCAAATGTCGAGCACCACAGCGTGCAGCAGTGCCGAACCGAAAGCCAACAGGGCGATGACGAGTGTTATGCTCATGCCTTGGCAAGGCGTATACGGGCCGATACGAGCAACACGCTTCCCACAGCGGCCGGCAAGACCAGGTTCAGAAGCCAGAGCACGGTGGTGGCCAGAAGTACAGCACCTTCATCCGCGCCAAGCGGCCCGAAGAAGGCCACCGCAGCACTGCCACGAACACCCAGTTCCGTAAGCAGCACCGTTGGGACCAACGTGCTTACCAGATAGACGACCGGAATGGCGAGCAGGGCAGTACCCACCGATGTGCCCACATGGAAGGCCATGCACAGCAGCACGAACTGTGTGGTGAACACGGCATAGCGCAGTACACTCAGCCCCAGCACTGCGAACAGCTCGCGACGGGCGTAGGTATCCAGCACGGAAGAAGCTTTCTTCAACCGTTGCAGCATGGGTACCAGCAATAGCAAGTGGCGCAGCAGGCCTGGAAATAGGTACAGCACCAAAGCACCTGCGGACACCAAGGCGGTCAACGAGACCAAAGCACTGGAGTACCAGCCATCCGGCCACGGGAGTGCATGGCCCAGGGCCATCAGGAGCACCAGGGCGAAGCCGCCTGCCACCAAGGTCACCACGAACTGTGCGATACTCCCCAGTGCGGTTGCGAAGGCACCGCCGAAGCGGTGCTGTGGATCGAGAAAGAGCACCCGTCCCACGAATTCGCCAGTACGGTTCGGAGTGATGAGGCCTATGCTGGTCCCGGCCACCGTGGCAATGAACGCCCGTTGGAAGGTGATGGTTTGCAGGTGCGCCACCAACATGCGCCATTTCAGCGCTTCGATGCCCCAGTTCACGAGCACCAGAAGCCCTCCCGACCCGACAAGGAGCATGGCTGTGGTATCGCCCGGCAGTGCCTGAAGCGCATGGATCGCCCGCGTACCTTTATCCGCCTGCACCTGTGTGTACAGGAAGCCGCAAGCCAACAGGAAGATCCCCCAACGAAAGACCTGGAGCAGGGTGCGACCGGAGAACATGAGTGCGTTGAACGACAGCTTGAAGGTCAAAAGTAGGCCCCACCCCACGGAGCGCATCATCCTGGGCATAGACCCCGGAACCACTGTGATGGGCTTCGGCGTGCTGTTGGTGGAGAACGGTAAGGCCAGCCTTTTGGAAGCCGGTGCGATCCGCTTCACCGTGGGCGACGATCACACCTTGAAATTGCAGGCCATCTTCCGTGAAACAGCGGCCATCATCGAGCGGTATGAACCCGATGACCTGGCCATCGAAGCACAATTCTTCGGTAAGAACGTGCAAAGCATGCTGAAGCTGGGCCGAGCCCAAGGTGTGGCAATCGCTGCTGCGCTGCAACGGGACCTCGCCGTGGTGGAATACGCACCGAAACGTGTGAAGCAGAGTATCACCGGCAACGGCAACGCCAGCAAGGACCAAGTGGCTGCAATGCTGCTGAGCATTCTGAAACTGGACAAACTGCCCAGCAGCACAGATGCCACGGACGCTTTGGCCGTGGCGGTGTGCCACCACTTCGCCAACAGCGGCCTGACAGCTATCACCAAGGGACGCGGCAGCGGAGGAGGTGGAAAGGACTGGGGCTCCTTCTTGCGGAACAACCCGGACCGGGTGGTCTAGTGTGATAACCCTGAAGTTCATGAACCATCTCCACCCCTCTTTCTCCTTCTTGCTGCGTTGGAACATTTCGCCGAGCCACAGCTACGCCGTGCATGTCCCGCCTTGCATGAAGAAGAAATAGTGGCGGATCTTTAGTCAACGTACTTCAGGGTTACCACACTAGGCGTTGCGGATACGCTCGGCCAATGCCGCGAACTCCTCCTGTGAGAGTTTCAGCTTGGGGCGGCTGAACTCCATGTCGTGGATGCCATCGATGGGGATGAGGTGGATGTGCGCGTGTGGCACTTCCAATCCGATGACGGTCAGTCCGATGCGTTCACAGGGAACCACCGTCTTGATCTTCCGGGCCACATCCTTGGCAAAGGGCAGGATACCGGCCAGGAGTTCGTCTTCCAGGTCGAAGAGTTGATCCACCTCCACCTTGGGTATCACCAATGTGTGGCCCTCGCGCAACGGGTCGATGTCCAGGAAAGCCAGAAAACGTTCGTCCTCGGCGATCTTGTGACAAGGGATCTCCCCCTTGACGATCCGGGTGAAGATGCTCGACATCAGCGGCTGATCTCGATCACTTCGAAACGTGTGGTGCCGGCCGGCGTGACCACCTCGGCGATCTCGCCGCGCGACTTACCCAAGAGGCCCTTGCCGATCGGTGAGCTCACGCTGATCTTGCCCACTTTGATATCCACCTCACTTTCCGCCACGAGCGTGAATTCACGCTGCGAGCCATTGTCCACGTGCTTCACCATCACCTTGGAGTGGATGAAGACCTTGGAATCATCAAGCTGCGACATATCGACCACGCGCGCACTGGCCAGGACTTCTTCCATCTTGGCGATGCGGGCTTCAAGCAGGCCTTGGTCCTCCTTGGCAGCATGATACTCGGCATTCTCGCTCAAGTCGCCTTTATCGCGGGCATCCGCGATCTGTTGGCTGATGTGCGGACGCTCAACAGTGCGTAGATGGTGGAGTTCCTCCTGCAACTTGCGGAGACCTTCTTCGGTGTAGTAAGCGGGGTTGCTCATGACACGTGGCATTGGGTGTAACAACGGAAGAGGACCCCGAGAGGTCCTCTTCACCAAAGATATGCAGTGATCCTTACAGGCTGATGCGGATACCGATACTGTGCACCCCGGAGAAGGGATTGGTCGTGCGATAGCCATAGTCGATGGACACCGCGGACTTCTTCTCGTCGCCGAAGGGGAAGTCCACGCTAAGGCCTGCGGATGGGCCCGTGAACACCGTGGTGCGCTCGGCGTCATCCGTGATGCCGTCCTCGTAGAGGTAGCCCGCACGCAGGTGAAGCATCTTCCGGAACGCGTATTCCACCCCTACGATCCCTTGGTCGGCAGTGAAGGAATTGGACACGAAGTTCCCCGCGAAGGTCAATCGATGCATGTCGTTCATGTGCCAATCATAAGCGGCGCCGATGTTCAACAAGGAAGGGATCTCGAATCGATCCGAACGCTGTTGCAAGGTGAGCTGATCGCTTCCGGAAATGACCAAACCTTGCACGGCAAGACCATCACCGCTGAATTGCATGGCTGGCCCAACGTTCTTGAGCGAGATCCCGAAGTGAACATTGTCCAGGGGGCCGGTGACATACTGGATACCCGCGTCGAAGCAGATGCCAGAGGCACGCACGTTGGATATGGATTCCGATACGGAACGGATCAACAGACCACCATGTATGCTCTTGGAGAAGCTCTTGGCGTAGCTGAGCCCGATGTTGGCCATGCTCGGACGGAAGGTACCTCGACCGCCTTCGGGTACATCCACCGTCGTCACATCGATCTCGCCGAAGGACATGGTGGTAGCCGAGATCCCAAGTACGCCGGATGCCCCGAGCTTCTGACCGATGCCAACGCTATTGATGGTCACTCCGGAGCCCGAAAGCCATTGGGTATTGGCGAACATGACCTCGGTCTTGTTCACATAGGACAAGCCTGCTATGTTGCCATACATGGCCTCCACCCCGCGCACGGAGGAGGTGTTCGCAAGCGCCCACCCGGAGGACCTTGCCCATGGGTTGATCAGCAACTGGGTGGCACCTGCGGAGCCGGCTCGGTCCGGATTGCCGGCCATTGCAGGCATCTGGGTCAACATCGCCAGGGCAGCGATCATCGCCCCTGACCGGTTTATCGTTCGCATCATATCCATGCTTCCTTAAGGAGTCGCGGTCGGCTTAGAAGTTCTGTAGATCCAGCGGGCGCAGTGAACCGAACCATTTGATCACTTTCTCACCCACACCAGGCACATCCACGTGGCAGATGTACACACCACCCGCGATCGGGATGTTGTTGGTGTTCTTCAGGTCCCAATCCAGGTAGGTGAGGTCGTTGTCCTTGCGGAACTTACGCACCAAGGTGCCGCTCACGTTGTAGATGGAGATCGTGCAGGTCTGGGGAAGGTTGATGAATTTCACCCGGTTGTCCAAGCGCGAAGTCTCATAGCCACTGAACGCGTAGTATGGATTCGGCACCACATTGATGATGTCCAACGACTCTTCCGCCACGACGAGAACATTGGTCTCCGTAGCGAAACCGTCCGTGGAGAACTTGTACAAGGGCAAGCCGTTGTTCCGTTCGGGGGTGAAGGGATCAGGATTGCCTGCCCAGGTAACATACGGCAGATATGGCTTACGAACGTTCAGCACGATGCGCACATCGGTCTCCAGCAATTCCCGATCAGGTGCCAGTATCGCACTTCCAACCCAGGAAATTCCGCGGAAGATCCGGATATCGACCTGCACACTGGTATTCGTGAGTTGCTCATAGATGTAACGCGACTCATCATACGCAGGAACACGTTGCGCAGCATCCGTAGCCGAAGGGTCGGTGGCCGCCACACGGCGATCGTTGCGGAATACGTAGATCCAGTGCGAACCACCGAAGATCGGATCGCCCGAGGCGGTATACAGCTCCGACGTCGGATTCCAGATCATATCACGTCCGATGCTACCACCCCAGAAGCTGTTCTCACCAAAGGCGATGTTCAAACGCTCACCGGTCTCAAGATCGATGGCATAGCCAGGGAACCAACCGCAACCCGTGGGTTGGGCTCCGAAAAGGGTAGCCTCATCATTGTTGGCGCCAGGAGTCCCTGCCTTGCGGCCTTCCTTGTCCACGCTGGGTGAAGCACGCAATTCCATCTTTTGCCGTCCACCTTCCGTAAGGGTCGCGTCGCTCTCCTGTTCGAAGACCACCGAACGGGACCATTTGCTCTTGTCCGCGGTGATCACCAACTGAACACTTGGGATATCCCCGATCGGCGAACGAGCCTGACCCTGCTGAACCCCCGTGCGCGGAGGGCCGGCTGCAGGCTGGAATGCCGTGCGACCCACCAATGGCCAAGGGGACCATGTACCATTCAGTATGCCTTCGTAAAGCTGGTCATCATCAAGTCCGAGCACATCGGCGAACGCAGAACTATCAGGGCTCGTGAACGTACCCGAGCGGATCCAGTTCTGTACATCCACGCCTTCCGCGTCAGGTATACCGGTAAGCCAAGCCTTGGACGGATCGGCGAAGGTGATGGAACCCGACCCGATAGGCTCGGTGAAGCGCTGGGGCAGGCTCGCCACCGTGACAGTGCTGTACTGCACCTGGCCAATGCTCACCGAGATACCCCAATCCAGCAAGAGTTGTTCGTATTTCAGGTCGATCGTGCGGTCGCTCTGACGCGTCTCGCCCGTATTCAAATTCACGATGTACCAGTATGCATCGTTCAAGTCACCAGGCGTAATGCTGTCCTGCATCCACATCTCGAATCCGGCAGCCGGCACGCGGAGGGGGTCCACGATGCGCACGTCGACCGGGCCCGAACCAGCCTTGTAGCGCAACTCATCCTGGCGCCATGTACCGCTGGTCATGATCGCGTCCTCGGTGGCGGGCTCCAGTTCAAGACGCAAGCCACCATTGCCCTGGCCTTCCAGTCGGGTAACCGCGAGCGGCGTTCCGAAGGGTGCGTTCTGGATGGTACCGCCCGCTTCCGGAGCTGGCTTGTGTGGAATACCAACATAACTGCGGATCGCACCAAAGGCGGCCTTACGACCAGCGATGAACGGCCGTGCCTGCCCAGAGGGTACCTGCAATCCCGAGAGCGGATCGGTAAACACAGCGTATGGTTCATAGTTGTTGTACCCATAGGTGAGCGCCAGGAAGTAGTACGACTTGAAGTTCACCAGCACAGGGTTGCTCTGGGCAAACGCATCACGGGTGATCCGGATGGCATGCACAACGCCGGTGTCGGATCCGTTCACCGCTTCCGTTGGCACGTTCACCCCAAGGATCGGATCGAACTCGTAGTTGATGAGCTGGCCCACTCCATCACGCACATCTCCTTGGTAGACCAATCGTGCGGATTCTGGATCGTCAAGATCCGCCACACTGACCGTGGCATCACGCAATTGGTAAAGCAGGTAACCTTGGAAGCGGTAGAGACGATCGTAGGGGTTGCCATCCACGTCCTCTTCCGGAATATTCGGGTCAAGCTCTTCGTACTGCTCGTTGGTATTATTGCTGCCCTCCGGATTCGTCAAGTAGATGATCAGTTCACGGTCCAACTCGCGGATGTCCAAGTCCGGCGCATCCGGTCCGTCCAAGATCTTGAAGCAGTTGTCGAACAAGGATTGGGCCTTGTCGTCGGCGAGTTTCATCAGCGCCACGCTAGCCCTGGCACCACCCTGTGGTGCGCGGGCGAATACCACGCCGACAGTGATGTTGTTGTACGCACCGGGCTCCAGGGTGAAGGGGCCAGCGGACTGCACGAAACGACGGTCCACGATACTCTGGTCCTGGTCGAGCCATGGATCCTGTGGAACGCAGTTGGTACCCCATCCGATCGGGTCCGTTTCCGCAGGGAACATATAGAAGGCCCGCGTGCCCGTACCATCATTGGAGAAGCCATTGCCACCGTAGACCTGCGGCTGGTTACCACGCCAAATGGAGCGCATGTAGTTGTAGAAGTCCGTAGCTATTGCGGGGTCGGTTATGTTGCTATTGGAGGACTGGCGGTTGAAGTAGATGTATGCACGCATCCCGAAGCGCTCATTGTCAGCCACGCCGTCACCATATCCGATACCGAGGCCTTTGTATGGGATACCACCCTGTTGCTGGTATTCCTGGCATGTGAGTCCCTGGTCGGGGCCTGGGTTGTCCACTTCATCAAAATCTTGGAAAGGACCTTCAAAGAAGTCCACTCCGATGGCTGGTGGCGGTGGAGTAGGGCCACCATAACCGATGCCACCTGCACACGTCGCATCCACATCGTCCCAGTTGTACACGTAACCAAGACCTCGCTGCACATCACAACCTG
>CAYQMC010000121.1:0-5217 GCA_964418285.1 uncultured Chryseobacterium sp.
CCTCGGTGCTTGCGGGTCGCACATCCGCGTGCTGGGTGCGCCGGAACGCATCACGCCCATGTACGCCACCGACCGCGAGTGTCGGGGAGTGATGCTCTTCGGCATGCCGGTGATCTATGGCGCCACCACCTTCCGCCGCTCGGTGATCGAGGCGCACGGCCTGCGTTGCATTCCCGGGTGGCGCATCCCCGGGATGGACTACCTCTTCGCACTGTCCGTGGGGCGCCATGCACGCTACGCCAACATCCAAGAAGTGTTGTTGGAGTACCGCATGGGCGACAACAACATGCGCCACGGCCGCGACCCCATGGACGACCGCTTCGCCCTGGAGCGCGCCACCTTCGACTTCTTCGGTATTCCCGCCACCGATGCCGAGGTGGACCTGCACCTGGCCTTCCACCGCATGCTGCGCGGCCGCTACGATGCGCGTCGTGTGCACGCCTTGCGTGCCTGGCAGGAGAAGCTCGTGGCATGGAACCGCACGCACGGCACCTTCACGCCCGATGTTTTCGAAGCCGAACTCGAGCGCCGTTGGCAACGCCTCTTCCACCTCATCGCCGATGAAGGTGTTGGCGCCGCCATGGCCCATATGCGCATAACGGGGAATTGGTCGTTCGGGAAGTGGCTCTATGCTGTGAAGGTGGGAGTGCGACGGATGGTGGGATAGGGGTTCAGGGCCAACGGCCCGACACATACCAGCCTATGGCTTCGCCGTAGGTCTACGAACGCGATACGTGATCAGAGCGCCAAGGGCGCGGCACATATGAATATCATGGCGTCCCACTCGCGGATCGCCCCCCGCAGGCAGGGCCAACGGCCCGACACATACCAGCCTATGGCTCCGCCATAGGTCAACGAACGCGACACGTGAGCAGAGCGCCAAAGGCGCGGCACATATGGATATCGTACCGTCCCACTCGCGGATCGCCCCCCCCGCAGGTAGGGCCAAAGGCCCGACACATACCAGCCTATGGCCCCGCTATAGGTCTACGAACGCGATACATTATCAGAGCGCCAAAGGCGCGACACATGGTTCTCCTCGAGTATCTCACATGATGTCGAAAGCCGATCCCACATATTCGGAGGAAATAGAACCGTTCACCTTGAGCATGTTCCGCATGGAAGAATTTCGACCTTTATGATAACCTCCAGACACCACCAACATGCCCCAGTCATTCAGCCAAATTCTCGTTCATCTCGTATTCAGCACTAAGCACCGTCATCCATGGTTGAAGGAAGCCCTGCGTCCTTCCCTTTTCGCTTACATGGCCGGAACCGTTCGATCATTGGACGGGTGTGAATGTTACCGGGTGAATGGTGTTGAGGACCATGTACACCTCGCCGTACGGCTATCGCGAACAACCACAGTTGCCGACCTGCTCCAGCATGTGAAGGCCAATTCCTCACGGTGGATCAAGCAACAAGAGAATGGTCCGATCGATTTTGCATGGCAAAGGGGGTATGCATCACTATCCATCTACTACCGTGATCTTGATGAAGCCTTGGCGTACATAGACGGTCAGGAGGAACATCATCGTACGATGAGTTTTCAAGAGGAGTATCGGAAGCTCCTTACCGATCATGGTTTGGAGTTCGATGAACGTTACATGTGGGACTGACGGATGGGGCTGGTATGTGCCGGGCCTTTGGCCCTCGGGTGGGTGATGTGCCGGGCCGATGGCCCTCCAATTGGAACGTGGGACGTTGTCGACCAACCCACGGCTGCGCCGTGGGCTGGTATGTGTCGGGCCTTTGGCCCTCGGATAGGAGATGTGCCGGGCCTTGGGCCCTCCAATTGGAACGTGGGACGTTGTCGATGAACCCACGGCTGCGCCTTGCTCATATGCATATCGGAGTGGTATTTGCCGGTCCGATACGTATCGGACCTTTGGCCCTCGGATGGGTTTATGGCACGGGTCCTCCACCCATTGATCCCTTCCCATGTACCTTGCGCGGCAACCCATGGTAGCCCCTGGAACCCCTTCTGGAAGCAATGCGAATGGCGCTTCCGATGCGCTGATCTCGGTGGTTGTGCCGTGCTACAACGTAGCGGCATACGTGGAGGGCTGCATCAATTCCTTGCTAGAGCAAACGCATCGTGCGGTGGAGATCATCGCGGTGAACGACCGGTCCACGGACGATACGGCGGCCATTCTTGATCGTATGGCGGCCAAAGATCATCGCTTGGTGGTGCTGCATCCCGAGGAGAACGGTGGTCCGCATGCGGCCCGGGCGCTGGGCGTGGCGCGTGCAACGGGTGCTTACATCGGCTTTGTGGATGGTGATGACAGGGTGCGGCCGGAGATGTTCGCAACGCTGTTGAAGGCCATCACCGATGCAAGTGCTGACATCGCGATCTGCAATGCGCTAACGGTTGATCCTGCCGGAGCACCGCTCGGGCACAAGGTGCGTTCCACGGAACGCAAGGTCATTGAGGATGATCCGCTGGGCCGTTTCAGCCGCTTGGAGTTCGGCTCCGGCGTGCTGTGGAACAAGCTCTTCCGGCGTGAGGTCATCGTGAAGTCCGCTGCGATACCCTTGCCACGTTCGGTGGATGCGGGCGAGGACCACATCGTGTGCGTGGGGGCCTTCGCTGCCGCGAAGCGTGTAGTGCTGGTGCCGGAGGACCTCTACCTCTATCTGGTCCGCCCCGAGAGCATTTCCAACGCGCCGGACGAGGCCTACGCGTTCGCCTTCCTGCTGGGCTGCTATGTGGCCTGTCTGGAAGCCTACGCGGCCAGGGATGAACGCATCCTCTCGGCCATCGACACACTGTATGCGAGGCAGTTCCGATTCGGGCGTTACCGCGTAAAGGACATCGCTGCCTTGCACGTTCACCACGAGCGCATGCGCAAGGACCTGGAGACCTTGGCATGGCTGCGCCCGGAGACCTTGTATTCCATCATCCACACCTTCGACACCCGAGGTGAAGCGGAACCGGAACTTCCCTTGCGCTACCACCTTGGCCAAATGCGCATCGCATTGCGCAAGTCCATCGCAGCGTTGCTGAAGGGCCGCGCGTGATGAGTCCCGTTACGGACGAAATATGTTAGAATACGTTGGTGCC
Organism: uncultured Chryseobacterium sp.; assembly: GCA_964418285.1. Taxonomy (GTDB): domain Bacteria; phylum Bacteroidota; class Bacteroidia; order Flavobacteriales_F; family PHOS-HE28; genus PHOS-HE28. The sequence continues at coordinate 3,068 of CAYQMC010000121.1, forward strand.
AAACCGTTTTGCCAGTCCCTTTAGGGACGTCATGTAGGTAGACTACGTCGGTGTCGCATCGTATTCCAAGTCCCTTTAGGGACGAGATATAGGTAGCCCGTTAGCGATACCGACATTCGGCATACCAGTCCCTTTGGGGACGACATGTGGGTAGCCCCCGCACGTTCATGATCCCCACGACCTGTCACCCACCCATCGGAATGTTCTTTCTTTGAATGCCCCCAACGCCCGGCGTTGTCCGCTCATGAAGGTCAGTGTTGTGATCCCCGTGTATAACAAGGCTCCCTACCTGCGGGAATGCCTGGACGGCGTGTTCGCACAGACCTTCACGGACTTCGAGGTGATCGCCGTGGACGACCGCAGCACGGACGATAGCCTGTCGGTGTTGCGCTCCTATTCGGATACGCGTTTGCAGGTGCTTGTCCAGGAGCGCAACGGTGGCCCGGCCGCAGCGGTGCGCACCGCCATGGACCGCGCCCAAGGCGAATACATCATCCGCATGGATGCCGATGATGTGGCGCTGCCGGAGCGCTTTGCCGCACAGGTGGCCTTCATGGACGTGCATCCCGACATCGGCATCAGTGGTAGCCGTGTGGTGGAACTGCACGACCCCACTACCGAGCGTAGCGTGCTGTTGGATCCCGATGCTTTGCTGGCAGAATCCTTCTTCACCGTGCCCGTGTTCCAGCCCACCGCCATCTACCGGCGCAGTGTGCTGGTGGAGCATGGTCTGGCCTTCCAGCCCGAGTGGCCCCGCATCGGTGAGGACTGGCTGTTCTACGTGCATGCCAGCGCGGTGACCCGTTTCGGCAACATCGACAAGGCCTTGGTGCGGTACAGGGTGGGTGAGCAGAACATCAGTCACGGGCAGGACATGCAGCAGCGCTGGAAGGCCGTGCTGCGCGTGGGTCTACCGGTGCTGGGGCTTGAACCGACCGACGAGAACATCCGCTACCACCTGATGACCAAACCCACCTTCGTGGCTCCGGTGGACCGTGCGCTGGTGCGCGGTTTCAGGCAGTGGGTCGATCGTGTGGTGGAGATACAACGCCAACGCGGCCTGTACCCGCAGGGGGCCTTCGAAGCGCGTATGGAACGTTCGTGGGAACGGCTCTTCCACTTCCTGCCGCAGCATGGCGCCGGGGCTGCGCTGGAGCATTTGCGCCTGAGCAAGGGCTGGCCGAAGGACCGTCTATTGTACCTGTTGAAGGTGCGCACCAACGCCCTGCTGGGCCGATCCGCGAAGCCATGAAGGTTAGCGTTGTGGTCCCCGTGTACAACAAGGCACCCTTCCTGGAGGCTTGCTTCAACAGCCTGTTCGCGCAGAGCTACGGCGACTTCGAACTCATCGCCGTGGACGATGCAAGCACCGACGACAGCCTGCTGCGTTTGCGTGCAATGGACGATCCGCGCCTGCGCATCATCGCCTTGGAGCAGAACGTGGGTCCGGGCCTTGCCGCACAGCGTGGCATGGACGAAGCACGTGGCGACTACATCCTGCGCGCCGATGCCGACGATGTGCAACTGCCGGACCGCATCGCGGCGCAGGTGGCCCAATTGGATGCTCATCCGGAACTTGGAGCGGTAAGCGCCCATATGGACCTGCTGGGCCGCCCGGGCGAAGTGTACAAGGTGCCCTTGGAACATGAAGCCCTCCGGGTCGAACTGCTGTTCGGCGTGGCGCTGTTCCAACCGGTGCTGGCCCTGCGCAGGTCGGTGCTGCTGCAGCATGGCATCCGCTACCGCGCCGAATGGCCGCGCTTCGGCGAGGACTGGATGCAGCAGTTGGAACTGGCCCGCGTTACCCGCATGGCCAACCTGGACCGTGCGCTGGTACAGTACCGCGTGGGCCCGCAGAACAGCTCCGCCGGGCGCGATCGCAAGGCCGATCTTTCCGTGCTCTTCCGCCATGCTTTTGGTGAACTGGGCTTCCCGCTCAGCGACGCGGACCTGGACGTACACCTCTACACGGCGCGCTACTTCCAGCATCACCCACCGGATGCCGAAAGCCTTCAGGCGTTCCGGGCCTGGTGCGATCGCATCCGGGCACACAACGCCGGAACAGGGACCTTCGATAAGGCTTTGCTGGACGAACGTTTGCGGCGTGCCTGGCGGATGCTCCTGTACCGCATGCCCGATTTCGGGTGGAA
>CAYQMC010000121.1:5317-9269 GCA_964418285.1 uncultured Chryseobacterium sp.
GCCAAGGGCGAGGCACGCCCCATGCCTCCCAACGCCCAGGCCACGGTACTCTTCCCCGACCCGTATGCCGCGGCTCCGCTGGGGAGTATGGCAAAACGCGCACCCGCGGTGCTGGCCATGTTGGCATCCTTGCCGTACGATGCACCTTCCTGGCGGATACTTCGCACCCAATGGTCCTACGCCCGTAGCCGGATCGCACAGGTGCTGCGCCGCACCGAGCAGATGGAGGAGTGCCTGATGCCCGATTTCGATCCGCGCCACGTGATGGCGTACTCCTTCTGGTCCAAGGACTGGGTGAGTTCCCTGGCCATGATCCACCGCCGCGATCCGCGTTTCCGGTACGTGAGCCGCATGCACGGCTACGACCTGTACGAGACCCGCAACGAGCGGGGCTGGCTGCCCTTCCGGCGCTATGAGATGGCTTCCGTGGACCACGTGTTCTGCGCATCGCAAGCAGGCCTGGACCATCTGCTGCAACGTTATCCGAAGGATGCAGGACGCTTCGAGCTTGCACGCCTCGGCACCCGCGATCACGGTGCCGGGCCTTGGCTTCCGGACCCTGTGCTGCGTATCACTTCCTGCTCGCATGCCATTCCGTTGAAGCGCATCGATCTGCTCATCGACTCGTTGGCTCTGGTCGTAACACCCGTCCACTGGATCCACTTCGGTGGTGGACCGGAACTTGAACGTTTGCGCAAGCGGGCAGCTGCCTTGCCCACGCATATCAAGGCCGAGTTGCGCGGCGCAACCGCGAACGCGGACATCATTCGGCACTACGCCACGCATCCGGTGGACCTTGCGGTACACCTTAGCAGTTCGGAAGGTGGCGTGGCCGTGGCCTTGCAGGAGGCGGCCTCCTTCGGGATTCCTTTGCTGGCCACTGATGCGGGGGGCGTGCGCGAACTGGTGAACGAACATACCGGTACGCTCCTTCCATTGGATGTCGAGGCCACCACCGTTGCACAAGCGCTCGACACGTTCCGTTCCGGACCGGCCTGCACCGAAGACTTCCGTGCCGGGGTCCGGGCACACTGGTCGCAGCACTTCAACGCCGAGGTCACGTACAGCAAGTTCTGCCAACGGCTCCATCAATTGCACGACTCATGGATGCGGGTGGCGGCACAGTGAAGGAGCTCTGGCTCTTCACCCGGCAATTCCCAACGGGTGCCGGGGAGGTCTTCCTGGAGACCGCGCTCCCCGTCTGGGCCAAGCGCTTCAGCAAGGTGCGCGTCTTCCACATGTTCACCGGGGAAGGTGTTGTGGAACTGCCTGTAGGCATCACTGCGGAACAGCCATGGAAGGACCCCTTCGCAACACCGGGACTGATCGGAACTGGTATGGGTCTGCCGCTCTTGTTGCGCATCCTACGAGTGCGTGGTTCGTCCTTATCGGATGTGCCGATCCCGGATGCTGCGGCCTCCAGCAATGCCCGCCAGTTGGTGTTGCGCTACAGCGCTTTGGAGTCCATCATCAAGCACGAATACGAGCCACAGCGTGTGGTGCTGTTGTCCACCTGGCTGGAGGATTGGGCCACGCTGCTGGGTCTGCTGCGCGAAGCGGGACATCCGGTCCAGTTCTCGTCCATGGCCCACCGCACGGACCTCTTCGGCAGCGGTGGGAAGGTGCCTTACCAAGCCTTGCAAATGCGGACAGCTCACCATGTGCTATGCATCGCGCGCGATGGGGTGGAGGAGCTCAGCGAACGGCATCCGGCGCAAGCGGCGAAGTTGCGTTTGGTGCGACTGGGCACGGTCGATCGTGGACCGGCGCCTTGGTCACCCTCGGAGGAATTGCGGCTGGTGAGCTGTTCATACATCACGCCACGCAAGCGCGTGGAGCGCATTGCCGAAGTCCTGCTGCACGTGAAGCGCCCCGTGCGCTGGACCCATTTCGGCGATGGACCTGGTCGTGCCGCGGTCGAGGCGATCGCGCAACGCGCACCGGCCAATGTGCACATCGACCTGCGCGGCGCCACCAGCAATCCTCAGGTGTTGGAGGCCTACGCCATCGAGCCGTTCGATGCCTTCATCCACCTTAGCGCTCACGAAGGCGTTCCAGTGGCCTTGATGGAGGCGGCGTCCTTCGGCATACCCCTTCTTGCGACGGATGCCGGCGGTGTGAAGGAGATCGTGGACGCGCGCACCGGCGTGCTTTGGCCGGTGGATATCGCGCCCGAAGAGGTGGCCCGCCGGCTGGACAGTACTGCCATGGATGCTCTGCGCACGGCGGAATTCCGCGCTGGTGTCCGGGCCGCCTGGCAGGAGCGGTTCGAGGCGGAACGGGCCTACGGGCATATCGCCGACCTGTTGTTGGGAACGGCATGAGGACCCACAGGTATGTTCAAGGATGCGCCCTCCGCCTTGTGCGGGTGCGGCACAGGCCCGTACTTTGGATCGCAGCCCGGTAGAGCGGGCCATTGAGCCATGATCAAGTCCTACGCGGACATGCTTGCCTACCGGGAGGCCGACCGGCGCGAATTGCGGCGTACGGCCCGTTTCAACCCGCTGTACGATGAGGTGTGGTTGTTCCAGCGTCTGTTGCGACGCGTGGAATACCACCTGAACTGCGGTTCGCGCAGCAACCCGTTCGCTGCACTGCTTCGGAAGTATTACGCCTATCGCCTCCACCGGCAGTCCGTCCGCTGCGGGTTCGAGATACCGCCCAACACGTGTGGGCCGGGCCTTTCCATCGCCCACCGGGGAACCATCATCATACACCCCGATGCCCGTATCGGAAAGAACTGCCGCCTGCATGTGGACGTGGTGGTCGGCACGCGCCCCGGTCCGCCACCGGAGCCTGTGCCCGTGATCGGCGACAACTGCTACATCGGTCCGGGGGCCAAGATCTTCGGCGGTATCGTGCTGGGCGACAACCTCGTGGTGGGTGCCAACAGCGTGGTGAACCGCTCCTTCCCCGAAGGCCGCATGACCATTGCCGGAGCGCCGGCGCGAAAGGTGAGCGATACACCCAGTGACGAATACCTGATAGCGACACGAACGCGCGACAACGGATGAAGAAATTGCTCGTAGTGGTCGGAACCCGGCCGAATTTCATGAAGGTGACCCGCTTCAAGGAAGTCGCCGCCAAGCGGGGCGATATCGCCGTGGACCTGGTACACACCGGACAGCATTTCGATGATCGCATGAGCACGGTGTTCTTCGAGCAGTTCGGCCTGCGGCCCGACCATTGGCTGGGAATACCGCAAGGCACACCAACGGCCCAGATGGCACACATCATGCTGGCCCTGGAGCCGGTCGCGAAACAGACAGCGCCGGACGCCATGGTCGTTGTGGGCGATGTCAACAGCACCTTCGCGGCGGCCTTGACCGCCAACAAGATGGGTATACCCTTGGTGCACTTGGAGAGTGGCCTCCGTAGTGGCGACATGGGTATGCCCGAAGAGATCAACCGCATCCTCACCGACCGCATCACCCAGCACTTCTTGGTCACGGAAGCAAGCGGCCGCGAGAACCTGCTGCGCGAGGGTGCTGATGCGGGCACCATCCACATGGTGGGAAATACCATGATCGACACGCTGGTGGCCTTCGAGGACCGCATCCAGGCCGATCCAGTGCTGGAGGACATGAGGCTGGGTAGGGGAGGACACGTGCTGATGACCATCCACCGCCCGGCTACGGTGGACGAACCGGAACAACTGCGGAAGCTGGTGGAGCTGATCGCCTTCGTAGCGAAGAAGCATCGTGTTGTATTCCCAGTGCATCCGCGCACCACCAACAACTTGGAACGCATCGGTGCCATGGAACGCCTGCGGGCCATTCCCGGCGTAACGCTCTGCGAACCCCTGGCCTACTTCGCGTTCCAGAAACTGGTCGCGACCAGTGCGCTGGTCATTACGGATAGTGGCGGCATCCAGGAAGAGACCACGCACCGCAGGGTACCCTGCCTCACCCTGCGCCCCAATACCGAACGGCCGGTGACCATCACCGAAGGC
>CAYQMC010000122.1:0-9224 GCA_964418285.1 uncultured Chryseobacterium sp.
GCCGGTCACCAGCAGGGATCTAGCCATCGCCGTGTTCCTTCAGGTCCTGCAACAGCTCGTTCTTCTGGGACAGGTGCAGCGCCTTGGCCGTGAGTTCGCGGCGTTTGTGGTCCAACTGTTCGTCCAGGCGATCCTTCTCGGCGCGCTCCAAGGCCAGGCGGGCGTTCAGTGCGGCCACGTCCTTGCGCCGCTTCTGCAGCAGGACCACCACGATCAGGGAGGCCGCCAGGGCAAGTGCGCCGATGCCGATGCCCAACCACCTGTTCCTGGCCCTCACCAGCACGCCCCGCTCCTGCAGGTCGGTTATGTGCTGGTCCTTCTTCTCGCTTTCGAACTCGGCCTGCAAGCGGTCGATCTCGGCGGTCTTCTCCACGGTGTAGAGCGAGTCCTTGTAGCGCATGTGTGTGTTGATCGCTTCCCAGGCCTTCCCGTGATCGCCCAAGGCGGCGTAGGTCTGTGCGAGCAGCCTGTTCCCCTCGTTCAACATGCTCAGGTCGGCCGCGCGCTGCGCCATTTCCAGGGCGCGCAGGAGCGTGTCCCGTGCTGCGGAATGATCACCAAGGTCATGGTAGGCGTGGCCAAGGGCGGTGAGGCCGGCGCTCAGGTCCTGTTGGTCGCCTGTTGTGCGGGCCTGGGCGAGCAGTTCCTCGGCGATGATGCGCGCGGTATCGGCTTTGCCCGCTTCCAGCAACTGGGTGGCCATGTTGTAGCTCGTAGCGGCGAAAATGCGCAGGTTGCCCTGTTCCAAGGCCAGGCGCCGGGCCTCGAGAAGGGCCGTTCGAGCGCCTGCGGTGTCGCCCATCGCGTAGCGGATTTGAGGGTGGGCACCAGGTTCCAGTGATCGCCTTGTTCCGCGAAGGACCGTTGGGCTTCAAGCGCATGGTCCAAGGCGGTGGGGTGGTCCCCCTGTTCGTCGTGCAGGATGGCAAGTGCGAGGAGCGCCAGCGCGTATTCGTTCTGCGATGCCGCGGAGTTGCAGTACTTCAGCGCGCGTTGGAGCGAACGGATGGCATCGGTATGGTGGTACATCACGCGTTGCGCTTTCCCCATGCGTCCAGCAGCGGAGCAGATCAGCACACTGTCCTGCAGTTCTTCACCGATCGCCAGGGCTGCGTTCATGTGGTGCATGCAACTGTCGTAGCGTCCCGCTTCCATGAAGTTGGTCCCGATGGCCCCATGGATGATGCAGCTGTTCCGCAGGTCGCCGGTCGCCATGGCGTGGCGCAACGAAACGCGGTACCAATGGTTGGAGCTGTCCAACAGCTGCAGCGCATAGTAGGCTTCCGCCATGCCGTTGTTCGCTTGTAGCCTGCCGCGGTGGTAGTGGGCTTGTTCGGCAAGTCGGTCCAATTCCCGCGCCAGGCGCATGGCGTGTCGCGGGTCCTTGAACGTCGTGTTCCAGAGCGAATCGGCCAGTTCGCCCAGATAGGGGTCAGTGGTACCCTCCTGCCTGGCGGGCCCATGATCGCAGGACGCGCACAGGACCACAAGGAGGAATACGCTGATCAAGGTGCGAACGCACATGGGGCCAAAATAGGGCTCATGGCGAACTTCGGCCCTGGGCTATACCACGTTCGGCAGCTTTGAGATAGCTCCGCGCTCCTACCGCGAGCCGCGCTTGAACAGCGTATTGCACGGCAGCAGAATGTTTCGTTGCTGCACGTGCCTCATGATATCTTGAGTGCTGTGTCGAAGCCTGCGGTGCTGAGAACGGAACCGACCTTATTGGCATTGGAGATGGGGAACGACCGAGCCCATGGTCGCGTGTGCATCGCCGAGCGGATCCGGGAACGACCGGCTGCGCGAAAGGAGGGCATGTGAAGCGCAAGCCCTCTCAACTACAACACTGCAACTGGAGGCGATCAAGAACAAGTTCGCAGTCCAGGTGGAGGCGAGAAGTATTGTTCGCTTGGGTAATACACGGCGGTGTTCATGGGTCTTGGGGTAGGCGCCAAGCAACATCCAGGCCGAGCCAGGCCCACGCTCTGCCACACTGCACCCAACACGGGAAATTCCCGCCGCTCGATGGGGAAGGAGCACCACGGCTTCCGCCCAAGTGATCGCTGGTTCAGGTTTTCCGGGGTTTTGTGCGGCACAGGGCCACCCATTGCTCGTACTGCTCCTTGCTCAGGATCTTGCCGATGCGCTCATGGTGTTCCACCACGATCGCATGGCTCATCGCAGGGTCCATGGTCCCTGCTTGCTTGAAGGCAACACAGTCCGTCTCACAAACGGTCTGGATGGCCTGCACCTGCGCCTGCTGTTCGGTGCTAAGACCCAAGGCGGCCCACTCCATGGGCTTCGTGCCCAGCAGGCACTCCAAGCTGACATGCGCAGTATCGGACGTGATGGTGTAGGGCGTTTGGGCGGCCAACGGGCCGGCGCACAGCAGCGCGAGGGACAACGGTAGGAGTAGATGTTTCATGGGTGCAGGGGTGTTGGTTCCCCCACGATACCACAAGGGTCGCACCATGTTCCCAATGCACCTCTGCCGAACGGTTACAGGCACAGTGCCGTGATCCCCTGTTCCCAGGCCGGATGTGCCGGGGATATGCGCCTTACCGCCCACCCCGGCCGCGTTTCTGTCGCCCACGCCGGAGCCGACCGAGCGTGGCCCATATTCTGCATACCTTCCGGTCATGCGGATCCAGATCAATACCGACAAGAACATCGAAGGCACCGAGGCCTTTGCCGAGCATGCACGCGGCTTGGTGGAGAAGGCCTTGAGCCACTTTGCCGATCGTGTAAGCCGCGTGGAAGTACACCTCGGTGACATGAACGCCGAGAAGACCGGCCCGCAGGACCACAGCTGCACCATGGAGGCCCGCCCCAGGGGCATGGACCCCGTGGCCGCCACCCACAAGGCAGCCAACAGCCATGCTGCCGTGGAAGGCGCCGCGAACAGTCTGGCGAACCTGCTGCGCACCCGCTTCGGTAAGCTGGATGCGCACAAAGGCAAGGCGGCGCTGCCGTTCCAGGAGGGTTAAGATCCCAAGGGCGTGGGCGCCCATGCACGGCGCACGCGCCTGCATGGTGGAGATGAAGGAGCACAAGGTGAACGATGAGGCCGCGTGGCGCCTGGTTCGCAACAGCAGCGAGATCAAGGTGCAGGTATCAGGCCTGGAGCGCGGTGTGTACTACGCCTTCCGCGTACGCGCCGTGCTGGCCGCAGGTGTCACGCCATACAGCCAAAGCGTGCAGGGCATGGCGGCTTGAGCGCGGCTTGGCACGGTCCCTCGATTCCGAGATCGTGGAAGCAGCACCTCGCTGGCTAGGGAGGCCGTTCCACACTTCGCTCACCTGGACCCAAGGGCGCGCTTCCTTTGCAAAGCGGCGTCCGGCCCGGCTTGGCAAGTGGATCGGCGTTGCTTTGGACACCCGAGGCACGCCTCTTGTGCGCACGGGGGCATGACCTCCACTGAACGCCAATTCCGCTACGCTTTCCTGCTCGCTTTGATGTGTATTCCGGTATTGCTGCTGATGGGCATGCGCGAAGCACCTCCCCGACCGGAAGCCTGTGATTGCCCCACAGTGCGGCTGGACGATGCTTACTGCTACGCGGAAATGGTCTTCGAGGGGGTGCCTGTGGCCATGGATACCGTGTTCGTGCAGGGCGGCATGAAGAACTCTTCGGGCTCCGTCATCGACCATGTTGTGGTGCGCTTCAGGGTGGAGCGCTTGATCAAGGGGCCGGGTACCAGCATGGTGGGCATGGTGGATGTCACCAGTTCGGAGAAGAACGACAACTGCGTATACCTGTTCGTGCCGGGCATGAAGTATCTGGTCTTCGCTACACTGGGCCGCGGCATGCTGGTGACCGACCAATGCACGCCCACCCGGAACATGGACACCATAACACGGGGTTTCGCGGACAGTTTGGACTACGTGATGGAAGGCCATCAGTGGGCGGGGCGTGTACCCTTGGACAAGCCCTGCCGTTAAGCACGCACCGCCATTCCAAGGCCGACTTGGCCGTAGCGCTGGCGAATCACCCCAAGACTATACCGTAAGATGGATCGGCGCCGCCAACGCGCCTATTCCGCCACGACCTGCTGCACGGCGATCATGGGCGTACCCACACGGACGAAGTAGGCATCGTCCGAAGCGCTTTTACCCACCTTGAACTCCCATTCGACGCTACCCAGGTCGTCACGCTTGATCATCCAGATAGCGCAGCCCTCCGGCGTTCCCGACACTCCGCCGTCATCGGACCCGACCGTGGCGACGCAGACGAATCCACCATCCCCGGCCAAATCGTAGGAACAGCGGCCAATGGGGAAGGCCCCGACCATTGGGATACCCATTCCCTGTCCGTAAATGATAATCCTACATTTGATCTACATCCGTCCACCGATCCCCTCCGGCTGAAGACCAGCCCACTTGCCCGAACGAATTCCCCGGCCCGCGATCCGGGAAGACGACCATCTCCCTGAACCACCCTTCCCATGAAAAGGACCCTTGCCCTTGTAGTGATCCTAAGCGCCCTGCCCACCTTCCTTATCGCCCAGAACAACTGGCGCCGGATGATGGACGATCGGAGCGCCAACTTCTTCGAGATCCAAGCGGATTTCGAGCTTTTCCACGACTCGGTGATGGAAGATCGAAAGGACATACCGAAAGGGCTTGGGATCAAGCAGTTCAGGCGGTGGGAGCATTACTGGGCGGCGCGTGTGGACGAGCAGGGCAACTTCCCGCAGGAGGGGTTGGTGCTGGCCGAGATGCGGCAGTACCAGGCCGCCCAGGTGAGCCGCAGCTACGAGACCGGCACGGGCAACTGGACCATCGTGGGTCCGGTGGCACTGCCAGCCAACGGCACCGGGCAACCCAACGGTAACGGTCGGGTGAACTGTCTGGCCTTCCACCCGATGGACGCCAACACGCTCTACGCGGGCGCACCTTCGGGCGGCTTGTGGAAGAGCACCGACAACGGGGCCACTTGGGCGGAATACTCCTCAGGCCTGGTGCGGCTGGGGGTCAGCAGCATCGTGGTGCACCCCACCCAGCCGGACCTGATGTACATCGGTACCGGAGACCGCGACGCGGGAGATGCGCCGGGCTACGGCGTTTGGCGCAGTGTGGACGGCGGGGAGAACTGGACCGCGTACAATACGGGCATGGGCAACCGGACCGTGTATGAGCTCCTGATGGATCCGGCCGATCCGCTGATCCTGATCGCCAGCACCAACGACCGCATCTACCGCTCAGTGAACGGCGGCGCCAACTGGACGGCCACCTACAGCGGCAGCGAGGATTTCAAGGACCTGGCCTTCCACCCCGGCGATCCGAACATCGTGTACGCGGCGGGCAACGACTACTACCGTTCCACGGACAACGGCCAGACCTGGACGCCGGTGACCGCCGGCGTACCGGCGGGGGCCAGCCGGATGGCCTTGGCCGTATCCGCCGACCAACCTGCCACGGTGTACCTGGTGGCCGGCGATGGCGGGGGACTGGTAGGTGTGTTCCGGAGCACGGACAGCGGACAAACCTTTACCACGCAGGCCACGAGCCCCAACTTGTTCGGCTACGGTGTCACCGGCGGTACGGGCAGCCAGGCCTGGTACGACTGTGTGGCCATTGCTGATCCGAACGATGGCGACCACCTGACCATGGGTGGCATCAACATCTGGGAGAGCTTCGATGCAGGTGTCAACTGGAGCCTGGTTGCGCACTGGGTGGGCAGCGGCGACGAACCACCGGTGCATGCGGACCAGCATGCGTTCGAGTACTCCCCGCACAACGGCTACTTGTACAACGGCAATGATGGTGGCGTGTATTACACCTCCGACGCCGGCGTCACATGGACGGACATCTCCAGTGGTCTGGCCATTGCGCAGGTCTATAAGATCGGCGTATCGCAGACCGTGAAAGACCTGGTGATCCATGGTTACCAGGACAACGGAACGGCCATCAGCGAAAGCGGCGATTTCCGCACCGAGATCGGCGGCGATGGCATGGAATGCATCATCGACCCCACGGATGCGGTGTACATGTACGGTGCGCTGTACTATGGCAGCATCCGGCGTAGCACGAACAGTGGCAACAGCTTCGGTGGCATCACCGGCGGCATCACCGAGCAAGGTGACTGGGTGACGCCCTACACGCTGGACCCCAACGACCCGGCGCGCATGGTGGCCGGCTTCCAGAACGTCTGGCGTACCGACGATGCGAAGAGCGGCACGGTGACGTGGACGCAGATCTCGTCCTTCACAGGCTCGAGCACCATCCGCGACCTGGCCATCGCCCCGAGCAACAGCGATGTGCTCTATGTTGCGCGCAACGGCTCGGAGAAGTTCCTACGGACGCTGGATGCCATGGCCGTCAGCCCGTCCTGGGTGGACCTGACCGGCAACCTGCCTTCGAACACGACGCCCTCGGACATCGCCATCGACCCCACCGATCCCACACAGGTGTTGATCGCCCTGGGGAGCAGGGTGTACCGAAGCAATGACGGGGGCGGCAGCTGGACGGACTTCTCCGGCACCCTGCCGAACATCACGGTGAACGCCTTGGTGTTCGACCCCAACAGCCCGGTGAAGGCCATGTACCTGGGCAACGATGCGGGCGTGTTCTACCGGGACAATACCCTGAGCGACTGGGAGCCCTACAGCACCGGTTTGCCGGCGCTGGAGGTGACCGAGTTGGAGATCTTCACCGACCCGAACGGCTGCGACCAGCAGTTGGTGGCCAGCACCTATGGCCAGGGAACCTGGAAGAGCGATATGAAGGACCCCGGGAACCTGGCGCCGGTGGCCTGTTTTGAGGCAGCCCCGGTGAACGGCTGCCTGGGCGAGGTGTTCACGCTCACCGACCGCAGTTCGTTCACCCCCACCGCGTGGAACTGGGTGATCACGCCCGGCACCTACACCTTCGTGAACGGCACGGACGCCAACACGCAATACCCGCAGGTGCTGTTCACAACCCCGGGGGTGTATGACGTGACGTTGACCGCCACCAACGGAACGGGCACCGACCTGCGCACGAACACAGGTTACCTGACCGTGGAAGCCGCCGCCACGGTCGCCGCCCACCAAGAGGACTTCGAGGCTCTTACGCTCTGCGGAACGGCCAGCGACTGCGGTGGTACGATCTGCTCCCTGGCCGGCAGTCAGTGGGCCAACCTGGTCAATGGGGTGGAGGACGACTTCGACTTCCGGCTCGACGAAGGGGGCACCCCCAGCGCCAACACGGGTCCCACGGCGGACTTCGCGCCCGGCACCGCCACCGGCAACTACCTGTATGTCGAGTCCAGCAGCTGCTTCGGGCGGCGGGGCGTGCTGCAGAGCGCCTGCATCGATCTGGACCAGGCCTACGACTTCACCTTTGCCTACCACATGAGCGGGGTGGACATGGGCGAGCTGCACCTGGACATCGCCATCAACGGTGCCTGGCAGGCGGATGTTACCCCGGCCATCGTGGGCGACCAGGGCACGGCTTGGGCCACCCGCACGGTGGACCTTTCCGCCTACACGGGTTCCCCTGTGAAGCTGCGTTTCCGGGCCATCACAGGTCCCGGCTTCACCTCGGACATCGCGTTGGACGACCTGCGGTTCACGCCAACGAGTGTGCTGGTGGACGTGAGCGCGCTGCTCGAAGGACCCTACGACGGCAGCGCCCTGATGCTGCCCGGCGTGGATGCCGCGCCTGACTTCCCCCTTGCCGACCCGTACCCGGCGCTGGGCTATGTACACACCGGCCTGGGCAATGGCGGCACGCTGGACCCCTCCCTGTTGGGCGTGGGCACCACCTCGCGCATCATCGACTGGGTGCTGGTGGAGCTGCGTGACGCTGTGGACCCCGGCGTGATCGTGGCCAGCCGCAGCGGTCTGGTCCGTGCTGACGGGACCATCACCGAACTGGACAACAGCTCGCCGCTGGCCTTCGCGGTGGATGCGGGCAACTATTATGTGGCCGTGCGCCACCGCAACCACCTCGGCCTTATGACGGCCGCTCCGGTGGCGCTCTCCAGCACCGTGCAGACCGTTCCGTTGCACCTGTCGGCCACCGCCACCTACGGCGTGGAGGCGGCCCGGGTGGCGGGCGACCGGCAACTGCTATGGGCCGGCGACGTGAGCTTCGACGGACAGCTCAAGTACACCGGTGAGGACAACGACCGCGACCCCATCCTGGAGGCCATCGGCGGGGTGGTGCCGACCGCCACGGCTACCGGCTACCGGCAGGAGGACGTGGACATGAGCGGCGAGGTGAAGTACACCGGTGAGGGCAACGACCGCGACCCCATCCTGCAGAACATCGGCGGGGTGGTGCCCACGAGTATCCGGCAGGAGCAGTTGCCCTAAGTGGGCGCATGCGAAGTGGGCCGCTGGACCGGTGCTGCTGCGCACTGCGCGATGAAGGTCGGGTAGGCCCAACGGCGGTCTGGACTTCCGTGTGGACATGCGACCGGATAGCGCTACGGGCCAGTGGGTGAACATCTCCGATGTGCCCTCGGAGGGTACACGAACTACCTCAAATGGGGTGACGTGGAGAGCATGTTCCTCTTGACCTTGAGTTGGTGAGGCCGCAAGGAAGTATCCATGGGGTGCGGGAGGGGCAACGACCTCATAGGCACTGGAGCTACAGTGGCAAGGGCTATGGTCCGCTGAACCTTTCCCCACCTTCGGTGTACCCGAACCCGATGCGCCTTTTGATCGTCATTTTGCTTTTCCTCCAGCTCGGTGCGTGTGCGCAACCGACGTTCTGCTTCACGCTGGCCGAGGACCGGCAAGAGCTGCGGCCTTTTCAGGGCAGCGTCTCGGTGGTGCAGCACTACCGGGAACGCGTACCGTATGTCGGCTTCAAGGGCAGCTACCTCGGTCCGCTGCAAGTGTTGGAGCTGCAAGGAGGCCCCTTGTTCCGCGACAGCACCCAAGCCTGGGTGGTCTACAACCCGGTGGAAGCCATGGCGGAGTCCTTCGTGCTGGTCGTTCAAGGCAAGGATACCCTGTGCATCGACCTGCCTGAGGACCCAACACCATTGATCGATCGGGCTTGGCGCCGTGGCGAGCGTGATACGCCGGAAGTGATCCGCTTGCGGAAAGGGACCTATCCGATCGAGCAACGCCTGGACGATCCTTGGGTGCTGGCCGCAGCGAACACCATTGCACAGCGACTGCTGGCCGAGGACGAGGCCACCTACAAGCAGGAGCTCGCGGACCTGGAGACCTACTACCGTGATCTGCCACCACCAACACCGCCTGCGCCACCCGACACACCTCCACCGC
>CAYQMC010000123.1:0-9206 GCA_964418285.1 uncultured Chryseobacterium sp.
GGCAGCACGACCGACCTCCCCCTGCTCCTGCTCGGTGTGGGCATCATGGCTCCCTTGTTCGAGGAGCTCCTTCTCCGCGGTCTGCTCTTCGGATCGGTGCGCTACCTGAACGATGAACACAGCACCGTGGCCATCACCGCAGGGGTGTTCGCCCTGATGCACCTCCAATACAACTGGGCGATCATGCTCCTGATCATCCCCATGGGCATGGTGCTCGGTTATGCCCGCAGCCGCAGCGGTTCCATCTGGGTGCCGGTGCTGCTGCACGTGCTGAACAACAGCATGAGCGTGCTGTGGACTTAGGCCGAAGCAAACGGTACGACACTCCGCAAAGCGCACTGCCCGGACTTCAGCGCCGGACGCCTCCCCTACCTTTGCGGCCCCGAACCATTGCCCATGCAACGCCAATTGATCGAATGCGTCCCCAACATCAGCGAGGGACGCGACCGTGCGAAGATCGACGCCATCGCCGCCGTGGTGGAGACCGTTGAAGGTGTGCGCCTCCTGGACGTGGATCCCGGCAAGGCCACCAACCGTACGGTGATCACCTTCGTGGGCGAGCCCGACGCTGTGATCGAAGCGGCCTTCCGCCTGATCAAGAAAGCGCAGGAGCTCATCGACATGCGTTCGCACAAGGGTGAGCATCCGCGCTTTGGTGCCACGGACGTTTGCCCCATGGTGCCCATCAGTGGCATCAGCATGGAAGAAACCGCGGCCTGCGCCCGAAAGCTCGCCGAACGTGTGGGTGGTGAATTGAACATTCCCGTCTACTGTTACGAGGCCGCCGCGAGCGAGGAGAAACGCCGCAACCTGGCCAACAACCGCAGCGGCGAGTACGAGGGATTGCCGAAGAAACTGAGCGACCCGGCCTGGAAGCCGGATTTCGGTCCGGCTTCCTTCACCGACGGCGTGGCACGCAGCGGAGCCATTGCCATCGGCGCGCGCAACTTCCTGGTGGCCTACAACGTGAACCTCAATACCACCAGCACACGCCGGGCGAATGCCATCGCCTTCGACATCCGCGAGGCAGGCCGCATCAAGCGTGAAGGCGATCCCGTTACCGGCAAGATCGTGACCGACGCCAATGGCGAGCCCATCAAGGAACCCGGCAAGTTGAAGGCGGTGAAGGGCATAGGCTGGTTCATCGAAGAATACGGCATCGCGCAGCTTTCGCTGAACCTCACGGACATCACGGTGACGCCTGTCCACATCGCCTTCGACGAGGCATGCAAGAGCGCCGGATCGCGAGGGATCCGTGTGACCGGCAGCGAACTGGTGGGCCTGATCCCCAAGCAGTCCTTGTTGGATGCGGCCGACTTCTTCCTCACGCGCCAGGAACGCAGCCTTGGCATATCCGAGCGGGAGAAGATCAAGATCGCCGTGAAGTCCCTGGGGCTGGACGACCTGGCCCCCTTCGACCCCGAGAAGAAGGTGATCGAATACATGCTCGAGGAGCCTGGCCAGGAGCGCTTGGTGCGCATGGACCTGAAGCGCTTCAGCGAGGAGACGGCGAGCGAAAGCCCGGCTCCCGGTGGAGGATCGGTGGCTGCCTATGTGGGGGCGCTTGGTGTGGCGCTGGGTACCATGGTGGCCAACCTCAGCGCACACAAACGTGGTTGGGATGATCGCTGGGCCGAGTACAGCGAATGGGCCGTGAAGGGTGAAAAGCTCCGGAACGAACTGCTCTTCCTCGTGGACGAGGACACCCGGGCCTTCGACCGCATCATGCAGGCCTTCGGCTTGCCCAAGGGCAGCGATAGCGAAAAAGCAGCGCGCAAACATGCGATCAGCGAAGCCACCAAGGGTGCGATCAGGACCCCGCTGCGCACCATGGAAGTGTGCGTGGAAAGCATGGCCCTGATGCTGGCCATGGCCGAGCAGGGACTGGAAGCCAGCGTGAGCGATGCCGGAGTGGGGGCCTTGTGCGCACGCACCGGTGCCATCGGAGGCTACCTCAATGTGCGGATCAACTGCGCAGGATTGGAGGACGAGGCCTTCAGGACGGAGGTGCTGGGGAAGGCCGAAGCGCTGAAGCAGGATGCCGAGCGCTTGGAAGCAGAAGTGATGCAACGGACCCTGGCCAAGGTCTGATCGGCAGGCCGGTCCACCTTTCCTGCATTTCCTCACAACAAGGCGGAGCCTTCACCCGTATACTTGGCGGACAGGCCCATGACCGCCATTCGCAGATATAGCCAGCGCCTCCGTCGTGTGATGTACTTCTTCCCGCTGCAGCTCCTGGTGCTGCACGTGAAGAAGAACCATATGCTGCTGGTCTGTTGGCTGCTTTTGTTCCTCTTCGTCACTGAATCGCTGGGCGTCAAATACGGGGTGCCCTACCTCTTCCTGTACCCGGAATATTTCGGAACCGTCAGCTTCTTCTCCTTTGCCATCACGGGCTTTGCCTTGGGTGGATTCATCACGGCCTTCAACCTGTACAGCTACACCATGCACGGGTACCGTTTCCCGTTCATTGCCACGTTGGCCCGCCCTTTCCTGAAGTTCAATGTGAACAATGCCCTCATCCCGGCCATCTTCGTGCTCACCTACCTATGGTGCTCGGCTTCGTTCCAATACAGCAGTGAGTTCGAAACCCCGGCCCGGATCGCGTTGCACCTGTCCGGCTTCGTATTCGGCATGTTCTTCTTCCTGGCCCTGGCGCTGCTGTACTTCACCCGCACCAACACCGACATCAAGAAGCTCCTGGGGCGCGACCCCGACAGCTACCGCCCGGAGGCCCCACTGATCGACATAGGCCCGATGCACATCGGTACCGATGACCTGACGCCTCAGCATGACACCCCTCCGCGCAGAGGCACCGACAAGCGCAAGGCGAACCGCTGGCTGCGCCGGGCACAGCGCAGCGAGAAGTGGCGCGTGGACACCTACCTGAGCCCGCGTGGACGGATCATGCTGGCACGCAGCAGCAGCCACTACGACCGCGAGCTGCTGCGCGATGTGCTGTGGCAGAACCACATCAACGGATCCATCTTCGAAATGGTACTGGTGCTGAGTTTCATTGCCTTGGGCGCCTTCAGCGACATGCGCTTCTTCGCGATCCCAGCGGGGGCCAGCGCGATCCTCTTCCTTACCATGCTGCTGATGCTTGTGAGCGCATTGTGGAGCTGGCTCCAGGGATGGACCGGGACCGTGGTCATCGGGTGCGTCGTGCTGCTCAATGTCATCAGCAACCACACGGACAAGTTCTTCTACGACAACCATGCCTATGGTCTTGATTACACGGTGGAACCCGCACCGTACGACCGCGCCACCATGGCCGCCATGGCCAATGACACACTGGCCGCACAGGACGATGCCCGTGCGATGCGGCGGACCTTGGAGCTTTGGAAGGAGCAGAACGCTGCGCTCAGCGGAACCACCAAACCGCCCTTGCTGCTGGTGAACACCAGTGGTGGCGGCCTGCGGGCCATGCTTTGGACCCTGGTCTGCATGCAGCACTTGGACAGTGTATTGGACGGCACCTTGATGGACCGTACGGCGCTGCTGGCCGGTTCCTCCGGTGGACTCATCGGCGCAGCGTATTACCGCCAATTGTTCCTCGCGGACCTTGCCAAGGGAAGCGATATCCGGAACGACCCGGACCTGCGTGATGAGGTTTCCAACGACATGCTGAATCCCATGATCTTCAGCTTCGTGACCAACGACATGTTCGTTCGCTACCGCAAGGTTTACGACGGAGACAAGCGCTACACGCTCGATCGTGGTCACACCTTCGAACAACGACTGAACGCCAATACGCGTGGACTGCTTGACGTGCGGTTGCGGGACCTGGAAGATCCTGAACGGGACGCCCGCATACCCATGCTGGTGATGACGCCGACGTCCATCAACGACGGACGTCGCGTGTTGATCGGGGCCCTGCCCATGGCACACCTTTCCACCATAGCGCCGGAGCGTGGTGTGAACAACCTGGGTGAGCCGGAATCCATCGAATTCGGGAAACTATTCGCCAAGCAAGGTGCCCGGGACCTGAAACTGACCAGTGCGCTGCGCATGAACGCCTCCTTCCCGTACATCACACCGGTGGTGACGCTGCCGAGCGACCCGCCCATGCGGGTGATGGACGCCGGTGTGCGCGACAACTATGGATACCGCGTTACACTGGCCTTCCTCCATACCTACCGGAAATGGATCGCCGAGAACACCGGTGGCGTGGTGATCCTGCAGATCCGCGATACGCCCCGACGCATGGAGGTGAAGCGGAAGAACTCCTCCATGTTCGCACGCGTGTTCGACCCGGTGGGGAGCGTGTACGACAACTTCCTCCACGCGCAGGACCAGGACTACGACCTGATGGTACAGCAGGCCAGTGGTTGGGCCCGATTCCCTGTACATCTGGTGGACCTGGAGCTCCAGCGCGGCGCTGAGGAACAGATCGCGCTTAGCTGGCACCTGACCGCATTGGAGCGCAAACGGGTGTTGAAGAGCTTGGATACCCCGCAGAACAGGGACTCCTTCGCCTTGTTGAAGCGTCTGCTGCCGGGCGTGGCAGGCAGCCCTATCCTGGCCGGTGGTAGCGCACCAGTCCCGGAAGCGGGTCGCGCACTGCGGCCATGAGGGTCATCCCGCGATCCAGGAGCACCTCGCCCAACAGTTCACGAAAGCCCCAGGCAACGGACCCCGTGGCATGCACCGCTGCACGCTGCTCCGGAGGGAAGAAGGCCGTGAGCACCTCGGCCATGGCATGGAAACGCGATACGATGAGATCGCGCACGTAGGAATGGTCCTGCAGGGGCGCCAGTCGCGCTGTGCGCGAAGCCATGGCCCGCGCCGGAAAAGGCAGGCGGTATATTTCCTCAAGGACCTGTTCCAGGTCGGGGCCTTCCGCGCCGAACAAAGCCTCCAGTATGGGTTCGGGCATGCGCCGGTAGAAGGCGTCCTGCATCAACGTTCGACCGATGTCGGCACCGCTCCCCTCGTCGCCGAGGATCCACCCCAGCGAAGGCATGGGGCGATAGAGGTGCTGCCCATCGAAGTGGCCTGCGTTCATGCCGGTGCCGAGTATCAATACCAGTCCGGAACCCGCCCCGCATGTTCCCCGCGCGGCCCCCAGCAGGTCCGTCTCCACGGTGATGGATGTGCCGGTACGCCAAAGTGGAGCCAAGGCCTGGCGCATCAGCGCTGCACGCTGCGGCGAACTGCATCCGGCACCATACACCACGACGCGCGTTGCGTTGAACACGCCCGGCCCGTGCTGCAGGAAGTGCTCGCGCAGTGCGGAATTGAAGAGGTCCGCATCCCCGTTCAAGGGATTGAACCCGGGAACGGAAGTCCCCTTCACCGGGAAGGTGGACTCCTGGCCATGTTCCACCAAGGCCCAGCGCGAGGAGCTCGCCCCGACCTCTCCGATCACCATGCCGCCTTCCATGGAGTGAAAGGTAGTGCAGCGGAACCGGAGGAAAACAACTCAATTGGATGCGTTGAACAGGAACTTGTTCTGGCTGGTGAGGCCGTTCTTCATGGCATACATCACCAGGGCCGCGGTGTTGTTCACGCCCAACTTCTGCATGATGTTACGGCGGTGCGTGGTTACGGTATGGGCGCTTAGGAAGAGTTGCTCGGCGATGCGCGTATAGGACTGTCCCTCTGCGATCAACGCGATGACCTGGCACTCGCGCTCGCTGAGGGTCACAGGCATGCAGGACAAAGGCTCCTGGAGGAACTGGTCCACATCGAAGGATGCCTTGCGCAGGCTTTCCAGGATCTTTCCGCAGAAGAACTTGTCACCATCAGCGGTCTGCAACACGGCGTCGATGATCTCATCGATGTCGCAATCCTTCTTGATGTAACTGGTGACCCCGGCCCGTATGGCGCTCATGAGGGCCACCTGCGAGGGGTCGGGCGTAATGGCTACGAAGCGGGTGCGCTTCGATCGGCGGCGACCATCGCGGATGGCCTTTGCACCGAATCCCTCGGCCGTATGGTCGATGAGCACGACATCGGGCCTCTGGCGCACCAGCTGGGCCTGTAGTTCGATCGCATCACGGGCAACACCCACCAGTTCTATCCGCTCGATACCACCCAGCACGGCCTGCAACCCCACCAGGGTAAGTTCACTGTGATCGGCGAGCAGCGTACGGACCTTCATCACTTATTTAGAATGATTCCAAGAGCGGTCCAAAGGTAGAACGATGCGGTCGATCCGACCCAAGAAGTTCTACACCATTGTTCGTTCAAGGACCGGATAGGTCTCGCCATCCATGCTTGCTGCCGTATCGGGAAAGACCCGGACCGCTTCACGCACGAGTTCATCGGCACTGCGGTAGCGCGAGCTGAAGTGCCCCAAGAGCAGCCGGCGCACCCCTGCATCGCGCGCCAACGTGGCGGCCTGGGCAGCAGTGGAATGCATGGTCTCCTTGGCGCGTGCCAGCAGGGCTTCCGTGAACGTCGCCTCATGGTAGAGCAGGTCGACGCCTTGTATGAAGGGGACCAGGGCCGGTTCATAGGCCGTATCGGAACAGTAGGCATAGCTGCGCGGGGGCGCAGGATCCAAGGTCAAACCAGCATTGGCGAAGGTTGTTCCATCGGGGAATACAAGGTCCTCGCCCGCCTTGATGGCGTTGCGCTTGAAGTGGGGGATCAGATGGAGTTTATCCAACCGAAGACCGCGTGGTGCGTCCGACTCGCGGAATACGAACCCGGTGCACGGGACCCGGTGACGAAGGGCAAGACCGGTGACCGTGACGTGTGCATCCTTGTGCACCTCCAGTCCATTCTCCGGCACCAGCGACTGGACATGCAGGGGGTACCGGAGATAGGTGCCCGATGCACGCAACTGGATGTCGATGATCGGCTTCAGCTCCGGTGGGCCGTATACATGCAAAGGGGTCTTCCGGCCCATCAGGTGCATGGAACTCAGGAGCCCCATGAGCCCGAAGTAATGATCGCCGTGCATGTGGCTGATGAAGACGTGGCCGATGCGCATGAAGTTGACCCCGGCCATGCGCAAGCGCTCCTGGGTGCCTTCGCCACAATCGATGAGGTAGAGGGCCTCGTGGATGTTGAGCAACTGGGCCGTTGGGAAACGACCACGCGCAGGCAGGGCCGCACCGGTCCCCAGTGTGGTGATCTCGAAGCGGCGTGCGGCCATGGTACAAGCAGAAGGCCCCACCCCTCGACTATGCGCTGGGCGGGGCCTTCGGTACGTTGTAGTTGTCTATCAGCGGTTCAGCACCATGCGCCCGGTGAAGGTATCCTTGCCGGACTGCACCTTGTACAGGTAAACGCCATCAGGCAGGGTGCCCGCCTCGAAGGGAACGCGGTTGACACCGGCTTTGCCCTGTACGGTCTGGGCAAAGAGTTCTTCGCCGAGCAGGTTGAACACACGCACTTCCACCTGCGAGACCGCACCAAGCTGGAACTCGATGGTGGTGCGCGACGCGAATGGGTTGGGTACGTTACGAACCCCACCCAAAGCGGCGAGACCGACCTCCGAAATGCCAACACCACCTTCGGTGATGGTGATGCTGTATCCACCAAAGCTCTGGTCGATGGGAAGCACCGTACCGAAGAGCGATGCATAGGCCGTTACGGTGAGCGTCAGCGGATATACACCAGCGGTCGTGGGAGTACCGGTGATGATACCACAGCCCAACTGCCCTGTGAGGTAGGTACAAGGGGCAGTTGTTTGGGAAGCACAGGCCACGCTAAGGCCGGGAGGCAATCCCGTGATGCCGGTGACGGTGGAGAGGGCCACTGAATCCAGCAACACACCGGCGAACTGTGGGTCCACATCACCCGCATCCTGCGGCACGATAAGGTCCAGGGTCTGGGAATAGGCCACACCCACAATGCCAGGAGCGAAGTTGGTGGTGGTATCCGGCCACACACCGAACACACTGTCGGCGTAAAGCGGGTTGGGGACACAGGCCTGGCCGGAGGCTGATGCTGCAGCAATGACCAGGACAGAGGCGAGTAGGAGTTTTTTCATGTGCTTCAATTATCCTTGTTTACGTCCTTTTCGATCTCCTCCATGTAGAGGAGGTCCACAGCCTCGGAGGCCGTGGGTGTGATGGAGAGCACGCTCTCGAGTTGTGAGATCTGTACCAGCTTCTGCACGGGTTCCTGGAGGCCGCATACGACCAGGGTCCCGTTCACGCTCTTGCATAGCCGGTTGGCCACCAGCAGGGCGCTCAATCCGCTTGAATCGCAATAGCGGGTGGCACTCATGTCGATGACCACATTGCGTACGCCCGTCTTGTTGAGGTAGACGAGTTCGCTCTTCAGTTCAGGCGCGCAAGTGGTATCCAACTTGTCCACGTTGCTCGTTACGGCCGTGTAACGCCCTTTGTCTTCGATGGTGAAGTTCATGTGCGATGGTTCCCGCCAAAGATAAACAGTCAACGATACCTCCGACAGGGGTGCGAAAAAAGGGTTTTCAAACCGTGGACCGTGGGATCCGGGCCGCGAGCAGGTACAACACCGCCATGCGGATGGCCACGCCGTTCTCCACCTGGTCCAGGATGATGCTGTTGGCGTGGTCGGCCACCTGGGTGGTCACCTCCACCCCGCGGTTGATGGGCCCCGGGTGCATGATCACCACTTCGCGCCCGATGCGTTGGTAGCGTTCCAGGTCCAAGCCATAGAGCATGGCGTACTCGCGCAGGCTCGGGAAGTTGGCGATGCCGTCGCCGCCCTGACGTTCCAGCTGGATGCGGAGCATATTGGCCACATCGCACCAGGCCAAAGCCTTGTCCAGATCGTGTTCCACCTTCACGCCCAGGCTTTCGATGTGGCGGGGCATCAGGGTGGTGGGGCCGCAAAGCATGACCTCTGCACCCAGCTTCTGCAGGCAGAAGATGTTGCTGAGGGCCACCCTGCTGTGCAGGATATCGCCGCAGATGAGCACCTTCACGCCTTTCACACGACCCAGTTTCTCCCGGATGCTGAAGGCATCGAGCAAGGCCTGTGTCGGGTGCTCGTGCGTACCATCGCCCGCGTTCACGATGCGTGCATCCACATGGCGGCTCAAGAACATGGCCGCACCGGGATCGGGGTGCCGCATCACCACCATGTCCACCTTCATGGCCAGGATGTTGTTCACCGTATCCACAAGGGTCTCCCCCTTGCTCACGCTGGATCCGGAACTGGAGAAGTTCACGGTATCGGCGCTCAGGCGCTTCTCCGCCAGTTCGAAGCTGACGCGGGTGCGGGTGCTGCTTTCGAAGAAGAGGTTGGCGATGGTGATG
>CAYQMC010000124.1:0-9119 GCA_964418285.1 uncultured Chryseobacterium sp.
ATCCTTGGGCGACCCCCTTCAGGATATTCCGCAGGTCCAATACTGTTCGGTGTTCAAGTCGGATAGTGAGCAGGTGGATGGTGATCAACGCTACCAGATCTTCGTTGGCTTCGGCAGTATCACGCTATCCACCTTGGCCGCAAGCTGGACAGCGGGTGAAGAGGTTGTGCTGTGTCGCATTCCGCTCATCGGCGGCAGTACACCGCTGGTTGTTGTGAACGACCCATGGTCCATGGCCAACAATGGAGCGTACTATGTCTCACTGAACGGTGAGGATAGAACCGGTATCATCTACGGAAGCACCACCGCCGTTGAAGGCTTGGAGGAAGGCACGGTCACCCTCGCGGTCCTACCGAACCCTGCCAATGGGAATGCGCGCATCATGCTGGAACTTCAACAGCCTTCTTCGAACGTGCTGTTCCGCCTCTTGGATGGTGCGGGAAGAGAGGTCCGGACCTGGCGCCGTGACTTGCCTGTGGGCCGGTTCGAGGAAGTGATGGAACTATCCAACTTGTCGGCAGGTGTCCACGCACTTGAGGTGCACTTGCCATCCGGTCGGGTCACCCAGCGTTTGGTGATCGAATAGTTCGAAAAGATCAGGGATCCATGACCACGTTCTGCAATGGAATGCTGAGGCCGCTGGCCTCGATAGCCGTCGTATTGGCATTGACGAACCTTGGTGTCGCCCAAGTAGGTGACATTTGGAGGCCTACGACCGTGACCCAATGGAATTCGCGTGGCGAGCCGCGGATCAAAGCAGACCAAGGAAGGGTATTGGAGGTGGACATTCCCGCCTTGGGTGGTTTATTGAGGAGGGCGGATCAGCAGGGCACCATCGACCTTCCGCTTCCCGAGGGGGGGACGCGATCCTTCCGGTTCTGGCCGAATGGACTGATGTCCCCAGGCCTGGCCGAACGTTATCCGGGTATCCGCACCTTCAGCGGAGTTGCAGTGGACGATCCGCTTGTGAAGCTGCGCATGGAGATCACCCCACAGGGATTCCACGCCATGGTGCTGGACCCCAAGGAAGGAGACTGGTTCGCGGATCCTTATGTGACCGGTGATCCAGGCGCTTGCATCATCTACCGGAAGAGGCACTTCAGAAAGGTGATGCCGAACACTGGGTCGAGTTGTAACTACGACCAGGTCAATGATGTTGATGCGGAGATGGCCCGTACCCAGCAGTGGATGGCCCAAATGGACGGATCACGGGTCGGTGATTGCCAGATGCGCACCTACCGACTTGCCCTGGCATGCACCGGCGAGTACGCCAACTTCCACGGAAGCAACAGCACCAACAACGACAGGAGCCTGGCGCTTGGGGCCATGGTCACCACCATGGACCGGGTCAACGCCCAGTTCGAGCGGGATGCCACACTGACGATGGTGCTCGTGGAGAACACCGATGATCTGATCTACCTGGATCCGAGCTCAGACCCGTATTCCAACGGGAACGGAGGTGCCATGCTTGGACAGAACCAGACCGCATGCGACAACATCATCGGCGGTTCCAATTATGACATCGGCCACGTCTTCAGCACAGGTGGTGGTGGTGTCGCGTATTTGAACAGTCCATGCAATAGCAACCTCAAGGCTGGTGGGGTCACCGGCCAGTCGTTCCCCGTTGGCGATCCCTTCGACATCGACTACGTGGCGCATGAGATGGGCCACCAATACGGAGGCAATCACACCCAGAACAACAGTTGCAACAGAGCGGGCAATGCTGCCTTCGAGCCGGGAAGTGCCTCCACGATCATGGGCTACGCCGGCATCTGCTCTCCCAACGTACAGAACAACTCCGATGCCTACTTCCACGGCTACAGCATGCAGGAGATGGCCGCCAATATCACCATTGGCACCAGCAGCAGCTGCCCGCAAACCGTTGGTACCATCAACCAGCCTCCCACGGTGGATGCCGGCGGCAACTTCACCATCCCCCGCAGTACCCCCTTCGTTCTTACGGCCACGGCCACCGATCCCAACGGGAATGATGCGCTCACATATTGTTGGGAGCAGATGAACAATCAAGTGAGCACACAGCCACCGGTGGCCACCAATACCAACGGACCGAACTTCCGTTCCTTGTTGCCGACCACCAGCCCCCAACGGTACTTCCCGTCCCTGGCAGCTGTTGTTGCCAACGCAAGCCCGACCTGGGAAGTGCTATCCAGCGTGGCTCGTACCTACGCGTTTCGTGTTACGGTTCGTGACAATGTCGACGATATCGGTTGCAACGTTCAAGGGAACGTATCAGTGGCCGTAGCGGGCAATGCCGGTCCTTTTCTGGTGACGCAACCGAACACCGCTGTATCCTGGACGTCGAGTACCATGCAAATGATCGGTTGGGATGTAGCGGGAACCACTGCTTCCCCGGTAAGCTGTGCCAATGTCGACATCCTGCTCTCTGTGGACGGTGGCTTCACCTACCCGTTCACCTTGGCCACGGGAACACCGAACGATGGAGCGCAGGCGGTCCTGTTGCCTGCGCTGCCGGCAACGGTCACCACAGCGCGGATCATGGTACGCGGTTCGGGCAACATCTTCTACGATATCTCGAACACCGATTTCACGATCAGCGCTTCGCCAACGCCGGGTTACCTCTTGGAGGTGCAGGAACAGAGCATCGCTGTCTGCGCGCCGGATGATGCGGTCTACACGGTGCTTACCACCTCGTTCGCTGGCTACACACAGCCCATAACGCTGGGTGTTTCGGGCCTTCCTGCCGGCTTGGTGGCCTCCTTCGGGAGCAACCCCGTGACGCCTGGTGCCAGCACCTCGCTCACGATCTCGGGTACCGGGTCTCAGCCTTTGGGGGCGACGGATCTCACCATCACGGCCACATCGGCGATCGGTGACCAGGATGTGGTCGCGGAACTCATGGTGGATGATGTCCCTGCAGGTGTGCTCGGGCTGGCTCCCTTGGACGGCGCAACGGATGTTCCAGCAGGAACGATCCTTTCTTGGCAGGCCGTTCCGAGCGCTTTGGAGTACACCGTTCGTTTGGCTACGGACCCCGCCTTCCTCAACGTGGTGGAAAGTGCTACTGGAATTGTAGTGACCGAATACACGCCCACCACGGCCACAGCGCCCGCTACCACATACTACTGGAGTGTGCAAGCCGGCAATTCCTGTGGTACGGGTGTCTGGGGCGCCACACGCTCCTTCACCACAGGTACGTGTATCCCGGTAACCGTTCGCATCACCATCGATCGGTATGGGGAGGAGACCACGTGGCAGGTCGTGCAGGGCTCGACGGTATTCGCCTCAGGTGGCCCTTACTCCAGGCTTCCGGCCAACGGGACCCAGGTACAAACGCCCGTGGAACTTTGCTTGCCGGTCGGATGCTATGATCTGATCGTGTTCGATTCCTTCGGTGACGGCAACTGCTGTGCATATGGTGCAGGCGTCATCCGCGTGGAGGACAACGAGGCGAACATATTGGCCGAGGTGAGCAGCGATGCCTTTAGTGCAACGGAGCCGGCTGTCGAAGGATTCTGTTTGAGCGATGGCATACGTTTGAGCGCCAAGGTGTGGTTGGATGGTGCCTATGATCCACAGGATGGACTGATGTCCGATGCCCTACGCATGCAAGGGCAGTTACCCTTGGAGGAACCCTATACCGGACTTGGCTGGTCCCAAGCCGCCGGGGCCGGGGGCGAGACCATGGACCCTGCTGTTTTGTTGGCAGGAGGAAACGATGCCATCGTGGACTGGGTGCGCTTGGAATTGCGCTCGTCCACGAGCAATTCGAACATAGTGGCTGCACGCCAAGCCCTGCTCCAGCGCGATGGGGACATCGTTGACGTTGATGGTGTTTCACCGGTACTGTTCGCGGTTGCTGAAGGGGAGTATTTCGTTGCTGTGCGTCACCGGAACCATTTGGGCTGTATGACCTTGACAACTGTCGAACTCGGCACCTTGGCCGTGACCGTGGATCTCCGGGATCCGGCTACACCCACCTTCGGAACCGAAGCCCGTCGCACATCGAACGGTGTGGCCAGGTTATGGGCCGGTGATGTCTGGTTGGACGGCCGCATCGCCTATACCGGTCAGGAGAACGACCGCGACCCCATCCTTACGCTGGTGGGAGGGGTCGTCCCGACGAACACGGTGAACGGATACCGGTCGGAGGATGTGAACCTCGATGGTGTGGTGAAATATACCGGGGCACAGAACGACCGCGATCCTGTGTTGCTGTCCATCGGTGGTGTGGTACCGACCAACGTACGTTTCGAGCAAATGCCATAAGGATCCATGTTGAGGACATTCTTTGCAGCGACCATTCCGGCACTTCTCCTGGGTGGGGTACAAGCCCAACAATGGCAGGTATTCGACATGGACAATGCCGGCTTCCCGAGCAATACCGTGGTCGATGTGGTGCAGGATGGTCAAGGTACCATATGGGCGGCTACGGACTTCGGTCTTTGCCGGTACGTGAACGGCACATGGACGATCATCCAAGAAGATCAGGGCCTGCCATCCAACGTGCTGAGCTGCCTGGCCGTTGATTCCCTCGACCGGTTATGGGTGGGTACGGTGTTCGCTGGTATCGGGATCTTCGACGGTTCATCGTGGACCTACATGAATTCCAGCAACACGCCCATTACGCCGGAAGGTGTGGCATCGGTTGTTCACGATCACAGGGGCTGGGTGTGGATCAGCACTGAGCTTGGCCTGTACTGCTGGGCAGGTGATGAATGGAGGCATTACTACGATGGTCCCGATAGCTACAACGGTGCCCAGTTGTTCGGTAACAACATGGCCACCGTCGCTGTTCGGAACGATGGTCTCGTGTCGGTGGCAACCCGGAATGCCGGGTTGGTGTATATCACCGAGGACGACTACCTGTACTACACGGCTTCCAATGCCAACTTTCCCGATAACTCCGCCAATGCCGTAGCCTTGGATAGCAATGGCGACCGTTGGCTTGCCTGCCCCAGTGGTGGTCTTATTCGGCACGCAGGTCCCCATGATGACCAACTTTGGTTCCAGTATAATGTGGCTTCCATGGGTTTCCCCAACAACACCATGAACTGCCTGGCCATAGGGTCGGATGATCGTAAGTACGTAGGGACCGAGAACTGGGGCATCCTCCTCTTCGATTCTCCCGGTGCCTGGACCTCGCTGGATAGTGACAATTCAGGTCTACCGGATAACGATGTGCGTTCCATCATGATCGATGATCAAGGTGTGATCTGGGCGGGGACCTTTCTTGGTGGACTTGCGCGATATGACCCGGCGACTTCGATCGCTGAGCAGGGATCCAAGGAGCTGCCCTTCCGGATCCATCCCAATCCATTCGTGGATGAGGTGACGGTGGACCTTACGGCATGGACCGGACCAGTGGAATGGAAGCTTATGGATGCATTGGGCAGGTCCCTGGATACAGGTCGTCTGGTCGGTGGTTCCGCCAACGTGCTCGATCTTGGACAAAGAGCGGCAGGGACCTACTTTTTGAATTTGGCATCCCAAGAAGGCACACAAGTAGGTCGCCTTGTTGTCCAATAGTTGTCGGCTCAATAGTTGACTTTCATCATGTGGACGAAGTACATTGCCCTCCCTACGCTCAGGTAGTGCTTCACAAATTCGACGAGTATCCCATGGTCACACGTTACGTTCTAGGCCTGACAACGGCCGCGTTGGCATTCTTGTTCGCCGCTCCGGTCAATGCGCAGTGCAGCCTCAGTGCTGCCAATTCATGCCAATGCCGTATTGCCGGGCAGAGCAACTGTGACCTACTACCCGACATTACCATTTCCTGGGTGGGCCTGCAGAATTATGCCAGTGGTCCAAGTGAGTATGCTCAAACGGGAACCAATGCCGGGCGTTTGCGTGTCTCCGGTTCCACCCCGAACATCGGCTCTGGCCCATTGGAGGTGCGTACAGCGGACCAGACAGGCCTTCGTCGTTTCGTATGCGGCACCGATACCTTCTCCATGGGTGGGCAGACCAACTTCCAATGCCCCAATGGAGAGAACCCCAGGCAGATCATCTTCCAGCAGGTGTATCGAAAGGAGGGAAATGCGATGTCGCGGAGTGAACGCATGGCCGGTAGCATGACCTATCACTCGGCCCACAGTCACTACCACGTGAACGATTGGACCACCATGAATTTGTGCATGGAGGACCCGAACGAGCCTGACCCTCGAAAATGGCCAGTGGTGGCCACCGGTGCCAAGATCGGTTTCTGCTTGATGGATTACGGCGCGTGTAGCACATATCCCAACCATTGCCGGACCAGCCAAGAGTATGGAGGGGGAACGGCCATGAACAGTTCTTCCGACTATCCCAATTATGGCATGTACGGTGGTTATGGATGTGGTACCAACGTGCAAGGCATCTCGGTTGGCAGGACGGATATCTACAGTGAGTCCTTGGACATGATGTGGATCAACATGATGGATGGACTATGCAATGGCAACTATTGGATCGTTGCTGAGGCTGATCCTACCAATGTGTTCCAAGAAGAGAACGATGACAACAACTGGACGGCCATCCCCTTCACTCTATCACAACAGCGTCCCGGCGGCAGCGGTGGCACGGCTGCTATCCTCGCTGAAGACGGTTTCGCAATTGCCGAAGGTGGTTCCACTCGCCTGACAGCCACTCCGGGCTATACTTATGCATGGTCCAATGGAGCTACCACACGAAGCATCGAGGTGAGCACGCCAGGAACGTATAGTGTTACGGTCACCGCCCCCTGTGGCAGTCTCGTTTCCGGAAGTGTTACGGTGACCCAGCTTGCTTCGCCCGCAACACCAGTAGCCCAAGGGGACTTGGTCCTCGAAGGTGAAGCCGCCAGCTTGAGCGCGGTGGGCAATGATCTGTTCTGGTATGATGCCCCTGTGGATGGTGAAATGGTAGCCACTGGCGCGGCCCTTGAGACGGATCCATTGACCGAGAGCACTTCCTACTGGGTCGAGTCGCGCACTATGGTCGGTGGCCAAACGGAGTTTACTGCGAAGACCGATGCAAGCGGTGCGCTCAATTCCAGCAACGTTCGCCAGCACTTGATCTTCGATGCCTATGAGCCCTTCGAATTGGTAAGTGTGAAGGTCTATGCTACGGGCAACGGTGACAGGCACTTTGTGCTGGTGGATAATGTTGGCAACCTCATCCAAGAGCGCTATGTCTATGTCCGTTCAGGTGAGCAACGTGTTCAATTGGACTTCAAGGTTCCTGTGGGCACGGGCCATCGCATTACGGCCTTCGACGATAACACCGAGATCGTTCTGAACCTCCATCGTGATAATGGAGGTGTGTCATATCCCTATCAACTTGGTTCCGTGGGTGCGATCACTGGTTGTACCGCTGGAACGAGTTATTACTACTACCTCTACGACTGGGAGGTGCGTACACCGGAGGTTGTCCTTTCCAGCGAACGTGTGGAAGTTGTTGCCGAAGTGAGCCAAGGTGTCAAGCTGAACGCGACACTGCTCTTGGAAGGAGCATTTGATGAT
Organism: uncultured Chryseobacterium sp.; assembly: GCA_964418285.1. GTDB lineage: Bacteria > Bacteroidota > Bacteroidia > Flavobacteriales_F > PHOS-HE28 > PHOS-HE28. Next base: position 7,461 of record CAYQMC010000124.1, read on the forward strand.
GTCTCCGGCCTCATGCGTGACGACCTGCGTGCACAAGGTCTTATCCCTACGGTCGAGCCGTATACGTCATTGGGTTACACCTTCGTCGAAGGAGGAGAGGCTTCTGCAGCGCAGGGCTTGTTCGCTGTTCAGGGCAGCAACGCTGTCGTGGATTGGGTCTTCGTTGAATTGCGCGATGCGGTGGACCCCACGGTGGTGAAAGCCACTTCGGTCGGTTTGCTCACACGTGACGGTCAAGTGATCTCCGGAACCGGAGAAGACCTTACGTTCAAGGTCTTGGGAGGTGATTACCACGTGGCATTCAGGCACCGCAATCACCTTGGCATCATGACCGCGGCCCCCGTCCAACTTTCCGAAGTCCCTGTGCAACTGGACATGAGCGCAGCATCGACACCGACTTGGGGAACCAATGCCCGTAAAGCTATGGGGTCGAAAATGGTGATGTGGACCGGGAATATCCTCAGCGACGATCGCTTGAAGTACACCGGCGTGGCGAACGACCGCGACCCCATACTTGCTGCAATTGGAGGAACTGTCCCGACTGCTACCACACTCGGTTACCGCTTGGAGGATACCAACCTCGATGGTGTAGTGAGATACACGGGAGCCAACAACGACCGTGATCCCATTCTGTCCAACATCGGCGGTGTCGTACCTACCGAAGTAAGGGTGCAGCAATTGCCTTGATGTACCTTCAGCCACCTACCTGACCACCCTTTGCTCCAATACCCTAACCCGTTCGTACATGATCAACTTTCTGAAGAGTAGCCTGGCCTTAGTGGCTACGCTCGCCTGCTTGCTGAGCACATTCCACAGCTTCGCCCAACCAGGCGATGTCACCGGTATCGATATCCGTCTGGTGGATGCTGGTCCAGGTCAGCTTGAGGTGCAGTTACGCCCCAACAACACCTGGACTTTTGCCGACGGGGTATTGAACATGACCTTCGCCATCCGCTGGCAGACCAGTGCCGGTGGAACGATCAACTCCGACCTGATCGATCAGTTCTACCTGGGTGGCCCACCGTTCTGCTTTTTGCAGGGTGCTCCTCTTACCGGTAATTCTGGTGTCGGGATCGATAACGTCGACTCCGATGGATTCCGGTACAAAGGCCTCAACGTCAATGGTAGCGCGTTGGCTGGTTCATGCTCCTATGCCGCCAATACGTGGACGAGCTTCGCTCGCGTCCCTTATACCGGGTTAACGGGTTGTGCGAACTTCGAGATCGTGGTTTCCGATGCGTTCACCCAAGCGAACAATAGCAATTGGTTCATCAGCCTAGGCGGTGTCACAGTTACTTCCAACTCGCTGGTTGTAGGCCCAGGCGTTGAGGCTGGTGCTTGCAGCACAGACTGCAATGGTGACGTTGGCGGGACTGCTTTTCTTGACAACTGCGGCACCTGCGTTGGTGGCAACACCGGCGAGGTGGCCTGTGTGCAGGACTGCAACGGCGACTTCGGTGGCACGGCCGTTCTGGATAACTGCGGAACCTGCGTTGGTGGCAACACCGGCGAGGTGGCCTGCGTGCAGGACTGCAATGGTGACTTCGGCGGAACCGCTGTTCTTGACAACTGCGGCACCTGCGTTGGTGGCAACACCGGCGAGGTGGCCTGCGTTCAGGACTGCAACGGTGACTTCGGCGGAACCGCTGTTCTTGACAA
>CAYQMC010000125.1:0-9110 GCA_964418285.1 uncultured Chryseobacterium sp.
GGCCGCTTCATCCGGTCGTACGGTCACGACACGTTTCAAAGGAATGGGCAGCGGTTCCGGCAGCGTCTTGGCATCCATCAGTTGTGCAAGCCGGGTGCGGGCCTGTTCCAACTCGGCGATCACCTGTTGCACGTGGGCCCGCATCAACATGCCCTGGCTGCGGGCCGTTGCGCGTTGCAGGCTGTTCGACGAGCCGAGGTCGAAGCGTTGTTCCTCGCCGGCGGTTGCCGCAGTGAAGACGCTATCCGCTTCCTGCAACAATGCCACCTGTGCGCTCAGGACCAACACTTCGTGGTAGCTCTGCCCCACCTGCATGCGCAGTTCGCGTTCCTGCAGGCTTTGTTCCCAAAGCACACCGGCCGCGCTATGCTTCAGCATTTGCCGGCGACGGCTGTACACCGTCGGGAAGGCCATGGTCTGCAGCACGCTGATGCGATCGTCGTTCACGTTGGTGTTCACCTGGCCGTATTCGAAGTCCACGTTGGTGCGTGGCAGGTCCCATGCGCTACCGACCAAGGCGCCTTCCGCTTCACTCCGCAATTCCGCGCTCTTCAGGAAGAGGTTGTTGCGCATGGCGCTGTCCACCGCTTGTTCCAGCGTGATGGGCATTCGTTGGTCTTGGGCGTGAGCCGCGTTAGGGGCCGATAGCGCGACCAGCAGCGCCACCGCCGAAGCCACGACAGCCGCACCGGAGCTTTTCTTCTTCCGGCCGAACACCAGCATGTACAGCGCGGGCAGCACGAAGAGCGTGAGAAAGGTTGCCGTGAGCAGGCCGCCGATCACTACTGTGGCAAGCGGACGTTGCACTTCGGCCCCTGCACCGTTGCTCAGCGCCATGGGCAGGAAACCGAGCGATGCCACGCTGGCCGTCATCAGCACCGGACGAAGGCGTGTCGCGGTGCCCTGGCGGATGCGTTCGGCGGCATCCTTCAGCCCGCCTTTGCGCAGGTGTTCGAACTCGCTGATGAGCACGATGCCGTTGAGCACCGCCACACCGAACAGCGCGATGAAGCCCACACCGGCCGAGATGCTGAAGGGCATGCCGCGCCCCCACAGCGCGAAGACACCGCCGATGGCCGAGAGCGGCACCGCGCTGAACACGAGCAGGCTGAGCTTGAGCGATCCAAAGGCGAAGTAGAGCAAGAGTAGGATCAGCAGCAGCGCCAGGGGTACCACGATGCTGAGCCGTTCCTTGGCCTCAACGAGGTTCTGGAAAGCCCCGCCGTACGTGACGTAGTATCCGGTCGGAAGCTTAAGGCCGCTGCGTTCCTTGTCCTGCAACTCATGTACAATGCTCTCCACATCGCGGCCGCGCACGTTGAAGCCGACGGTTATGCGCCGCTTGGCATCCTCGCGCTGCACCTGGTTGGGGCCATCCTCGATGCGCACTTGTGCCAGCAGTGAAAGTGGTATCGGTCGGCCCGAAGGCGTGGGCACCAGCAAGCGCTGTACATCGTTCAGGTTCGATCGGCTCTGCGACTGCGCGCGCACCACCAGATCGAAACGTCGTTCACCCTCGAAGACCTGGCCGGCCACACTGCCCGCGAAGGCGGTGCGCACCACATCGTTCACGTCCTCGACATCGAGGCCGTAGCGCACCAAGGCAGCGCGGTCGTGTGTGATCACGATCTGCGGAAGCCCACCCACGGTCTCCACGTACAGGTCCTCGGCACCTTCCACCGAAGCCGCCAGCTCGCCAAGCTTGTGGGCAAGTGCGGCCAGTGTGTCCAGGTCCTCGCCGTAGATCTTGCACACCACATCCTGGCGTGCACCGGTCATCAGTTCGTTGAATCGCATCTGTACAGGGTATTGGAAACCGAAGGAGACGCCGGGCAGGATGCTCAGTGTGGCTCCCATCTTTTCGGCCAGTTCATCGAAGCTCTTCGCACTGGTCCATTCCTTCTTGGGTTTGAGGATCACCATCATGTCCGCTGCTTCGATGGGCATGGGGTCGGTGGGGATCTCGCCGCTGCCGATCTTGGTCACGATCTTTTCCACCTCGGGGAATTGGGCTTTCAGCAGGCCTGCCGCCTGTTGGCTGGTCACCACGGTGTTGGTGAGCGAGCTTCCGGGCAGCAGCCTCGTGTCTATCGCGAAATCACCTTCCTCCAGCTTCGGAATGAATTCGCCACCCATGGAAGCGAGGATGCCACCCGCGACCACCAACAGCACCACGGCCGCAACCACCAATCGAATGGGACGTTTGATGGCCTTGTCCAGCCAGGTACGGTAGAAGTTCCCAACGCGGTCCATGATGCGATCCGTCCACGTTGCAGGCGGGTTCAACTTCTTGCTAAGGAAGAGCGCGCTCATCATGGGGATGTAGGTGAGCGAGAGGATCGCGGCGCCCATCACGGCGAAGGCCACGGTCTGGGCCATGGGCTTGAACATCTTGCCTTCGATGCCCGACAAGGACAGGATCGGCAGGTACACGATGAGGATGATGACCTGCCCGAACATCGCCGAGTTCATCATGCGACTGGCGGAGCCGCGCACGGTCTCGTCCATACGTTGTTGGTCCAGTTTGCCAGTGCCGAGCCCATGTCCAGTGCCGTGCAAACGATGCAACACCGCTTCCACGATGATCACCGCGCCGTCCACGATCAGTCCGAAATCCAAGGCGCCGAGGCTCATCAGGTTGCCGCTCACACCGAACTGGTTCATCATGATCACCGCGAAGAGCATGGAGAGCGGTATCACTGAAGCCACCAGCAGACCTGCTCGCAGATTGGCAAGGAAAAGCACGAGGATGAGCACCACGATCAGGGCACCCTCCAGCAGGTTGGTCTCTACTGTACGGATGGCGTTGTTCACCATCTTGGTGCGGTCGAGGAAGGGTTCGATGGTCACTCCCTCGGGCAGGGTCTTCTCGATCTGTTCGATGCGTTCCTTGATGTGCTTGATCACAGCGCTGGAATTGGCGCCCTTCAGCATCATCACCACGGCGCCGGCCACTTCGCCCTCGTCGTTGTAGACCATTGCGCCGTAGCGGGTGGCGGAACCGACGCGCACTTCGGCCACGTCGCGCAGCAGCACCGGTGTGTGGTCGGGGAGCGCCTTCACCTGTATGGAGCGGATGGCGTCCATATCGGTGAGCAGGCCTTCCGTTCGGATGAAGAGCAGCGATGGTCCCGTTTCGATGTAGGCACCGCCGGTGTTGGCGTTGTTGCGTTCCACAGCATCGAACACATCCGCGATGGTGATGCCCATGGCGCCGAGCCGTTCCGGGTCCACGGCGATCTCGTACTGCTTCAGTTTGCCTCCGAAGCTGCTTACATCGGCCACGCCTTCGGTGCCGATCAACTGTCTGCGCACGATCCAATCCTGGATGGTCCGCAGTTCGGTAGCGTCGTACTTCCCCTCGTAGCCCGGCTTGGGCCGAACAACGTATTGGAAGATCTCACCCAGTCCCGTGGAAACCGGCCCAAGTTCGGGCTTGCCCAAACGTTCAGGAATGGTAAGCTGCCCCAGCCGTTCGGTGATCTGCTGGCGCGCCCAGTAGACATCGGTGGCATCATCGAAGACGATGGTGACCAGCGACAGTCCGAAGCGGCTGAAGCTGCGCTGTTCGATGATCCCCGGCACGTTGCGCGTGGCCTGTTCGATGGGGAAGGTGATCAGGCGCTCGATGTCACTGGCGCCCAGCGCTGGGCTCACGGTGATCACCTGCACCTGGTTGTTGGTGATGTCGGGTACGGCGTCTATCGGCAGTTGTGTGACGTTGTAAGCGCCATAACCGATGAGGCCGAGTACCAGTAGCCCGATGATGAGCTTTTGCTTGATGGAGAATGCAATGATGCGGTCCAGCATGGTGGTGTTCCGATGAATAGGTTGAAGACACCGCATACCGCACGGTGCGGATCAACGGCTCGACCGGAACAGGAATGCTGTTGGTACCGGCCTTGGGCTATGCCAAGGCTTTAGGCGGACGCCTGAGCGCGGAGTAGTGACCTGAGAGCAGGTCCCCGTCCACCGGAAGTGTTATCGCTGAAAGTGCGGTAAGCGCTGGAAAGCTCACTTGGCGCGGCGGGTCGGTGGCCAGCACCTTGGCAGGCGAATGGTCCACCGCCGCACCATGGTGGTGGTGGAAGGGCAGGTTCTCGTGGTTGCTGTGGTCCTCGGTCTGGTGTTCGCTATCGGCGTAGTGCAGCACGATGAACGTACCAAGGTCGAGCTTTTCGTCACTGGCCTGGTGCTCCAGGAAGTGCGCAACGAGCAGCGGAAACTTCATCAGATCCGGACTGACCAGAAACCCCTGTACCCAGAGGATCGGCAGTAGGAACGAAATGCGCGCTTTCACATTGCAAAGGTAGCGGTGCTGGATGCTGTAAGTGTGATGTTTGTCATGTACGAGATCTCTTTAGCGAGGTAACAGCCACCTCCGAGATACTGCGCCATTTGACGGATCGATCAAGTCATTCCAAGCGGTCAGGTCCCAAGCTGTTCGTATTCGATGGCAAAGGGTCGGAGCACTTCGCTGTCTCTGGAACTACTTTGTGGCCCCTTCGATCGCCATGGAATCCGTCACTCTCGCTAAACCGTCCTCGTCGTACGGCTCATCCCGCTCACCGCTGTTGGAACTGCTGGAACGCCACTTCGGCTACAAGTCCTTCAGGCCGCTCCAGCAGGAGGTCATCGAACACGTCCTGAACGGCAACGACGCCGTGGTGCTGATGCCCACGGGCGGTGGAAAGAGCCTGTGTTTCCAAGTTCCGGCCCTGGCGCTGGATGGTCTCACCATCGTCATTTCGCCCTTGATCGCCTTGATGAAGGACCAGGTGCAGGCCTTGCAGGGGAATGGTATTCCAGCAGCCTTCCTCAACAGCTCCCTGGGTTTCGAGGAAGAGCGTCGGATCCAGGAGCAGTTGCGCAACGGGGAGTTGAAGCTGCTCTACGTTTCGCCGGAGCGCCTCTTCCAACAGGGCTTCCTGGATCGCATGGAGGAGTTGCACGTGAAGCTCTTCGCGATAGATGAAGCGCACTGCATCAGCAACTGGGGGCATTCCTTCCGCCCGGAATACCAACACCTGAAGGTCTTGAAGCAGCGCTTTCCCGCTGTACCGGTCATTGCGCTCACCGCTACTGCCGATCGCACCGTGCGTGGCGATATCGCACACAGCCTCGGGCTGCACGCCCCTCGGACATTCATCAGCAGTTTCGATCGCCCCAACCTTTCGCTGGCGGTACTGCCAGGCCAGGACCGCTGGAAGGCCATCGAGCGGATCATGGGGCGGCACTTGGGCGAGTGCGGGATCATCTACTGCAACAGCCGTTCGGGTGCGGAGAAACTCGCCGCCAAGCTGCAAGGCATTGGTGTGAAGGCCGCGTACTACCACGCCAAGCTCGATCCCATGGAACGCAACCGCGTGCAGGACGATTTCATCCAGGGCAAGCTGCATGTGATCTGTGCCACCATCGCCTTCGGCATGGGCATCGATAAGAGCGATGTGCGCTTCGTGATCCATTACAACCTGCCAGGAACGGTGGAGGGCTACTACCAGGAGATCGGTCGTGCCGGTCGTGACGGTAAGCCCGCCGAAACGATCCTGTTCTACAGCTATGCCGATGTGCAAACGCACATGCACTTCGCCGAGGAGATCGAGGACCCGCGTTACAAGGAAGTGGTGATCGCCAAGCTCGATCGCATGAAAGAGTATGCGCAGGCCCAAGCGTGCCGACGCACCATCCTGCTGAGCTATTTCAGCGAGGAAAGCAGCGAGGCCTGTGGCAACTGCGATGTCTGCAAGGACCCCCCGACCTATTTCGACGGTACGGTACTGGCGCAGAAAGCCCTGAGCGCCGTGGTACGCAGCGGTCAACAACTGCCCTTGAGCGTGCTGGTGGATGTACTGAAGGGGACGTACAGCCCCGAGGTGAGCGAGAAGGGATGGCAGCGTATCAAGACCTTCGGTGCGGGCCACGATACCACGGCTTTCGCTTGGGTGCAGTTCATCCAACAGTTCATCCACCTCGGCTTGCTGGAGGTTGATTACCGCGACCATCACCACCTTGTCATCACGCGTGCCGGTGAAGCCGTATTGAAGGGTGAGCGGCGGGTTCCCTTGGTCACCCCGGAGACCATCAAGCAACGGCAGGAACGCCCCAAACGCACACGCGCTGTGGTGGCCGAGCCTTCACTTGCCGCCGGTGAGCTTCTTGCCGTGCTCAAGGAGTTGCGCCGCGAGATCGCCAAGGGAATGGGAAAGCCGGCCTATGTGGTCTTCAGCGATGCCTCCCTGATCGATATGGCCGAGAAGCGACCGACCAACCTTTACGAGTTCCGTCTCGTGAACGGGGTGGGGGACTACAAGGTGCAGCAGTTCGGCGCACAGTTCCTGGAGGCCATTGCTTCGTGGATGGAGAGCAATTGATAAAATGGTGAAGTCTAATGTGATGGCCCCGGTGTAGGGCGCATCATGTACTGTGGAGCAGTGGTCGACCAGTTGCTGATGGGTTCCGCATTGCGCTTTGCTCAGGCATCGAGACCTCAAGTGGTCAGGCCAATTCCCCGCAGGAACCCGCTGTCGGGTTGTTTGATACGCATGCCCACGGTGAAGCGCACGAAGCGGAAACCGGTGGTGATGTTCACACCTTCCTCGGTATCGCCGGAGCTGTAGTAGTTGGCTGCAGTGAGCGCCGTGTAGAAGCGGTCGCCGTTGTAGCCTACACCGAACTTGAACTCGGCCACGCCGCCCAAGCGCCAGGCACTCTCTTCGGCCGAGCCACCGCTGAGCGCGATGCGTTGCTGCTGGGCACTTAAGCCGGGCACCAATGTCGCGGAAATGAAGGCCTTCCGCAAGATGGTGAAGGTGTGCGTGTAACCGAAGGTGGCGCCTATCACGCTGCGCCGCACGCGGTCGAAGGCGGTGTTGCCCACGAAGCTCGCACTGGCCTCGCTGGGCACGAAGGGCTCGCTGCTGCGGATGTCGTTGATCCATACCGTGCCGCCCACGAGGAAGGTGCCTGCGCTACGCTGCTGTCGCTCGGTCTGGTACATGGCGGCCTTGAACGAATAGCGTCGCTTGCGTGAAAGGGCATAGTTCGCAGAGGCAAGAAAGGTGTTGCTGTGGATGTCGGGTCGCACCGGGTAAGGCTCGCCCGGTCGCCAGGTGCTGTCGGCCACCGCCGCTTGTTCCGGAAAGAAGCCCTTGCTACTGTTGAAGAAGGCCCGGCCGATGAGCCTACGACCGGTAATGCCCAGCCCATAATTCCTCGAATCCGTTTCGCCTTTCTGCGGATCGGCCACGGACATACCAGGTACAGTGAACGTGAACTCGCCACTGAACCAGCCCAGGTTGAGGCCTATGCCATACTGGGTAGGATTGTTGGTGATATGGTCGAGTTCGCGCCCCAAGCTGTCTCTTATGGAGATCACCGCATTCTGTACCGAACTCACGTAGCCGATGCTGAACGCGGAACGGTGGCTGCGCACGTAGGCGGTGTCGTACTGTGGTGGCGCAGCGGTATCGTCGAGGAGCAACGGTCGCAGTGGGGCGGGTAGCTGGGCCACGCCACACAGCCCTGAGGTCGAAGTGACCAGTAGGACCAAGATCCGGAAGGAACAGGGCAATATCACGGCGCGTGAAAGGTAGCAGTGTGCCACAGGATAACAGTCCCCACCACTGGATCGATCGCATTGGTGCAGGTCACACTGGCGGGACTACTCTTGCCCTCTAACAAGCAGCACCTGCCCAATGACCGGCTTCCCATGCTTTCTCCGTTCCGCATTTTTGGGTGGGTCGATCGTCTTGGTATGTGCTACACTTTCCGCCCAGGACCTGCAACAGATCGACCTGAAGAAGCCCGTCACCCTCAGCGGCAACCTCAGTTTCTCCATGGAGGCTTATTCGGCGAATGGCATCCCCGCACGCCGCCAGCCCTTCACCTGGACCTTGAGCGGTGCGCCCACGCTCAACGTGCTCGGCGTCACCATGCCCTTCCAACTGTTGCTGGGCAACTTCGAGAACCGCTTCTACCAGCCGTTCAACCAGTACGGCATCAGCCCGCGCTACAAGTGGCTCACCGTGCATGCCGGCTACCGCAACATCAACTTCCAGCCTTATACGCTGGCGGGTTTCCGCATACTGGGAGGCGGCGTGGAGATCAACACGGCATACAAACCCGATGGTCCGAAGACCGGCCTGCGCTTCGGTTTCATGTATGGCAGGCTGAACCGGAGCACTGCGCTGGATAGTGCTCAGTTCGCCAACCCGCTCGCCTTCCGGCCGCTACCCAGCTACACGCGCATGGCCTATGCTGCCAAGGTGGGCGTGGGCAACAACGATGGCTACTTCGACATCAGCTACCTCTACGGATGGGATGTGGAAGGCTCCCTCACCAGCGCCCAGCGGGATAGGGTGGCACCACCGCGGAACACGGCCGGGGGATTCTCGTGGCGCAAGGATCTGTACCGAACGGACAAGCGGCGGCTGTACTGGAAGACCGACCTGGGTATGAGCGCCTACACCCTGGATGATCGCCAGCCCGGGCGTGATGTGACCGGTGAGCCGAACATCGTGCAGAACGTGGTGGGTGGATGGCTTGACGCGAAGATCAGCACGCAGTACCTCAGCGCCGGCGAGACCAGTCTGAACTACCAGGCCAAAGGAGGAGGCGTTGGGCTGGCCTACAAGCGCGTTGACCCCGAGTACCGCAGCATGGGCGCGTACTTCTTCCAGAACGACATCGAGCAGTTCACCCTCACGCCGAGCATTCGCCTCGATAGCGGCCGTGTGAACATCAATACCAGCTTCGGCTTGCAGCGTGACAACATTGCGGGACAGCGCCTGGTGACCAGCGAACGCCTCATCGGCAACGTGAATTTCAATTGGAACCCCACGCCACGCTTTGGCCTCAACGCCAGTTGGGCCAACTTCGGGGTCACCCAGAACCCCACGCGCCTCTCACCCGACGCGGAACTGTTCAAGCAGGTGAGCAACAACTTCACGCTGGTGCCTTACATGAGCCGCATCAGCGACAAGTTCGTGCGCACCACGCAGCTCGTGCTGGTATACCAGATGCTGAACAGCCCGGTGAGCAGCATCAACGCGCCGGTGGACCAGCACACGTTGGTGGGTGCCTTCGTGTACAGCCACACGTGGATCAAGACC
>CAYQMC010000126.1:0-9031 GCA_964418285.1 uncultured Chryseobacterium sp.
AGCCGTGCCTTGACGCTTGTTCGCCAAGTGCTGCTTCACGTCCAGCCAGATGGCGTGGTCGTTCGGCTCAATGGCGAACACCGCATCGTTGAGCTTGGCCTTGCTGCCAGTGGACTTGCCGTCCTTGCCGTAGATCTCGAGTTCCATCTTACTTCCAGATGATCACGATGCTACCCTTGGCACCAGGAACGGTACCCTTGAGCAACACCAGGTTCTTGCCGGTATCCACTTTCACCACCTTCAGGTTCTCTGTGGTGATCTTCTTGCCACCCATACGGCCGGCCATGCGCATGCCTTTGAACACACGAGAAGGGTAGGACGAACCACCCAGCGAACCGGGGGCGCGACTACGGTCGTGCTGACCGTGCGACGCTTCGCCCACACCGCTGAACCCATGGCGCTTCACAACGCCTTGGAAACCCTTGCCCTTGCCGGTTCCGGTCACGGTCACGTATGAACCTTCCAGGAAAATATCCACACCGACGGAATCGCCGAGCTTCGCTTCTCCCTCGTAATCCTTGAATTCGTGTGCCTTCACCTTCGGTGTGGTGCTTGCCTTTTTGTAGTGTCCCTTCAAAGCTGCGGGGGTGTTCTTCTCCCGACGCTCGATGGCGGAGAGCTGCACGGCAGTATAGCCGTCCTTCTCATCCGTACGCAATTGGGTCACCACATTGGGGGTGGCCTCGATCACGGTGCATGCCACCAGGTTGCCGTCCGTATCGAACAGGCTGGTCATGCCGATCTTCTTTCCTATCAAACCGCTCATTGTCGTGTTCTATTTGATCGGTCAGACTTTGATCTCCACATCCACGCCGCTGGGGAGTTCCAGCTTCATCAGGGCATCGATCGTCTTGGAGGACGAGCTGTAGATGTCCATCATGCGCTTGTAGCTGCAGAGCTGGAATTGCTCGCGGGCTTTCTTGTTCACGTGCGGAGAGCGGAGCACGGTGAAAATGCGCTTGTGCGTAGGCAGCGGAATGGGTCCGCTGACCACAGCGCCCGTGCTCTTCACCGTCTTGACGATCTTCTCGGCGCTCTTGTCGACGAGGTTGTGATCGTAGGACCGCAGCTTGATGCGGATCTTTTGGGTCATCGCTGGTGGCGTTGGATTAGGCTGAAACTTTACCACGCACCTTGGCCAGAACGGCTTCGGTCACGTTGTTCGGTGCTGGATCGTAGTGGCTGAATTCCATGGTGCTGCTGGCACGGCCGGAACTCATGGTTCGCAGGGAGGTCACGTAGCCGAACATCTCGCTCAAAGGCACCGTACCCTTGATCGCTTTGGCTCCGGAACGGTCCTCCATGCCTTGGATGGTACCGCGACGACGGTTCAGGTCGCCCACGATGTCACCCATGTTCTCTTCAGGAGTGATCACCTCGATCTTCATGATCGGCTCCAACAGCACTGGCTTGCACTTCGGCAAGGCCGCACGGAAGGCCGACTTGGCACAGATCTCGAAGCTGAGTGCATCGGAGTCCACATTGTGGAAGCTGCCATCGTACAGGGTCACTTTCAGGCTCTCCATGGGATAACCGGCAAGCACACCGTTCTTCAAGGATGCCTCGAAGCCTTTGGCCACGGGCTGGATGAATTCCTTCGGAATGACACCACCCTTGATCTCGTCGATGAACTCCAGGCCGCTCTTTTCTGTGTCGGTCTGTGGCTCGATGCGTACGTGGATGTCTGCGAACTTACCGCGACCACCCGTCTGCTTCTTGTACAGCTCGCGGTGCTCGGTGCTGCCGGAGATGCTCTCCTTGTACTTCACCTGGGGAGCACCCTGGTTGCATTCCACCTTGAACTCGCGCTTCATGCGGTCCACGAGGATCTCCAAGTGCAGTTCGCCCATGCCGCTGATCACGGTCTGGCCGGTCTCTTCGTCGGTGTGCACCTTGAAGGTGGGGTCCTCTTCGGCGAGCTTCGCCAAGGCGTTGCCCATCTTATCCAAGTCGGCCTGGGTCTTGGGCTCCACAGCGATACCGATCACAGGCTCGGGGAAGCTCATGCTCTCCAGAACGATCGGATGCTCTTCGGCACAGAGGGTGTCACCCGTGCGGATGTCCTTGAAACCAACGGCCGCGCCGATGTCTCCGGCTTCGATACGCTCCACAGGGTTCTGCTTGTTGGAGTGCATCTGAAAGATGCGGCTGATGCGCTCCTTCTTGTCGCTGCGGGTATTGAGCACGTAGCTGCCGGCATCCAGCACTCCGCTGTAGGCACGGAAGAAGGCCAGCCGACCCACGAACGGGTCCGTAGCGATCTTGAATGCCAAGCCGGCGAATGGCTCAGCAGGGTCGGGATGGCGAAGGATCTCCTTGTCCGTGCGAGGATCGATACCCGTTACGGATTCGATGTCCATCGGACTTGGCAGATAGGCCATCACCGCATCGAGCATGGTCTGCACACCTTTGTTCTTGAAGGCGCTGCCGCACAAGATCGGCGTGATGCTCATGTTGATCGCGCTCTTGCGGATGGCGTTCATGATCTCGGCCTCAGAAAGGCTATCGGGATCGGCGAAGTACTTCTCCATCAAGGCATCGTCGCTTTCGGCAACGGCCTCGATGAGCTTGTCGCGCCACTCCTTCACGGTATCGACCAGGTCATCAGGGATCGGAACTTCGCTCCAAGTCATACCCTGGTCCGCTTCGTTCCACACCATACCGCGGTTGTTCACCAGGTCCACCACACCCTTGAAGTCCGCTTCGGCGCCGATGGGCACTTGCAGGGGAACGGGATTGGCACCCAGGCGCTCGCGGATCTGCTTCACCACATTGAAGAAATCGGCGCCGCTGCGGTCCATCTTGTTCACGAAGCCGATGCGGGGCACCTTGTACTTGTTGGCCTGACGCCACACGGTCTCGCTCTGGGGCTCTACACCACCAACAGCACAGAACAGTGCTACGGCACCATCGAGCACGCGCAGGCTGCGCTCCACCTCCACGGTGAAGTCCACGTGGCCGGGGGTGTCGATGAGGTTGATCTTGTAGGTGTCGCCGCGGTACTTCCAGCTGGTGGTGGTGGCGGCACTGGTAATGGTGATGCCGCGCTCCTGCTCCTGGGCCATCCAGTCCATGGTAGCAGCACCGTCGTGCACCTCACCGATCTTGTGTACAAGACCCGTGTAGTACAGGATGCGCTCGGAAGTGGTGGTCTTCCCGGCATCGATGTGCGCCATGATGCCGATGTTGCGCGTGAATGTGAGGTCCCTCTTGGCCATTGTCGTAGTGCTCTAACTGGATCAGAAGCGGAAATGGCTGAATGCCTTGTTCGCCTCGGCCATTTTGTGGACTTCTTCCTTCTTCTTGTAAGCTGCACCCTCCTCCTTGGAGGCGGCCATCAGCTCGTTGGCAAGGCGTACGGCCATGCTGCGCTCGTTGCGCTTGCGGCTGAAGCTGATCAGCCACTTCATGGCCAGCATGCGCTTGCGATCGTCGCGCACGGCCTGTGGGATCTGGAAGTTGGCACCACCCACACGGCGGCTGCGCACTTCCACTTGTGGCGTAACGTTCTGCACGGCCTTCCGGAAGATCTCCAGGCCGTCCTCGCCGCTCTTCTCGGCAAGGATGTCGATGGCATTGTAGAAGATGTCCAAGGACTTGCTCTTCTTCCCGTCGTACATCAGGTTGTTCACGAACTTGGTCACGAGAACGTCTCCGAACTTGGGGTCGGGGAGGATCGTGTGCTTTACCGTTTTCTTACGCATGACTTTCTATGCTATACGGTTACTTCTTCTTGGCAGGAGCCTGCCCCGGCTTCGGACGCTTGGTGCCGTACTTACTACGGCGCTGGTTGCGGCCTTCCACCCCGGAGGTGTCGAGCACGCCACGCACGATGTGGTATTTCACACCGGGCAGGTCCTTCACACGACCACCACGCACCAGCACGATGCTGTGTTCCTGGAGGTTGTGGCCTTCGCCGCCGATGTAGGCGATCACCTCATAACCATTCACCAAACGCACCTTGGCCACCTTGCGAAGGGCCGAGTTCGGTTTCTTGGGGGTAGTGGTGTACACCTTGGTGCAAACGCCACGGCGCTGAGGGCAGCTGGTCAGTGCGACCGACTTGCTCTTGTATTCGGGGGTCTGGCGACCTTTCCGGATGAGCTGTTGGATGGTTGGCATGAGGTCCTTTCGTCTTGGCTATCAGGCGTTTCCGCACATTCCTTGGCGAAAACGGGCTGCGAAAGTACACAAAAGCACCTTTCCACCATGGCCTGTTGGTAGAAAATTCACTGTACCCCCAGGCTCTTCGGCCACTCCACTCCCATACCGCGATCGACCTCAAGGACCTGAACTCCCTGATGATCAGGGCGGAGTCCGTGTCCCAAGCAAGGCATTCCACGGTTCCCGCTTTCTGCACTAGTGAGCTACATGAAGCGCGCTAGCATTCCGGCGCTGTACTTTTGTTCGCATCATTTGATCCGATAATGGACTTAAGCACCGTAACCTACTACTCCATCGATCCGCGGATGCTGGGGCTGCTGGCCACGGTACACCACCGGCTGGGCGAAGTGCATGCCCGCCACCTGCACGCACCGCCACCCGATCTGGACAAGGCCTACCGGGTGAGCAGCGTACACGGCACGCTGGCCATCGAGGGTTCGGTGCTAGATCCCCTGCCGGTGGCAGAACTGGTGTCGCGCCCCTCCAGCGCTTCGGGCCCTGCCGACCTGGAAGTGGTGAGCACGCACCGGGTGCTGGAGATGCTCCCCCACCTGGACCCCTTTCTAGTGAACGACCTGCGGCAGGCCCATGCGGTGCTCATGCACGGCTCCTCCATGGAGGCAGGCCACTTCCGAACCGGACCCATGGATGTGTTGTATGGCGACCCCGAACCCCTGCGCACCGCCAGCGCCCACGACCTGCCCGCCGTGGTACAGGACCTGCTGCGCTATGCCGAGGAAGACGACTTCCCACCCCTGCTCACCAGCTGTATGTTGCACTTCGGCCTTATCTACCTGCGTCCCTTCACCGCCGGAAACGGTAGGTTGGCCCGCCTGTGGCAACGCCGCCTGCTCATGCAGCACTGGCCGGTGTTCGGCTACCTGCCGGTGGAAGCTTTCATCCACCATGCCGAGCCCGCCTACCATGCCGCCCTGGAATACGCCGACCGCCGGGGCGACTGCGGCGGCTTCATCGTGTATCTCTTGGAACGCATCGACGAGGCCCTTGCCGAACTGCTCGCCGAACCCGACCCGGTGCGTAGCGCTCCCGACCGCATCTCCCTCTTCCTGCAACAGTCCGTCTTCCGCGATGCACCCGACCGCCCCTTCCGCCGCAAGGACTACCTGGCCTTCTTCCCCGAATTAAGCACGGCGACGGCCACTCGGGACCTGCGGGAGGCTGTGGATCGCCGACGGCTGACGATGGCCGGGAAAGGGAGGACGGTGGTGTATAGGAGGGAGTGAAGCGATACCGTTCATTACTCCCTACCCCCCCCGCCAACCAGTGCCCGAAGAACGCATCGGTAACCCGGTATCCTTGCGGGCTTTGGTGCAACACTTCCTTCTCCAGCAGCACGGCGAGGCTTTGGCGAACGGTGCTCAGCGCGCTTAATTCATGGCGGATCACGAATTCCATGGAAGTGGGGGTTTCCACTACGCCTTCTTGCGCAATGGCCGTGAGCAAGGCCGCTTGGTTGGGGCTTAGCAGGCGTTGCAGGGTCATGTACTCGGGTGCGCGCTCATTGGAGGATACTGGCCTGTGTGCGGAGCAGGTCGGCATGCTCCACCACCTTGCCCATGGAGTACAAGCGGTTGAAGAGGTACTGCACGTAGTAGGTATGAATGCGACACCAGGCCAGGCCCTCGGCGATCACGGCGGGATCGATGCGCTTTCGGGCCGCCTTGAAGTGCTGCTGGATGAACGCAGTGTAGGCTTCATCCGGGATGGGTTCCAAGTACAGCGGCTCGGTGGCTTGGAAGAAGGGGCGCTTGCCATCTGCGAAGCCTGTCCTGGCCCCTGAGCCGGGAATGGCTTGCATCATGCGGCGGTCGCTGCCGCTGAAGATGAACTGCACGTTCCGCAGCTTCTGCACCTGTTCGCACAGCAAGGCTTCTGTATTGCGCTCGGGGTATTCCACGATCTGCTGGAACTCGTCCAAGGCGATGACCACGGGCTTTCGCTGCTTCTCCAGGTAGGTGAAGAGCTCCTCCAAGGCCATGGCTTCCTTAAGGCCGGGCCGCGCGGAAACACCCAGCTCCGGCAAGCCGGTGAGCGGGTCGAAGTTGAGGCTGAACTCCAGCGAACGCATGACCCGGGCCACCTCCTTCAGCATGGCACTGGTGGGTTTGCCCACCTGCTTCAAGGCTTCCTGCACGATAAGCAGCACCATGCCCGCCTGGTCCGGGGCCCGGTAGAGGTCCACGAAGACAGGAACAAACTTTCGCTGGCTGGCGAAGAAGTGCCGGATGAGAGCGGTCTTGCCCAAGCGCCGCAACGAGATGATGGTGACGTTGCGCTGGTTGGCCATGGCCTCCTTCAAGGCTTTCAGCTCATCCAACCTGCCGCAGAAGGTGTCCCCACCAGCATAGCCTTGCAGCAGGAAGGAGTTGAACTCCTCGGGCATGGAGCAAGCGCACATAATTTATGACACATCACTGCTGTCCGGTTAAGCCTTGGTCAAACATAGGATAAGCCCAATATGGACGCGGCATATCGAACGAAAATACGTGGGGCGGATTTGAATGGCAGGCACTCGCTGAGGTGGGTTTCCTTGAGGACAACTCAAGGAACTCCGCATGAACGTCGGCAGCACGGTCTTCAGCCAGTTGATGGCACATCTTCCCTGGACAACGTTCGACCGCATCGTGGAGCGTTATGCCGGGGACTATCGGGTCCGGACCCTTACCTGTCGAGAGCATTTCAGAGCGATGGCCTTCGCGCAACTCACCTATCGGGAGAGCCTGCGGGATATCGAGACCTGCTTGAGCGCCCAGCCCGGCAAGCTGTATCGGATGGGCTTGAGCAGTCCGGTGAGGCGCAGCACCCTGGCAGATGCGAACGAACTGCGCGACTGGCGCATTTACTCGGACTTTGCCCAAGTTTTGATCGCCCAAGCGCGCAAGCTGCATGCGAGCGAACCTGGCGTTCTGGATCTCAAGGAGACGGTCTATGCGCTGGACTCCACCACTATCGACCTGTGCCTTTCCTCTTTTCCCTGGGCGGTGTTCCGCAAGACCAAAGCGGCCGTGAAGATGCATACACTCATGGACCTGCGCGGCTCGATCCCCAGCTTCATCCACGTGAGCGATGGAAAGATGCACGACGTGAACGCCTTGGATCTGCTCATTCCGGAGGCGGGAAGTTTCTACGTCATGGATCGCGCCTATCTGGCTCTGGAGCGCCTTTGCACACTGCATATTTGCGGAGCGTTCTTCATTACAAGGGCCAAGTCCAACACGGATCTGCGGCGTCTGTACTCTGCGCCCACCGATCGCACCACCGGCATCATCTGCGACCAGACCGTTGTCTTCGCTGGCATCAAGTCGGCTTCGGACTACCCTCACAAGCTCCGGCGCATCAAGCTCAAGGACCTGGAGAGTGGGCGTCTTCTGGTTTTCATTACCAACAACTTCGCGCTGCCCGCCACTACCATCGCCGAGCTCTATCGCAACCGATGGCAGGTCGAACTGTTCTTCAAGTGGATCAAGCAGCATCTGCGCATCAAGAAGTTCTACGGCCTCTCGGAGAACGCCGTCAAGTGCCAAATCTGGATCGCCGTCTCCGTGTACCTGCTGGTGGCCATCGTTCGCAAGCGGCTGAAGTTGGATGCTTCGCTCCATTCCATTCTACAGATCTGTTCGGTCATGCCCTTCGAGAAAATGCCCATCCAGCAAGCCTTTCAGAAGACCCAGGAGGAAGAGTCAGGCTCCAACCCTCTGAACCAGTTGATATTGTTCGATTCTTAACCGGACAGCAGTGATGACACATAAATTATGTGCGCCCAGCAGCCTGCGTCCCACCTACCAAACGGAAGCCACCGTCGGGGCAGAGCCAGGCGCTACGAACACCCGATAGCCGCGGTCCGGGGCCACGGGGATGCCGCTTCTGGACAGGCCGTTCCCCGGCGTACCCACGGCAATGGCCAGTTGGGGCAAGGGGCAGCTCAGTTCGCTCTGCCCGGCGCCGACCTGCCGCAGAACGCAGCGCTCCGGCATTTGCTCGAAGGTGCCGGGAGGAACCCAGGTCCACCAACGTTGGTAGCGCAGGGGGTCCATGTCGGGGCCAAGGTCCGCGAACAGGACGAGGGCGGCGGGATCATGCCTGGCAAGCAGGGCCGGTGGTAGTTGCATCCGGTGTTCAGCAAGGCCTTCGAAGCCGGCACGCAGTATGGGCGTTCCCTGCCACAGCAAGCGGCCGTCGCGGTGGAAGAGACGCAGGTGGACGGCCATGCTGTCCCAGGGTTCCCAGCGGCGCAGGCGCAATCTGAGGTCACCTTGGTGCTGGTCCAACCAAAGCAGGGTGTCGGCAAAGGCACTGGCCACCGCATGGTAGGCGGGCTTGTGCCTGCCGCGGTGGTCCACCACGCTCCACGAAGCGCCGGGCCACACATCGTTCCACTGCCAGAACAGGGTGCCCATGCAGTGCGGCTGGGCCATGCGCTGCGCGGCGATGGCCAGGGCATAGCCGTGGGCCTGGCACCACTGGCTGGAGGCCACCAGTTCGTCCGCCGTGGCGCTGGGCAGTGCATAGGCATCGGTGACCCGGCGAATGGCCGCATCGCCTTTGTAGCTGCGCTGCCGCGATGCCCAGAAGGCCGTGCCGGTGCGGGGTGCTTCGCCCAGGCTGTTGGCAGCGAGCACGTCCAGGTCCGGGTACGACTGGAAGCCCCATTCGTTCACGAAACGGCCCACGTTGTCCGCGAAGGCATCCAAGGGCGCATCGCCGTGCCACACGCCCCAGTAGTGCAGGTTGCCGTGCCGAAGTCCCTCGGCATTCCCCCAGTTGCTCAGGGGCTCGGAAGAGGCAAGTGTAGGGAAAGAGAGGAAATCTCTGTTGGCGCCGTATAATTAAACAGGGGGGGGGGGGG
>CAYQMC010000127.1:0-8951 GCA_964418285.1 uncultured Chryseobacterium sp.
CTCTATGCGTACTGAAATAGACCAGGAAGGATATGGGAATGATGCAGTAGAAGAAGAGCAGCACGGCAACCCCGATGAGGAAGATGGTCATGGCCCAGAGCGCCATGGCGCACGCCGTAAGCAGCAGGTGCAGGACGATGGATACCACGTAGATCCAGTAGCCCAGCCGCCTACCCAGCAGCATCAAGGAGGCACCGAGCAGGGCGCCCAGGCAGGTCAGCAGGATCAGTTGGAACAGCAGGGGGAGGTAGAAGGAGGCCTCGGTTCCGATACCTCCTTGCCGTACGCCCGTTTCCAGAAGCCCCACCTTGAGCAGGTTGGCCGCAATGAGGAACAGGTTTCCCAGGATGGTGAGCACGCACATGACCGTGAATGTGCGCGGTGCTTTCTTGTCCAGCGTGTTCATCGTGGGTGCTGTTGCGTCCATGGCGATGCATCAAATGTGCACATTCGTTCGGCACCGGGTAGACCTTCCCCTTTGGAGCGGATCCTTGGGTATCCCGGGGTACGTTGCTCCAAGGCCTGCTGCGCCCCGCCCCCCTGGAGACGGATGCTCAAGGTACCATCCGATGCCTATGTTTACAGGGTCCCGGTGCGTTTTCCGCGGGCATCGGGCCGAAGCAGAACACCCCATGAGCGCAGTGAGCGATGCCTTCATCAAGGCCTACGGAACGCCCGATCCCCACATACCCTGTCGCCTTCGCTATGCGCAAGCATGGCAGCACGAGGTGAACGACCCCTTGATCGCGGAGATCGGCAGTGGCCACTACCGCAACGGCTTCTTCCACTTGCTGGGCGAGGACCTGGAACCCTTGGATGCGCTGCTGGACACGTGGAAATTCATCCTGCCGGATGAGGTGCCCCGCACGGTGATCGGCCGCAATGCCTATGGCGTGCTGCTGGTGGCCGAGGACCTGGCCGAGGAGGACACCGCGGCGCAACTGTGCGTGCTGGACCCCATCCGCGTGGGTTACCACCGCGATGCCAACTGGCGGGTGTTGAACGGATTGGTGACCTGGCTGCCTGGGCACTACCCGAATTTCATGGATGATCGGATCTACTCGGCGCTCGCGGGGAACAGCAATGTGCGCCTGGAAGCGAACGAGATCCTCGCCATCAAGGCCCCCATGTCGCTGGGTGGCCTGTTCGAGCCGGACAATTTCCAGCGTGAGAACATCTTCGACTACTACACCACCACGGCGGCCATCTATGCGAAGTACATCGCGAACGGCACCCTTGTCCGCTGACCCGGTCGGGCATGGTCGTGCGTTCACGGTGGGCATGGGCAAGGACCATACCTTCGTGCATCGCATCCCGGTCCCGCGTTCCCCATGGCCTGCGGGGTCCACTGACCAAGGCCTCATGCAACACCGCTTTCTGCTCGCCCTAGCGCTGACCACATCGCTGTTTTCCAGCGCCCAAAGCTGGATATCCTTGACGCCGCTTCCTGCCAGTGCTCGCCAAGCGCCAAGCAGTTTTGTGATCGACGGAAAAGCCTACGTGGTGGGTGGCTGGAACTTCAGCACCTTCTTCACCGAACTGTGGATGTACGATCCGGTGCTGGATGCCTGGACGCAGAAAGCGAGCCTGCCCGGTCCGGGTCGGCAGACGGGCGTAGCCTTCGCCATCGATGGCATCGGCTACTACGGCACGGGGAACGACAGCAATACGAAGTTCAACGATTGGTACGCCTACGACCCCGTGGCGGATGCCTGGACGCAGAAGGCGAGCCTGCCCGGCAACGGCCGCAACGGTGCGGTGGGGTGGGTGTTGGATGGACAGGGCTATGTGGCCACCGGCGATGCACCGAACTACAGCAACGCGGTGTTCCGCTATGACCCGCAACTGGATACCTGGACGACCCTGCCGACCTTCGCTGGCACAGCGCGCCGCTATGCGGCAGGCTTCGTGCTGGACGGATTCGCCTACATCTGCAACGGGCAGGGGAGCATGGGACACGGCAACACCTGCTGGCGCTTCGATCCGGCGGATGGATCCTGGGAACAGCGTGCCTCCTACCCAACGGGGTGCAGCGGCGGCATGGCGGTAACGGTGAACGGGCGCGCGCAACTTTTCGCCGGGTACAACGGCGCCAGTTACCAGAGCGCGATCAACGAATACGATCCGCTGGCCGACAGTTGGACCGCGCTCGCACCCTTCACGGGCGGCATCCGCGCCTACGCCACCACGTTCACCGTCGATGGTGAAGGCTATGTGGGCATGGGCTTCGGAACGGCGATGCAGAACGATCTGTGGAAGGTGGGCGGCATCCCGACCGCGACCCAGGATGGAACGCAAGCGCAGGAGCCCTTCCTATACCCTACGGTCAGCGACGGCCGGATGACCCTTGTTCGTGATCCGGGCGTCAGCGCCGCAGCCCTCCTGCACGTGCTTGACGCGTCCGGCAGACTGGTCGCGCAGGTGCCGGTGGCGGCAGAACGCACCGCGTTGGAGCTCGACCTTGCACCGGGGCTGCATGTCGCGCGCCTGCTCGAAGGCGCTTCAGCACGCACCATGCGTTTCGTGGTGGTACCGTAGCGGGCTGTTGCGCCAGCGCTTGGGTCGTGGTGCGGTCTTCGTACCGTAGGCTTGTTCGACTCCTCGGTTGCAGGTAGCGTTGCCGATCGCTGTGCCTTGCCTGCCGCTACGCACGATATGAACAATGGCATGGTAGCCTCCTGCGCAGCGCTTGGCCGCAGGCTGCTCAAGGTGGGGCAGGTGCGCGGCCGAACTCCTTGTTGGCGACGATGGCGGTCTTGTTCACAAGCCGCCACGGAGCCATGGTCCGCGCACTATCTTCTGCGCAACCAAAGCTGACGAGGAATGCGTCGATCGACCACGCCCCCTGTACCGCGCCGTGCGCGCACGGGCGGCACGGGCCGCCCCCTGCCTGTGGAGGGGCTGGTGCCCTACAAAAGCCGGGTGCTCCGCATCCGTTTTCGCGCACAGGTATCCACCGGGGTGTATACCTACACCCTGCAGGACCCGGACACGGGCCGCAACGTGGCGCACAATGTGCGGCATGCCGAGCTGCTGGAGGAACTGCTTCCCTACGCGGAGTATTCCGTGGGCGACCAGGTGGTGCTGGCCAGGGGCAACCAGCTCACCATCCTGAAGCGGCACTGGGACTTCCGCAAGGGCACGGTGTGGTACCTGGTGGTGTGGCGCGGTGGTCCCGAGGCCGGGCGGTGGATCACCCAGGAACGCATGCTGGAGGTGGACCAGGAGCGGGAAGGGGTGTGGCGCAGGTGAGGGAGCGGGTAAAGGTGCACAGGCATCCGGCGTGTGCCACCTGGATCCCTGCCCAGGAGCGCCGTGCCGGGCTTGTGGAAGCTGGACGGACGCCCATGACCGTACCTTGGTACCAAGGCAGCTCCGATGCAGCCTACCCAGCCGCCATGCGCACCCTGCTCTTCCTGCTACCGATGTTGCTCTGGGGGACTGCTGCTTTGGCCCAGCCGGCGGAGCAGGAGCCCGGCAGTGCCGTGCTGCAGAGCTGTCTGCTGGGCACCAGCCCTGATGTGTGGACGCGGCTGAAGCTGAGCCCGGACCAGATGCGGCGCATGGAACACATCCAGGAAGCCTGCCGCGTGGAGTGCGAAGGGGCCGGGGTAACGGTGGTGGAAAACCCCGTGAGCAAGGAGGATGGCGCCTTGATCATGGACGAGGTACGCATGGTGCTCTCCCGGGAACAGTACACGAACTGGGTGGAGTATTGCGTGGCCAGCGGCGGAGGGAAGTAGTGGGGTGGGAATACAGATGGCTCTTTGAGCTCGTGTGCATTTCCCGAGATTCCAGAGGTTCATTTATCTGCCGATCCCGCATGCCCTGTCAGGTGCTGTGAACAGCGTGGATCGCGCAAGCGTTTAATTTTACGCCACCGGGCGGTCGGGGCACCTTTCTTGCCAGAGGTGTGCCGACCCATCGATCGGGTCATATCCCATGCAGAACCTCCGCTACCTCGCTTCGGACGACTGGCAGAAGCAATTCGCCACGGCGGTCCGCAAGAACGTGAACGCCTACTTCAAGGAACGGGGCCTCTCCACCAAGGGCGACCACCGTATCGTGATCAAGAGCGTCGTGATGCTCGCGATGTACATCACACCCTTCGTGCTGATGCTGACACTGCCGCTGACCGGCTGGTGGGCCATCGCCATGTGGGTGCTGATGGGTGTGGGCATGGCGGGCATCGGCATGGGCGTGATGCACGATGCCGTTCACGGCAGTGCCAGCGACCACCCCTGGGTGAACAAGCTGATGAGCTGGAGCATCTACCTGATGGGTGCCAACGTGTTCAACTGGAAGATCCAGCACAACCTGATCCACCACACACACACCAACGTGAACGATGTGGACCAGGACATCGCCTCGCGCGGTCCATTGCGCTTCAGCGAACATGCGCCGCTGCGCGGGGTGCACCGCTTCCAGCATGTAAGCGCCTTCTTCATCTATGGCCTGCTGACGCTGAGCAAGCTGGTGCGCGACTTCTTCACCCTGGCCAAGTTCAACAAGGCGGGCATCACGCAGAAACACGGCATCAGCCCCAGCGGCGAATTCATTACGCTGGGTCTTACCAAGGCGCTTCACGTGGGCGTGCTGATCGGCCTGCCCATCCTGCTTACGCCCGCGCCCTGGTGGCTGCCGGTGCTGGGCTTCCTGCTCATGCACTTCGTAACGGGTGTGATCCTGGGTGTGATCTTCCAGCTGGCGCACGTGGTGGAGGGTGCGGACCAGCCCCTGCCCGATGGCCGCGGGGTGATCCACACCGAGTGGGCGGTACACGAGGTGCTCACCACGGCCAACTTCGCGCGCAACAACCGCCTGTTGAACTGGTACATCGGAGGACTGAATTTCCAGATCGAACACCATCTGTTCCCGCACATCTGCCACATCCACTACCGCCACATAGCCCCCATCGTGGAGCGCACGGCGAAGGAGTACGGGCTGAAGTACAACGAGAAGCCCACGTTCCGCGCCGCGCTGGCCTCGCACGTGCGGCGCCTGCGGGAGTTGGGCCGGCCGAAGTTGGTCGCAGCGTAGGGGGGCTGGGAGAGGTCGGTGAGCGACCGCTGCTGCGGTGTGGGATGACCCAAGCGCAGGGCAGGGTAGGCCCTGGGCCCCACCAGCAGGTAGGTGCCGACCGTGGTGGTCCGCCCTGCAGCCCTGACACGGGCATCCTGGGGCACTGCCTGTTCCCGATGGTGCATCTTTGCTCGCGTAACCTGCGCTGTATGCTGCATCTGGACCTGTCCGAATTCCCGACCCTGGAAACAGAGCGCCTGCACTTGCGCGAACTGCGCGCGGAGGATGCGCCCGCGATCTTCGCGATGCGCTCGGACGAGCGGGTGATGCAGCACATCGGCAGGCCACGTGCCACCACACTGGCCGATGCGGAACAGCTGATCGCGACCATCGCTGCCGACCGGCAGGGCAACAACGGCATAACGTGGGCGCTTACGCTGCAGGGAGCGGATACCGCGATCGGTACCATCGGCTTCTACCGCCTGAAGAAGGAGCACTACCGCGCCGAGGTGGGCTACATGCTGCACCCCGACCAGTGGGGCCAGGGCTTGATGGGCGAAGCGCTGGAGGCGGTGGTGGAACAGGCCTTCACGGGCTTTGCGTTCCACAGCATCGAAGCGGTGACCGACCCTGCGAATGCCCCAAGCAACCGCTTGCTGGAGCGCCACGGTTTCGTGCGCGAAGGAATGTTCAAGGAGAACTACTTCTGGAACGGTAGGTTCTTCGACTCGGCAGTATGGTCACGCCTCAAGGGCTGAGCATCCGCTTCGACGCCCACGTGTTGCGGAACACGATACCGGCCTTCGGTCCGCCATGGCCGATGGTGTGGATCAGGGACGGCGCTTTTCCAACTCCTCATCGATCAGCGCCATCAGTGCCAGAATGCGCTTCTCGAATCCCTGGTATACCTTGACCATAAAGCCACGGGCGGCTAAGTTCATCCGTACCACACCCTTGAATCGGACGTCGTCCATAAGCGCATCAGCGTTGATGGGATAGCCACTGACCCACACGGTATCCATGATGATCTTGGTATAGATCTGTGGCCCCATTTCGTCCATCTGAAGAGACGAATCGAAGCCCGATTCCACTTTGTCCAAGTAAGTGTACCGCTCCGAATAGAGCTTGGTGATGCTGCGGCGCAGGCTGTCGTTCCGGATCAGGTCGAACCCAAGACTCTTCAGATTGTCGAAGGCCGACGTGTTCGGTGTAAGTACTGTGTTTCCCCATAGGTTGCCGTAATGCACGCGCAGCGAATCATGGAAGGGTGTGCGCTCCTCCAGGTGCTTCAGCACAGCCACGTTACCGCGCCATAGGCGTTGGTTGAAGTCGATGTTGTATTGGCAATCCGCAAGGTCCGCTTCCAGGTTTTGGCGCATCTCGGCCAATAGCCCGAGTTCCTTGGCGGCTTCCTTGCGTTCGCTGTTCCAGTTGTTCAGTTGCAGGGCCAGGAAAATGCCGATCACCACCAGGACGACCTCGCCCACGGCATAGGTGAGGTAGCGCGTTACACGGTTCTCGTTGATCATGCGTTGTCTGATGCTTCGAAGGATCTTCATCGTCTATTCCATGTTGCCCAGTATCACATAGCCCTTTGCATCGGGCAGGAAACGGCCGATGCAGCGACCGTTCCGCGAGATATCGAAGTACTGGTTCAAGTAGCTCGAAGCCCACAGATGCCGACCCGGAGGTATCAACGTGCTGTCGGTGTACGCGGTCCTCCCTCTCATGGCCCGGATCATCACCTTCAGGGTATCCGGTCCGGTGTTCAGGATGAACGGTGGGAAGCCTTTCGTCCGGTGGTCTTGCAGGTCGACATCCGTGTCGCATTCCAGCACTTCATTCGGCGCAAAGCCCAGTTGCTGGAATCCGGTCCGCAGCTCTTCCTTGGATGTGATCCCCAGCAAGTTCTTCAGTTGGTGGTAGAGGGCCAGTTCCGTATTGCGCCGGCTGGCTATGCTTCTTCCGAAATTATGGGTCATCAAGGTCTGGTAGAAATGCGTCTTGTTCCGGTAGATCGGATCGTTCATGAAATACTCGATGGCCTCGGCGCTGCTTGAATCGCGGTATGCCGAGTACCAAGTGGCATTATTGGTCAAATACATGTTCTGGTCATACACATAGATCCGGAACCGTTCGGCGGTGAATGCTTCCTGGGTGATGAGCTCCTTGTAGTTCTTCAGCAGCCGCAGCAAAGGCTCCAATCCCGGTCCCATGAGCTCTTCCTTCGCCAACAAGCGATCGAGGTTCTCATTGTTGATGGAGACCACATTGTAATTCGTGAACATGGGGCGCAAGGTCTTGGACTCGTACATCTCCCGGGTCGCTTTGCCTTGCATGATGATCTCGCAGAGGGAGTCCCGAGACGCTACCCACCCCAGGATCCAGTTGCATTCCTTGATGTTGGCGACCAGGTCCTTCTCGAACGCGGTGAGCAGTTGCTGGATCTCGCGCTGCTGTTTCCGGTCCGCGTTCCAGTCGTTGATGTTCACGGCGATGAGGATACCGATCACGACGAGCAGGATCTCGCCTACGGCATAGACCAAGTAACGGGTGAGGTGGTTCTCCTTCAAGAGTCGCTGGCGGATGGAGTTGAAGATGCGAGGCATGGCTAGTTCTTCTCAAGCAAGGATAGGATAGTACGGATCTCCTGTAGTTCCTTCTCCGCGTAAAGCGCAAGGTCGTACTGGTAGGCCACCCAGCCCTGCATCTCCGCACGGGAAGCGCGAAGTGTGGTCCAGTCGTAGGAGACGATGCCTCCTTCACCTTCCCAGGTCTTGGGGTCCATGTTCCAATCCACAGCGCGGTAGTAGTTCGAACCCGGTGTGAAGATGACGCTGGTGGCAGCCGGGTAGATGCGTTCCAAACGTTCGTGCGCGTCGCCGTAGCGGATCAGGGCATTGCGCAGTTCAACATCCCGTATGTCCGATAAGCGGCCGGTGGAGACCAGTTCCTGGTAGGAGGCGGCGATCTGCGGCACGTTCTGCACCCAGTTCGCTCGCGCAAGTGCGGCGCGGAA
This sequence comes from uncultured Chryseobacterium sp., assembly GCA_964418285.1. GTDB lineage: Bacteria > Bacteroidota > Bacteroidia > Flavobacteriales_F > PHOS-HE28 > PHOS-HE28. The sequence goes on from CAYQMC010000127.1 coordinate 8,042, forward strand.
GGTGGGCTCATCCGCCGGTGGTTCTTCCAGTCGCAAGGCATTGACCACGAGTGCCGTGCTCTCCCGTGAACTATACGTGAATGCCACCAGTTCGGCCACCACCGGTTCCAACGCGCGGAACTCTTCCGAAAGACGCGTCATCACCGTGCCGTGGATGATGTTCTGTTTGCGCGCTTCGTTCCATGTGTTCACCTGCAAGGCGAGCAGGATGCCGATCATCACGAGTGCGATCTCACCGATGGCATACGAGAGGTAGCGCGTGATGCGGCCTTGGGCCAGCAGGCTTTGGCGTATGGTGCGGAAGAAGCGGATCATGGGTGTATTTCAAGTCCCGTAGGGACGACATGTGGGTAGAATTGACGGGTGTGGCAAAGGGGCGGGTCAGTCCCGTAGGGACGGCATATGGGTAGCCCTGAAGGGGCGGTATCCAGTTGTTTCAAGCCAAGATCCACGCTTGGTATCATTCGAGCTCCTTGAAGATGTACCGCTCATCGTGTTCGATCTCGAAGTCCTTCAGGAATTCCACGTATTCCTCTTGGAAGGTGCGCACCCGATGATGCTCCTCCTGGTCCTGGATGTAGGCGATCACATTGGGAACATCCCGCCGAGAATAGGAGAACGCACCATACCCCTCCTGCCAGGAAAATCGCCCCCGAACAAGGCCTTGCTGGTTGATCCATTTGGAGGAATCCTGCTTCACATGCTGCACCAGTTCCGATAGCGCTTGTGTGGGGCGCATGCCGAATAGGATGTGAAGGTGGTCGGGTATGCCGTTGATGCGCAACATCTTGTGGCCTGGTGCCTGAACGATGCTGGTGATGTAGCGGTAAAGCTCTTCTTTCCAGGCAGGTGCGATCAGGCTACCGCGGTCCTGTACCGCGAACACGACTTGGATGTGGATCTGTGTGTA
>CAYQMC010000128.1:0-8929 GCA_964418285.1 uncultured Chryseobacterium sp.
AGCACCGTGCACAGGGTCGGCTGCACGGTCCATGAAAGCCAACTGGGTGATCCCGGTCCCCTTCGGCTTCACCCCTTTCTCGATCCCGGTACCCAGCCATTCCATATACGCCACCATGGCCTGCATCTCGCGGCTTGTGGTATCCAGTGCCGTACCGTTCAAGCTTCGCTCCACACAATCGTTGATCCGTTTTGCCACGGTTTCGGTCCTTCCGCTTCGGGCGCGCAGCTTCGGGTAGTTGCTCCAGACCCCACCGTAGTTGTTGCCCCACGGTTTGGTCCCGGCTTCCAGGTGGCAATTCTGGCAGTTCAGTGCATTGGTATTCTGCATCACCGTGCCCTTTGGGCCGAGGTAATGCGCTGTGTTGGCGATGAGGTCCCGTCCGTACCGCACCAGATCGCGTTGCTCCTTCGGCAGGTGAACGATCCGCGTGGTATCCGCACCTGTCCAAAGGCTGTCGGGGCCATAGGTGGCCATCTGCGGTGGTGGTGGTTCGAACCATTCGTTCGGGATGAAGAACTGCGCGAAGACCACAGCAAGGATGATCCAAACGATACGCTTGGACCAGCGCATTCCGCCGCTTTCTGGAAGACCTGCCTTGGCATTGAGCACACCCACGGCATCTTCCACCACGTACATCACCACGAGCACCAGCAGGGTGGTGAAGAGGATAAGGATGGGGATCAGCATGACCAGGATGGTTTGATACCGTGCTTAGATCCACCGCATTCAGTGCGGCAGCTTCTCTCGGAAAACGCCGTACACGTATGTGCCAAGCCAGGCGCTTAGGAAGGTCACAATGATCACGGAGTACCCTGCACCGATCTGAGCGAACAGCGGACCCGGACAGGCACCCGTGATGGCCCAGCCCAGTCCGAACAACAATCCGCCGTAGATCTGGCCCTTGTTGAAGGTCTTCGCAGGGATGTGGATCTCCTCCCCGTAAATGGTGGGGATCTTGAAACGCTTGATGAGCTGAATGCTGATCATGCCGACCACCACGGCGGTTCCGATCACACCGTACATGTGGAAGCTTTCGAAGCGGAACATCTCCTGGATGCGGAACCAGCTGATGATCTCGGCCTTGAAGAACACGATGCCGAAAAGTATGCCCCAGGCACTGTATTTCAGGTTGTACCACCAAGGGTGCACGAGTTCGCTCTCGTTGACACAGATCGCATCAAGCTCCCTGGTCTTCAGGTCTGCCACGTCCTGTGGCGTGGGGGGATTTTGAAAGGTGTGTGCCATGGGTCAGAGCGTAAGGAGGTGTGGAAGGATGAACCAGGTCATGATGATGCCGCCCACCATGAAGCTGATGGTGGCCACCAAGCTCGGCCACTGCAAACTGCTGAGGCCCATGATGGCGTGGCCGCTGGTGCAGCCACCGGCGTACCGGGTACCAAAGCCCACCATGAAGCCACCGATCACAAAGAAGACCAGGCCGCGTACGGTGAAGAGTTGTTCCCAGCTGAAGATCTCTGCAGGCAGCAGATGGCTGGTGTCCGTGATGCCTTTGCTCGCGAGGTATTCCTGCGTTGGTTCGGCCAGTACGATGGGGTTGGGGTCGCTGAGGAAGGTGGCAGCGAGGAATGCACCAACAGCGATGCCGCCCACGAAGAACAGGTTCCATGCTTCCTTCTTCCAATCGTACTTGAAGAACTTGACATCGCCCGGAATGCAGGCGGCACACAGGTGGCGCAGCGAACTGCTGATGCCGAAGGTCTTGTTGCCAACGAGCAACAGGAAGGGCACGGTTAGGCCGATGAGGATGCCGGCCGCGTACCAGGTCCAGGGTTGTTCGAGTGTTTCCAGCATGGGGTTCAGGGATCTTGTGGAATGTGATCGGCGAATGGGCTGCCGGACGGCAACCCATCCACCATTCACTTCTCGTGTTCGGTTACTTCTTCAGGGTAGAAGGGCAGACATAGTCCGTGACCTTCACATCGGTGTTGTTCTTGATGGCGTTGAAGCCACCGGCCACGTCGATCACATTGTGGTAGCCGCGCGATTTGAGCAGGCTTGCAGCGATCATGCTGCGGTAGCCACCAGCACAGTGGATGTAGTTGGGTTCCTCCTTGCTGAAGGCGGCCAGGTTCTGGTTGATGAACTGCAACGAGGCATGCCAGGCACCGTCCACATGCTCGGCATCGTATTCGCCATCCTTGCGAACATCCACAACACGCAGCTTGCTTTCAGCGAAGCGCTTGGCGAACTCCTCGGCGGAGATGCTCTCGACCGTGTCCACGTCCATGCCTGTCGCTTTCCACGCTTCGATCCCACCCTTGAGATAGCCGAATACGTTGTCGTAACCCACGCGGGCCAGTCGTGTCACCACTTCATCCTCCATGCCCTCGTCGGTCACCAGCAGCAGCGGGTGCTTCACGTCGGGGATCATGGCACCCACCCAAGGAGCGAAGTCGCCCTTGATGCCGATGTTGATGCTGCGCGGTACGAAGCCGTCCTTGAAGGTCTGCGCACCCCGGGTGTCCAGCACCAGCGCACCTTCCGTTTCGGCTACCAGTTCGAACTGTTCGGGGGTGAGGGCGCGCATGCCGCGCTCCTTCACGCTGTCCACGCTTTCGATCATGCCTTTGTTCATGGCCACGTTCTGCGGGAAGTAGGCAGGTGGCGGTAACAGGCCGTCCGTCACTTCCTTGACGAACTGCTCCTTGGTCCCGGCCTTCAGTGCGTAGTTGGTCTTCTTCTGGTTTCCCAGCGTGTCCCAGGTCTCCTTGCTCATGTTCTTGCCGCAGGCACTCCCGGCGCCATGCGCAGGGTATACCAGCACATCATCGGGCAGGGTCATGATCTTGTTGTGCAGGCTGTCGTACAGGTAACCTGCAAGATCCTCCTGGGTGAGCGAACCCATTTTCTGGGCCAGATCAGGGCGGCCTACATCACCGATGAAAAGTGTGTCGCCGCTGAAGATCGCGTGCGGCTTACCGTTCTCATCCTTCAGCAGGTATGTGGTGCTTTCCATCGTATGGCCGGGCGTATGCAATACGGTAATGGTCACATTGCCCACCTTCAGGACCTCACCATCGGTGGCGATGTGCGCATCGAAGCTCGGGTTGGCGTTGGGTCCGTATACGATGGGTGCTCCGGTCTTCTTGGAAAGGTCCACGTGTCCGCTCACGAAATCGGCGTGGAAGTGTGTCTCCAGCACGTACTTGATCTTGGCGCCGCTCTGTTCAGCGCGCTCCAAATAAGGCTGTGTTTCGCGCAGCGGGTCGATGATCACGGCTTCGCCGTTGCTCTCGATGTAGTAGGCGCCTTGCGCCAGGCAGCCGGTATAGATCTGTTCGATCTTCATTGTTGGGGAGGTTGAAGGTTCCAAGGTTGTGTGATCATGGGGCGAATAGGCCGGTGGGTGATCGGTGGAGCTTGGGGCTCCGGGTATCTATCATCCATCGACCACGATCGGCTCTTCGCAGTAGTTACAAGTTGGTGAATTCCCTTCCGATGATGTACACGCCCATGGCGAGCACGAACCATCCGAAGGCGGGTTTGAGTTTTTCGTTCGGGATGTGTTTGCTGAGCATACTACCGAGCAGAATGCCCACGATGGCCACCCCGCTGAACACACCGAGGAAGCCCCAATCGATGAACTCATCGCCCTTGAGATCGCCGGTGAAGCCGATGAGGCTTTTGGCAGCAATGATGATGAGCGATGTGCCCACGGCCTTTTTCATGGGAAGCTTGGCCAGCAACACCAGCGCGGGAATGATCAGGAAACCGCCTCCGGCGCCAACGATGCCGGTGACCGTACCCACTATGGCCCCTTCGCCCAGGATCAAGGGGTAGTTGAATTCCACGTCCTCCTCCACTGCTTTATCCGCAGATTTCTTGGGCTTGCGGATCATGCTGTAGGCCGCAGCCACCATGATGAGCGCGAAGAACATCAGGATGCCGATGGACTTGCTCACCGGAGTGGAGCCGATGGTGAAAATGGGGTCGGGTATGGCGGGTACCAGCCAGGCACGCGTGGCGTAAACGGCCAGTATGCTGGGGATCCCGAAAACGATTGCCGTGCGCCAGTGGATGTTGCCCAAGCGCATGTGACTGCCGCTACCGATCAGGCTGGTAAGACCAACGATGAAGAGCGAGTAGGCCGTGGCCAGTACGGGGTCGATGTGGAACAAGTAGACCAGGATGGGCACGGTCAAGATGCTGCCGCCGCCGCCGATGAGGCCGAGGGATAGACCCATGATCAGTGCACCGATGTATCCGAGGATCTCCATGGATCAGGTTTGTTTCAAAGGGTGGGACAGCAGTTCTCCAAGCAGTGCACGATCTTCAGGAATTCCGGACGGCGCAGATGCCAGTAGGTGTATTTGCCTTCCTTCTCGAAATCGAGCAAGCCTTTGTCGCGCATGAGGGTGAGGTGCTGGCTAAGGATGGCTTGCTCGATGCCGAGCATCTCTTGGATCTCGCGGTTGCATAACCGGCCATAGTGCCCCAGCAGGTCCAGGACGGCCAAGCGTTGGGGGTGCGCTGCAGCCTTGAGCAGTTCGCTGGCTTTGGTCAGCTTATCGCTGCCCACGCGCTCGTCAAGTGTGCTGTTCGCCATGTGCTCGTTCTTCGACGGCACAAAAGTATAGTTACATCACTATGTGAATATGTGACAAGCGTCACAGAGCACAGGGCAGGGGAAAAGAACCGACGTTCGTCAGAGCGCACCAAGCAATTCCACGCCGAAGTGCTTGACTTGATAACGTCGCATGCCTGGCATTGCGGCCAAGGCCTCCAAGTCGCCGGGTCGCGTGCGGGCCATGTCCATGAGCAATTGGTTGGCGGCAACGATCCCGGGTCTCAGGTCGTGCGCGGCAGTGAGCTTGTCGCGCATCTGCTTCAGCCGCTTCAAGCGGTCCTCGTAATCGTCGTCGCGTTGCCAACGTTTTCCCTTTGGAACGCGGGGCCATTCGTCCTTCGGTACTGCAAGACCGCGTTCTACAGCGGCCAGGATCTGCTTGCCGAAGCGTTCCATTACGCGCTCGCTCATGCCTTTCCGTTCGGCCAATTCCCGGGCATCCTTGGGTGGGTCCGTGGAAAGGGTCAGGATCACATCGTTGCCCACTACCATGAAGGGCGCACGGTCCATCTTCTCAGCGACACCATCGCGCCAGCCATGCACCTCGCGCAGGACGGCCAGTTGGTGGGGCTTCAAGGTCTTGGCACCTTTCATCCGCAGGAAGGCAGGCTCTTCGTTGCCTGGCAAGTTGAAGGGTGCATCCGTAAGCAAGGAGAATTCCTCCTCGGCCCATTCCCAACGACCCAGCGTACGCAACTTGTCCTCGAGAATGTCGCGTACTGCGATCAGGTGGCTCGTATCGCCAGCGGCATAATCCAGCATCGGTTTTGGGAGGGGGCGCTTGCTCCAATCGGCCTTCTGGAATTTCTTGTCGATCTCGAGCCCTTGGTATTTGCGCAACAGGGCGGCCAGTCCGATCTCGGGCTCGTTCACCAGTTCCGCAGCGATCAGCGTGTCGAACACGTTCTCCACCCGAATTCCATGGTCCCGCGCAAGGATCCGCAGGTCATAGTCCGCGTCGTGTATCACAACTTCCATGGCCGGCTGGGCTAAAAGCTTCCCCAAGGGCGCCAGGTCCCTGAGTGCAAGCGGGTCCACCAGGTAGGTGCGCTCACGCGTGCTCAGTTGCACCAGACAAACACTTTCCTTGTATCGGTGGAAACTGGATGCTTCGGTGTCCAATGCCAGCACGGCCTCGGGTGCCAGTTCGCTCACCCGGCCTGCCAATACCTCCGGGTCCGTTATCAGTTCGTAGTGCTCCAATTCGCTCTATCCGAACCGCTATGGCGGCCGGGTTTTTCCATGGATGGGTTACTGCATCGGCCCCTTGCGTCGGGCATTCCGCTCTTAGATGTATCGCTCCCCGTGTTCGGCTTTCAGATCGTTCACGAACTCCCTGATCTTCTGTTCGTCCTGCTTTCGGCATACGAGCAAGGCTTCAGGGGTGCTTACCACGATATGGTCCTCCAGACCTTGCAACACCATCAAGCGATCGTCGTGGCTGTGGATCATGTTGCGCGCACAATCGTAGAGGCGAACATTGTTGCCAACAGCGGCATTCCCCTGCGCATCCTTGTCCACATGGGTGTAGAGGCTTCCCCAGGTACCCAGGTCGCTCCACCCGAAGTCGCTCACCACGGTGTATACGTTCCGGGCCTTCTCCATGATCCCGTAGTCGATGCTCACGTTCTCCACATCGGCGTAAACGGGTTCCACGAAACCACGCTCCTGGTCGGTTCCGTATTTGTCAGCACCGGCGGCGAACTGGGCCTCCATCGCAGGCAGGTGTTCGCGGAAGGCCCTGGTGATGCTCTTGAGGCTCCAGATGAAGATGCCGGCGTTCCAGACGAAGTCCCCGCTTTCGATGAAGCGCAGGGCGGTCTCGTGGTCAGGCTTTTCCGTGAAGGTCTTCACGCGTTTCACGCGTGGGTGCACAGTGCCAGGCTCGTCCATGAACTGGATATAGCCATATCCGGTATCCGGCCGGCTCGGCATGATGCCAAGGGTCACCAGGTCGTCGCCGCTTGCTGCCTGTTCCAAGGCGGTGCGCACGGTATCACGGAAGGCTTCCTCCTTCAGGACCAAGTGATCGCTGGGCGCAACGATGATGAGTGCCTCGGGATCGATCGCCGCGATGACATGGTTGGCGTAGGCTACGCAGGGTGCTGTGTTCCGTCGTGCAGGTTCGCATAGGATATGCGCCTCGGGCAGATCGGGCAGCTGTTGCTTCACAAGATCCGCGTACCGGGAATTGGTCACCACCAGGATGTTCTCCGGGGGGCACAGGGCAAGGAAGCGGTCGTAGGTCTGTTGCAGAAGGGTACGGCCCAGCCCAAGAAAGTCGAGGAATTGCTTGGGGTGTTCCGTTCGGCTCATGGGCCAGAAGCGGCTGCCGACACCGCCGGCCATGATCACACAGAAGGTATGCTTATCCGTCATTGTAGGGGTGCCCCGTCCCGCTTCAGGAAGCCTTGCGGACGACCAGGGGGCCGTTCACATGCACTGGTGCAAGGGGGTCGATCAAATAGATGCGCCTGTCGTTCAGGCAATGGCATTTATAGCGTTTACGCAGCTGCTGCCCCTTTACGAAGATGCGGTCATTGAAGCGGAACACCGATCGTTCCGGGATCTCCTCCAACATGGGTTGCGGGTCGCAGTCGTACTTGCGCAATACGCGCATGAGGTCCTTGTCGGTGCAGCTGCTCGCCGGAGCATCGTTCAGGTGGTATTCCAAGGCCTTCAGCACATCCGCCGGAAAGACCGCCCGCGACATGAAGGGACGCATCAGCCGCTGGTATTCCATCTTCCAGAACTTGCCGTGGGGCGAGGACCAGCGCTTGGTCTTGGTGTAGGTCGTGTAGTGCGCGAACTCATGTACCAAGGTCACAAGGAAGGCATATTTGTTCAGGTCGCTGTTCACGCTTACCCTGTGTGGTTGGGTGCTGGTGGCCGAGCGATAGTCGCCAAGCTTGGTGGAACGTGGCTTGGAAATGCGCACCTCCACAGGGTTGCGGCGCAGCCAGTGTTCGACCACGACCCAAGCGGCAGCAGGCAACTGCTTGCGCAGCATTACAGGGTTGGAGGTGGGGAGCATGGTAAGAGGCAAGGCTCGGGCAACAGGTCTCATCAGCTGCAGGTCACAGCAGGCCAAGGCGCCGTTCCGAGGGCCAAATTAGCATGGATCGGGCGTTCCTTGGGCGTCTCATGAAGGCTCCACTTCGGACAATCGCAGCCCTTTTTCTTCTTATACTTGGAAGGTCTTGAAGCACAGGAGCTTACAAGAAGTGTCGCGAGCAGGGCGCAGCCCAACAAGGCAAGAGGGGGGTGCGTGTTGGAGATCATGGCCTTCGGTCCGCAAAATTAGGTCTATTTCCAACGATCGCATTCCCCTGCGGTCCGCTACCGAAGCCCTATTTTTGACCACTTCTGCCGCAAATGACCCTGTTTTTCCACATTGGCCGCTATTTCATGCTCCTGCGGGATACGTTCAGCAGGCCTGAGCGTTTGAGCCTCTACTGGAAGCGGACCATCGAGGAGATGGATCTCCTGGGTGTGAAGAGCATCGGTATCGTAGCACTCCTCTCGGTCTTCATGGGGGCGGTCATCACCATCCAGACCAGCGCGAACATCGACTCGGCCTGGATACCGGCCTATGTGGTGGGCTTCACCGCGCGCCAGAGCACGATCCTGGAGTTCAGCCCCACCATCATCTCCCTGATCCTGGCAGGTAAGGTGGGGTCCAACATCGCGGCCGAGATAGGCTCCATGCGCGTAAGCGAGCAGATCGATGCGCTCGATATCATGGGCGTCAATTCCGCGGGATACCTCATCCTGCCCAAGATCGTGGCTTCCATGCTCATGAACCCCTTCCTGGTTATGGTCAGCATGTTCCTGAGCATCTTCGGAGGGTGGATGGCCGGTGTGGGTACAGGCATCGTGAGTTCATCCGATTTCATCCTCGGGATCCAGTACGATTTCGACCCCTATACGGTCACCTATGCGCTCATCAAGACCGTGGTATTCGCCTTCATCATCGCCACGGTGGCAGCGTACCAAGGCTACTTCACGCGCGGAGGCACACGCGAGGTGGGCATAAGCAGTACCAAGGCGGTCGTGTATAGCAACGTGGTCATCCTGATCGCCAACTACGCCCTTACACAACTCCTTCTGATATGATCGAGGTCCAAGGGCTCAGCAAGCGCTTCGGTGACCTTGAGGTGCTCACCGACATTTCGGCCACCTTCGAGAAGGGGAAGGTCAACCAGATCATCGGCATGAGCGGCTCGGGTAAGAGCGTGCTGGCCAAGTGTATGGTGGGGCTCCATAGACCGGATGAAGGCCGTGTGCTCTACGAAGGAAGGTCCTTCCACGAGATGAGCGAGAGCGAACGCCGCGAGA
>CAYQMC010000129.1:0-8807 GCA_964418285.1 uncultured Chryseobacterium sp.
ACACGTATGCACGGATCAAGTCATTGCTGCGCAAGGCAGTGGGTTCGTATGGTCGGAACACCTCTACCACCACCTTGCTTCCCGAAGAACGGGTGGTGATCAAACTGTTGCACCAACTGCCTGCTGTGCTGAACGATGCTGCCAACAAGCTGGAACCGTCGGCTATTGCCAACCACAGCTACGAGCTGGTGAAGGCCTACAATGCATTCTACCAAAGTGTGCCGGTGTTGAAGGAAGAGGATGCTGCCAAGCGGGAGTTCCGACTTGGACTGAGCGCCGCGGTGGCCATGGCGACCAAGAAGGCCATGTGGTGCCTGGGGATCAACGTGCCCGAGCGGATGTAAGCGGCAGCGGAGCCTGGGATGGAGGGGAGATGCTCCCTGTCCACTTCGTTCCTGGCCATGGGCTACCCAGCCATCTCCTAAGGACCGCTCATTCCTTGGCCACCGGTTCGCCTACCTGCCCCTTGTCGGAAAGGAGAACCGCGATCCAACGCGTAGCCTCGAATTGGGCGAGCACGATCACAAGCATGACGGTGATGGGTACGGAGAGGATCATGCCGACAAGGCCCCAGATGCTTCCCCAGAAGGCCAGGGAAAGGATCACCACCACGGCACTTACGTTGAGCGAATTGCCCATGAGGCGTGGCTCCACGATGTTGCCCATGAGGAGTTGGACGGCGCCAACACCACCGAGCACCCAGAGCGCAGGACCGAAGGATGCGAACTGCAGAGCGGCAATGAATGCCGGGAAGATCGTGGCCACCAGCGACCCGATGTTGGGGATGTAATTGAGCAGGAAGATCACGAAGGCCCAGAAGAACGCGAAATCGACGCCGATGATGAGGAGCGCGACATAGCTCAAGCCCCCCGTCATCAAACTGATCAAGGTCTTCAACGTAACGTAGTGGCTCAGTGATCCATCCACCTGCCGGATGATATTCGCCGTGCGGATCTTCGAGCTTTCGTCCTTGTGCAACGCATTGAACTTCAGTGTTGCGTGCCGCTCCTCCAGCATCAGGAAGGCCACATACACGACGACCAGCAGTGCATTGCCCAACAAGCTGGTAAGGGCATTGATAAGCATGGAGAGCACCTTGCCTACCTCGAGGTCCTTGGTGAGCTTGCCGGTGTAGGCCCCCAGGTCGAGGCCGGTGGTGCTCTCGATCTGTTCCTTGATCAGGAACACGTTCTGCTCGTAGTGGGGGAGTACTTCCGTGACGCCGCGTATGTTGATGGTAAGGAGGTAGGCCATCAGACCAAGCACTGCGAAAATGCCAAGGAATGCGACCGTGCCTCGCAACCAGACAGGCAGGGGCGAACCACCGATGCGGATCCTTCCGATCAGCGTCTGGACCTGCCGGATCAGGAACCAGATCATGAAAGCCAGTAGAAAAGGGATCAGCACCGCCTTGGTGTAGATGAGGATGACCGCCACCGCGATCACGATCACCAAAGCATAGGCCATGCGCGACAGGTCCATGGCCGAAAAGTAAGCCATGCCCAAGCAGGAGAAGAAAGTGTCCGGTGCTAGAACTTCGGGCAAGGCACCACACGGTGCTTCCGGTTCTTGGCCTTCTTGGGCCACTCGTAGATCAGGCTTATCTCGTGGGCGCCGCCGCTACGCATGGTGAGTTTGCTGATCGTGATGTCATAGCTGTACACGAAGCGGAGCTGGTAGTCGGTCTCGAATCCGGCCATCAGGATAAGGGCCTCGCTGTTGCTGTAGCCTGGCTGATAGGCCTTGGCGATGGGAAGCCCACGGTACCAAAGGCCGGCTGTTACCCGGTTGTGGTCGATGTAGCCGCCCAGGTCGAGTTGGTCCCATTTGCCTTGCGCCTTGTAGTGCGCCGCAAGGGTCATCCGTGTTTCGCTGCGGTCCAGGCGACGCTCGTCCAATGCAAAACGGTAGCCCGTGTGCACGCTTGTGCGGATGGGCAGGCGTGCATCGCCTTCCATGAAAAGGCTTTGGTTGGGGCGGTTGATGTGGTTGAACGAAGCTCCGACCCAGAAGCTCTCGGTGTAGTACAACCCACCGGTCGCGATATCGAGGTAGTTCACCTGTTCCAACATGCCCGTTTCAATGGTGCTTGGGGCGTTGTCGCGGATGATCTGGTCGGCGAAGAGGAACCCCGATGGATCCAGGCCACGCATGGTATAGCCCATGCGCAATCCGGCGCGGAAGGCCTTGCGGCGGCTCAGGCGGGCCTCATAGCTATACGCCAACGCGACGGACGTGAAGGTGAGGCCGTTGGTGCCGGCCTTGTCCCGGATCACATAGCCACCCACACCGCTGGACTGGTCCGCGAAGTTGTGGTCGTATGCGAACGCATAGGTCTCGTAACCGGGTTGAACACCGGGCCATTGCAACCGGTAGTTCAAGGCAACACGGTCCTGCACCGTATTCCCCGTGAACGCAGGGTTGAGGTACTGCGATGCGGCGTAGAACTGGGAGAACTGAGGGTCCTGGGCCAGCACTTCCGACCCGGCACCGAACCCCAGCAGGAGCAGGGCGATCTGTTTCGGCCGGATCATCGGAAGAGGGTGAGGTCGCTGAGTTTCTCGATCTGCTTGCCGTCCACGAAACGGAACCAGGTCTGTACCACATACACATCCTGCGGACTTAGCTGACCACGGTAGTAGCCATCCCAGCCCCGGCGGATATCGTCGCTTTCAAAGACCAGCTCGCCCCAGCGGTTGAAGATCCGCATGCGGAAATCGTCCACATCGTCGGCGAAGGGGTAGAAGACGTCGTTGCTCAGGTCGTTCGGATCCCAGGCACCTCCGTTACCGCCATTCGGGTTCGGCGTGAAGGCCGTGGGCACGGTGATGTCGTAGACCGGGGTGATGGTGATGGTGACGGGATGCAATACCGAATCCACACAGCCGTAGTCGTCGATCACCCACAACTCCACATCGAAGGTGCCCACCTCCGTGAAGGCGTACGTTGGCGATGTGGTGGTGGCAGTGCCGCCGTCGCCGAACTGCCATTGGTTGGTGGCAATTGAACCGCTGCTTTGGTTGGTGAATACGATGGTTCCGTTGGCCACGTCGGTGTTCCACGTGGAGGCTGTGAAGGCTGCCGTAGGTGGTTCATGGGCGATCACCTGTCCGGTAGCTTGGCCACCCACCGTGCAACCCAAGGCGGTGCTCACCACCAGGCCCACAGTGTAGGTGCCCGCCGGGTAGTCCACCACAGGTGCCACGGCGTTGCTGGTCTCCCCGTTACCAAGGTCCCATGCATAGGTTAGGCCTGCTCCAAGTCCGAGGTCTGGCAGTTGGACGTTGAGGGGGGCGCAACCTTCCGCGATGATGGGTGGCAACTGGACCGCGGGTGGCTCATCGAGGCGCAGGGCCACGATGCCATCCAGTTCGTTCATGCATGCGTCGGATACTTCCACGGCGAGGTCGATATCGGCCACGATGGGCACGGTGAAGGGACCATTGCCGAAGGCTCCGATCTGGGGCCACACCATGGTATAGGCTCCGGCGTAGCCGGTTACACTGGCCCCCACGACACCAGAGCCACCTGGGCACACTGTCGTGTCCCCGTAGGTCAGCAGTTCAGCGTTGAGCAGGTCCAGCACGTGTACGGGAAGGTTCAGCACGGGGCCTGAGCAACCCGCAGCATCGACCACGGAAACATTCACCACGGTGGTGCTTCCGAAGGAGGCATCCACGCTTGGGCCCTGTCCCAGCGCTCCCCATGAAATGGTAAGCGCCCCGGTTCCACCACCGGCGTTCGCGCTCAGGGTCACCGGAGCGTTCACACACACGGTGTCCGGCACCGTGGCGGTAAGTTGCATCGGGTCGGGCTGGTCCACCGTTACGGAAGCACTCGCTGTGCAGCCTTGGGCATCGGTCACGGTGGCGCCGTACGTGCCGGCCTCCAGGCCCACGGGCGACTGCCCAACGATACCGTTGTTCCATTGCACCGCATAGGGCGACGTACCTCCTGTGATCTGCAGCTCCACCGTTCCATCGGCACCACCATGGCAGGTCACCACTGTGGCCGTGGCCGAAGCGATGGCCAAAGGATTCGGCTCCACGATGGTTGCTGCGAAGGTGCTGTCGCAACCCAGGGGGTCGGTGACGGTTATGCTATACGTGCCGGCAGGAAGACCGGTAGCGGTAGCGGTGGTCTGTGCTGCCGGGTCGTTCCACTGGTAGGCCATGTCAGGAGCATCCGGCGTGAAGACCGCAACACCATCCAGGAGGCCGTTGCATGAGGTGCCGGTAACACTGATCGATGCTTGTAGGAAGCTGTTGGACAAGGCGATGTACACCTGGTCCTGAGCTGGAGGACATGCGGTATTCCCGATGGTGCTGAGCGTGAGTTGCACCCCACCGGCCTGCACTTCCGCTGGCGAAGGCATGTACTGCACCACTGGGCCTGTGCCCAGGAAGGTGCCCGAGCCACCGCTCCATGCTCCGTTCGGCGCATTGGTGACAGCGCCGTACAGTGTCACCGGTAAGCTGTTCAGGCAGCCCACCATATCCTGCCCGGCATCGGCCGAATTGGGGAGTCCTTGTGGGTCTATCGTTACTTGACCGGTGGCCGGGGTGCAACCGTTGGCATCGGTGATCGATACGCTGTAGGTACCGCTCGTAGCGCTGATGGACGGGCCGGTATCGCCGGTGCTCCAGGTGTATGCGTAAGGCTGGGTGCCGCCCGAAACGCTCACACTGGCGGTGCCATCGCCATCGCCCAGGCAGGATTCGTTCGTTGCGCTCAGCTCCACGATCGCAATGGGACCGGGAGGGCCGATCAGGGCGCTCATGGTGGTGTCGCAACCCAGTGCATCGGTAACGGTCACCTGGTAGTTTCCAGCGGATAGGCCGCTCGCTGTTGCTGTGGTCTGCGCGGCAGGGTCGCTCCACAGGTAACCGAGGCCTGCCGCATCCGGAGCGAAGGTGGCGCTCCCGTTGGAGGCATCGCTGCATGTGGCGTCGATGCTGCTTACCGCAGCGTTCAGGAATGCATTGGACAGGTTCACGAATACGTTGTCCGATGCCGCGGCGCATACGGTGTTGCCCGTGGTCGTCAAGCTCAGTTCCACACCACCGGCCTGGATCTCTTCCGCGGTCGGCATGTAGAGCACATCCAGCCCTGTTCCTGTGAAGGAGCCTGCACCGCCGCTCCATGTGCCACCCGTTGCATTGATCACAGATCCGCTCAAGGCCACAGGCAGGCTGTTCAAGCAACCGACCACATCCGGGCCAGCGTTGGCTTCGTTGGGGATCCCTTGTGCGCCGATGGTAACCAGGTCCGAGGCCGGTGCACAGCCATTGGCATCCGTGACGGATACGGTGTAGGTGCCGCTGGTGGCGATGATGGATGGACCATCCGCCCCGTTGCTCCAGGTGAAGGTGTACGGTGCCGTTCCTCCACTGGCAGTGGCCGTTGCAGTGCCATCGCCATCACCGAGGCAGCCTTCATCGGTCGCGGTTATGCTGCCGATGGTCAAGGGGTCCTGCGGGCCTACGCTCGTGTCCAGTGTGATGCTGCATCCGAGCGCATCGGTCACGGTGACAGTGTAGTTGCCTGCTGCCAAGCCCGTGGCCGTGGCGGTCGTTTGCGCGGCCGGGTCGCTCCAGAGGTAGGTGAACCCGTCTGTTTCGGGGCTGAAGGACGCACTACCATCGGCGGCGCTGTAGCAGGTGGCATCCACGGCAGAAACCTCCGCATCCGCAAAGCTGTTCGCCAGGGCGATGAACACCTGGTCCGTTGCTGGTGGGCAGCCCGTATTGCCCGTCGTGGTCAATGTCAACGTGGCGCCGCCAGCCAGCAGGTCGGCCTGCGATGGCGTGTATTGAACGTTGAGCCCAGTACCGGTGATGGTTCCCTGGCCACCGCTCCAAACGCCACTTGTGGCATTCTGTACGGTGCCCGTTACATCCACAGGAACCCCCAAGCAGCCATTGAGGTCAGCGCCTGCGTCGGCCACGTTGGGTAGACCGGTCGTTCCTATGGTGGCACCAAGGGGTTGTGAGATGCAGCCGTTGCTGTCCTCGATCACTACGGAATAATCGCCAGGGCCTCCGGTGATGCTGGCCTCGCTGCTCCCATTGCTCCAGTCATAGGAGTACGGTCCCGTGCCCGCCGTTATGGTGGTGCTGATGCTGCCATCGGCCGTACCGAGACAGTTCTCATCCACCACTTCCAAGGTGGCGGTAAGGCCGGGTAGTACACGTACGGCATAGATGTAGGTCTGGAATGCAGGAATGGGGCAGGCGCCATCGCTCACGTTCACGATGAAGGGGTAGAAGCCTGCCGCTCCTGCACCTGCGGTCCAGCAAACTGTCGCAGTGATGGGGTTGATACCGGTGTAGCTGAAGGTCGATCCGGGGAGGTTCTGCTGCACATTGCTGAACGCTTCCAGCACGTCGGTCGCATTGGGGTCCGAGATCACCATCTCGAAACAGAAATCACCGGATTGGCATACCTCCACGGCGCGCGGACCGGTCTGAATGGCCTGTCCGCTCATGTCCTGGACCAGGCCAGTGGCCGGGTCGGGTGGGATGTTGTCGCAGGGGTATGCGACGAACTGCATATCGCGGATGATATGCCCGACGATCACACCGTCCACCCAGTGGTTCACCTGCACCACCACCACCCAGTTGCCGATGGTATTGAGCGTGAAGTTCACTTCGCCGGTCGCGGGATCGAGCGTAAGCCCGGGAATTGGGACCGCACCGGAATAAGGGTTGACGTAGTTCAGCGGAGCGCCGGCGATGCCCATGGCGGGGATCAACTCGTAG
This sequence comes from uncultured Chryseobacterium sp., assembly GCA_964418285.1. GTDB lineage: Bacteria > Bacteroidota > Bacteroidia > Flavobacteriales_F > PHOS-HE28 > PHOS-HE28. The sequence goes on from CAYQMC010000129.1 coordinate 6,762, forward strand.
CTCAACGAATCGCTCTCCGGGTCGTAGGCGCCAAAGCTGTAAGTGATGGGATAACCCAAACACACGTAAGGGATCGCGGTATTGGATAACTGGGGTGAATCGTTGCAGGGCGCCTCCTCCGTATTGAACACCGCTCTGATGTACGTGCGCTGCTGACCGGGGTTGGTCAGGTTGGCGATCGCTGCATTGCGGTAGATGTTCGTGTAGGAAACGGTCCACGAATCGCAGGGCGGCAGGGTGATGGTGCCCGTGTAGATGTACTGCTGGATGCCAGGTAGCACGCCTCCGTTGCAAGTGCTGTTCGGCAACTCGATGTCACAGAGCTGCGAGATCTCGACACCACCGGGTGTGCTTACCGTAAGGTTGCGGTTGCCACAGGGACTGGTAAGGACAAGGTTGTACGAAGGATCCACGTTGATGCCGAAGCAGTCCCGGTAGATCACCATGGTGATCCGGTACTGGTTGGGGCCGATGCAGTCCCAATAGATCTCACCACCGGACATGTGCGTTGCCATCGCCGATAGGCTGAAGAGCGGCAGCAGGAGAAGTAGGAGTAGTAGTCGGCGCATGCTTCGGAGCGGGTTCCTATGCGTTCCCGTGACAACTTCCTACGCAGCATCGGCCTTAGGGTTTCAAGGGAATTCCCGGCCTGAGGCACGACTCGACGAAGGACAAGCAGTCCTCGACGAACAGCAGCAAGAGTTCCATGCCTATGTGATCTTCTACGGTCGATGACCCTGCCGGGCTCGTTGGTCCGACTTTACGTGTTGCTAAGGCTTGAATGACCAAACACTCAAGGACTTGAGGTCTATGTGTCCGTGGGTGGAACGGTCGTCGTTCTGCGCTTTGCGCACATGCGATCGGCAGAAGTATGGGAATTGGCGTGATCGCTTGGTGGACCGCTGCAAGCGATACCCTTGCTGAACATCATCGAAGGGTCGGAACGCGAACGTTTGGGACTACGAGTTGTCCTCCGCATAATGGCCCCAGCAGGGCCAACGCCGGGTTAGGTTTGATACACACTGTTCAGCCATGCCCATGATCCGCCCCTTGACCATCACCCTGTTGCTCTGCTGCGCTGCTTTTGTAGCCCAGGCACAGCCAACAAGCCCTCACCAGCAAGCACTCCATAACGTAGTGGACCAGTTCCGTTCGGCCATCGCTGCGAAGGATAGTACGGCGTTCGATCAGCTGTTCTTCCATGGGAAGGTCGCTTTCATCGGGATCATGTCGAAGGCATCCGAGGCGTCCATCCAACGGGAGAACCCCGGTTTTCAGGGTGTTGCAGTATCGAATTGCAGCCGCTTCATCCGTGAGATCGCCAACAGCACCAAGGCGCAAGAAGAGCGCATGCACGGGATAGCGGTGGACGCTGATGGTACGGTGGGCACCGTCTCCTTCGACTACGAGTTCCTCTCCGACGGGCAGGTGACGCAGTGGGGCCGGGAGCACTGGAACCTCGCCTTTGCTGATGGAACCTGGCTGATCACGGATGTGGTCTATTCCATCCACTTGCCTACGGAGGAGAGATCCCCCTTCTGAACACCTTGTATGGCCTGAGCGGTGCGGGGTAATGGAGCACGTGTTCCGTTCCCAGGAACGTGGGAAGACCCTGGCGTTCAGGAGCCGGTCGGATGCTCGCTCAGCGCAGGTCGCGCACATACACCATGCGCAAGAAGCCCCGCGGATCACGTTCATCCCGTTCAGGAACGCGCCGGAAACCGAGCCGTTCGTAGAGGCGCTGAGCGCTGTGCATGCTTGGCTGGGTCCAGAGCACCAAGGCCGAAGCTCCATGTTGCAAGGCGCGGTCGATGCAGGCTTGAACAAGTGCTTCCCCGATCCCCCTGCCACGGGCACCGTCGTCCACTGCCAGGATCCTGAACTCGCGCTCGGTTTCCTTGGCCAATTGGCGCAGGATGCTTTCCGGGTGCAGGAACAGGACGGTGCCGATCACCGCACGTTTTCCATCAACGGCAATGATCAACGCACCTTCTTGTTCAAGCGTGGCGCGTGTCATGAACCGGCTGGCGTTGGCTGCGGTCGTGT
>CAYQMC010000130.1:0-8744 GCA_964418285.1 uncultured Chryseobacterium sp.
AGCGCCTTGGGTGGTGATGCGCACATCGTCGATGCCGAAACCGGGATCCTGTGCACTCGTGGTCGTGCCGTTCACGAACCGGAAACCAAAGCGAATCGATGCCTGCCCGCTGAACTCGGGTAGCGTGATGCTCTGCTGTACCCAGGAAGGTTGGTTGCGGTATTGCGCAATAGGACTTGAAATGAGATTCCATGAGCTTCCTCCATTGGTACTGTAGTACACCTCGCCGTAGTTATTGGTACCGCCACCACAAAGCCACCAAAAGGAAAGCGTCACATCGCCAGCAGTAAGGGTGTTCACATCCGTACCCATTCGCGCGAAGTGGTTCGCAGGGTTGGCACAAAGTCCGTCGGCTGCAATGAAGCAGCAGTTCTGAACCCCACTATTGAAGGCCGCCACGCTGGTGGTGTGCATGTATCGGCCGTTGGCGTTGCTCACGCCTGCCGGCTGTGATGCTGTAGTGGCCACGTTGAACGGAAGCGGAAAGCCAAGACAGACCACGGTGCCTGTCCCCCCTGCGTAGCTATTGTTGATCAACCAGGTGTTGTCATTGTTCACTGTGGAGCCGACATCCGTGGTGTTCAATACGAAGGAGGAAGAAACTCCTTCGAAATCCTCCGAATAGATGACCTGCTGTGCTGATAACAAGCAAGGAAAGAACAGCAATGAGGAAAGTAGAAGGCTTTTCATGTGAGCTACATTTCGACCAAGATAATCGGAGTTCGCATTAGTCCCGCAAACGAGAAAGGGCCACTCCAAAGCAGGAGCGGCCCTTTCGGCTTATGGGTCGATGAAAGGTGCTCATCGCTGCACAACCACGGAACGGCGGAGCAACTCGATGCCTTGCTCGTTCATGACGCGCAGCACGTAATTACCATTGGCCACATCTCGGATATCCAAGGCCACCTGGCCTTCAATGCGTTTCGTGTCATTGGTAAACACCACCCGTCCGCTCAGGTCGATCAGGCTGACACGAGCCTTCCCTTCCTCGAGACCGTCGATGAGCAATTCGTCGTTGGCCGGCACCGGATGCACGTTGATCCGACTGTCGTTCACATCATCCAGTCCTGTGATGTCCACCGCGACCGATCCGGAGAGCAGTTCGCAGTTGGGACCGAAATCGACCAGAACGGAATAGTCGCCCGATGCAGCTACCGTGATGCTCTGTGACACCTCGCCTGGAACCGGTGTTCCGTTCAACAGCCAGGTATAGCCCTGTCCCGCAGGCGCGGTAAGGGTGCTGCCTTCCGCAATGATCACCGGGCGGGGTTGTGAGCATACATCCACGATCTTGTACAGGATGCCGTTGTTGGAATTACCGGCGAAGAGTTCCTTATTACTGTTCTCTGCGATGCACGAGATACCGAAGCTGCCGGATGGCTGCACCTCTTCGCGCACCCAGTCGCCGGACCCATCGGGTTGCAGGGAGAAGAAACGGCCCAGGCAGTAATCCGTGTAGATGTACCGGCCTTGCAAGCGCCAGAATGCATCACCGCGGTAAACGCGGCCACCGATCACGCTGCACCACTGGCTGCCTGATGTGGTGTGTACCGAGATCGGCTCCTCATAAGCGGATGCAGGCTCGCACCCGGTCGTATTGTAGGCCAGATCGCCTTCGCGGCAGCGCCAGCCGAAATTGGGGCCGCTGTTGTCCCCAGCAGGCCAGAAATCCACTTCTTCACGGGCATTCTGTCCCACATCGCCGATCCAGAGGTCACCTGTGAGGGCATCGAAACCGAAACGCCAAGGGTTGCGCAATCCACTGGCCCAGATCTCGGGCAGCGTATCGGTACTGTTCGCGAAGGGGTTGTCCGCTGGGATCGTGTAAGGCGAACCGCTGTGCACATCGATCCGGATCATCTTGCCCAAGGCGGAGGTCATGTTCTGGCCATAACCATCGGGATCGCCTGCATTTCCGCCGTCACCGAAGCCGACATACAAATATCCGTCGGGACCGAACTCCATGTCGCCACCGTTGTGGTTGGTATAGGGCTGCTGAAGGGTGTACAGGATCTCTTCGCTGCTGGGATCGGCCACATTCGGGTCAGCGGTAACCGTGAAACGAGAAACGCGGCTGGTACCACTACCAGACCCATTGATGTAATAGACGTAGAACCAACCATTGGTGGCATAGTCCGGATCGAACACCATTCCAAGCAAGCCTTGTTCATTGCCAGTGCTGTTCACCCGATTGGAGATGTTCAGGAAGGGCGTAGGTAGTACGGTGCCATTGGACTGTACGATGCGGATACTGCCGGCCTGTAGCACAGCGAAGAGGCGCTCGTCCTCTGCATGCACGATGTCGCAGATGCGGGTAAGCCCCGTGGCGAACTGTTGCAATTGGGTGCGAACCGGACTCTGGGCATTTGCCAAGGCCATGGAAAACGGGATAAGCGATGCGAGAAGTAGACGTTGGATCATGGTTCCGTTCAAGGTTGAGGCGCGAAAGTAGGGACCACAGGCAAGCTACAATAGCGGTAATACCTTGAGGTTCCACGCATCGCGCTACTTTTGCGGCCCTTCGCCCACAGGGTGGGGACCGCATCGCATGGGCTTGTTGGAAGAGATCGAACACCGGCGCACCTTCGCCATCATCAGCCACCCTGATGCCGGCAAGACAACGCTGACCGAGAAGTTCCTCCTTTACGGTGGTGCCATCCAGACCGCCGGCGCTGTGAAGAACAACAAGATCCGCCGGGGAGCCACGAGCGATTTCATGGAGATCGAGCGCCAGCGCGGTATTTCGGTCACCACCTCGGTCATGACCTTCGAATACGGAGGCAAGCTGATCAACCTATTGGATACGCCCGGTCACCGCGATTTTGCAGAAGACACCTACCGCACCCTGACCGCTGTGGACAGTGTGGTGCTGGTGATCGATTGTGTGAAGGGCGTTGAGGCCCAGACCGAACGCCTGATGGAAGTGTGCCGCATGCGCAACACACCGGTCATCGTATTCATCAACAAACTAGACCTCGAGGGCCAGGATCCCTTCGACCTGTTGGACGAACTGGAGGAGAAGCTCCACATCAAGGTACGTCCCATGAGCTGGCCCATCGGCATCGGCGCCAGGTTCAAGGGCGTTTACGATATCTACAGCCATAGCCTGCGCCTGTTCGACCCCGGGAAGACCAAGGTGGAAGAGAGCAGCCTACGGATCGCCGACCTGAGCGAACCGGTCGTTGACCAGCGGATCGGTAACGATGCGGCCGACGAATTGCGGGGCAACATCGAACTCATAGAGGGTGTATACGAACCGCTCAACGTGGATGCCTACCGAGCCGGGCGCATTGCTCCGGTGTTCTTCGGCAGTGCCTTCAACAACTTCGGTGTCAAGGAGGTCCTGGATGCTTTCACAGGCATCGCCCCCGCTCCGGGGCCACGTCCCACGGACCAAGGCGAAGTGAGGCCCGGGGATCCCAAGTTCAGCGGCTTCGTGTTCAAGATACACGCCAACCTGGACCCCAATCACAGGGATCGCATCGCATTCTTGCGGGTCTGCTCCGGGCAGTTCAAGCGCAACACCTACTACCATCACGTCCGCCTGAAAAAACAGCTGAGGTTCGCAACACCGACGAGCTTCCTGGCTGCCAGCAAGCACATCCTCGAGGAGGCGTGGCCAGGGGATGTCATCGGACTTTTCGACACCGGTAACTTCAAGATCGGCGACACCCTGACCGAAGGTGCCGACTTCTCGTTCCGTGGGATACCCGCCTTCAGTCCGGAGATGTTCCGTGAACTGGTGAACCTGGACCCCATGAAGACCAAGCAACTGGACAAGGGCATCCGGCAGCTGACCGATGAAGGCGTGGCGCAGCTGTTCACCCAGCAGCCCGGGAGCAAGAAGATCGTAGGCTGCGTAGGAGAACTACAGTTCGAAGTGATCAGCTATCGTCTGGAACACGAGTATGGCGCCAAATGCGCCTTCCAGACCATACAGGCACACATGGCCTGCTGGCTCACCAGCACCGACCAAGCGGCCCTGGACCGGTTCATCCGTACCAAGGCCCAGCAGATCGTGGAGGACAAGGACGGGAACCCGGTCTTCATGGCTCCCAGTGGCTATATGTTGGATCTTGAGAAGCGCGAGAACCCGGCCATCACCTTCCACACAACGAGCGAATTCAAGACCGCTGTCGCTTAGGTGAGCGGAGAGCAGCAAGGACTGGAACGGTTCTTGTCATGCGCGCCACCATGCCAATTAGTTTTGCACCCATGTTGGAACGCGCTCTATACTCGCTTATCGGCCTGACACTCACGGTCGGCCCATTGCTCGCCCAAAAACCGGAAACCGTGCAAGGGCCGAAGCGCACCATCGAGGTGCAGATCGAAGGCGCTGCGAAGGATACCATCTACTTGGCCAACTACTATGGCAACAAGCTCTTCTACAACGACACCGCCATTGCAGATGCCAAGGGAAAAGTGGTATTCAATAAACCACGGGGGTACAAGGGCGGTGTTTATGCCGTAGTGGTACCCGGCCCAAAGTACTTCGAGATCCTGGTGAACGAACCCACCATCGTACTTGCCACCGACAAGAGCGACCTTATGGGTGCTTTGGAGGTGAAGGACTCGAAGGAGAACGCCGTGTTCACCGGATACATCCGCTATCTGAATGCACGAAAGGCAGACGGCGATGCCATGCGCAGCCGCATGGAGAGCGAGGAGGACCCCATCGCCAAAGCTGCCATCCGTGCCCAGATGGAGGACTTGGACAAGGAAGTGAAGGCCTATCAGAAGGACCTGGTGGTCAACAATCCCGGGACATTCGCAGCGGCACTGGTGCGGATGAGCCTGGCGAACGAACTCCCGGAACTGCGCAAGGATGATGGCAGCTTGGACAGTGCTGGTGCATACTACCAGTACCGTCGACACTTCTGGGACAATTTCGACCTGCAGGATGAACGCATCGTACGTTCTCCCATCTACGCCAACAAACTGGACGAATACCTCACCCGGGTGATACCGCAGGTACCCGATACCCTTGCAAAACTGGTCGATGAGCTGATCGCCCGTACCGAGGGTAGCGAAGAAGTGTTCAAGTACACGGTCCACACCATCACGCACAAGTATGAGACCAGCGACATCATGGGCATGGATGCCATGTTCGTGCACATGGCCTTGACCTATTACTGCCCCCAGCCAGGGAAAGCCAGCCGGGCAACTTGGATGGAGGACGAAAAACTTGAAAAACTCTGCGAGCGGGCCCGGAAAATGGCTCCGCTGACACTGGGTAAGAAAGCCACCAACCTGATCTTGACCGACAGTACCGAAACCAAGTGGATCGGCTTCCACGACCTTCCTCAGGAGTACGTTGTGATCGTGTTCTGGGATCCACACTGCGGAGTATGCAAGAAGGAACTGCCAGAGATCCACAAGGCCTACACGGAAACCTTGAAGGACCTGGATGTGGAGGTATTCGCTGTGGCCAAGGCCGTGGATGCAGGACTGATGAAGGACTGGAAGAAATTCATCCGTGAGAACGACCTTGACTGGGTGAACGTGGCCTTGACACAGAACGTTTACGAAGCTGCCAAGAAGGATCCCCGGCAGTTCATCCCCCAATACACCACCATCGAAAGCTTGAACTATGCGGAGACCTACGATGTGTTCAGCACGCCCAAGCTCTTCGTAGTGGACGGTGAGCGCAAGCTGGTAGGCAAGCAACTCACGGCCGAGCAGATCGGTGACCTGGTGAAGAAGTTGCGGGAGATCAAGGCCAAGAAGTAGCGCACTACAGCCCCCTGGGTTCTTGCCCCGAGGCCTCGAACGGCTCGGTGCACTCCCCTACCTGATGGCATCCAACAGTCCAAGCGTATGTCCACCGAGCACACCACACGTCGTTCAGTCTCTGCTCTTCTTCCTGCTGCGCCATACACCACGCAGGTCATTGCCGGGGGGCATGCCTTCGTTGCGGACGAACCGGCGGACCTTGGGGGGCAGGATCGTGGTGCCAGACCGCACGAGATACTCCTTGGCGCTTTGGCTTCGTGCATAGCCATCACCTTGAAGATGTACGCCGGGCGTAAGGAGTGGGATACGGGCGAGATCCGCGTCGATGTATCCATGGCACGCACGCAATTGGGGCGCGAGATCGATACGAACTTGACCATCGAGGTCGGGTTCGAAAAGGAACTCCTACCCGAGCAACGGGAACGCCTCCTGCACATCGCCCCAAGCTGCCCGGTGCACCGCACCCTGGCATCGCCCATCCATCTTTCTGCCGCGTTGAAGTGCTGAGGACCTTTGCTTGCCTCGGAAAACGGACTGCCTGGAGACAAGTCCGGAGGGGCCCTGTTGCCGATGATGTCCAAGCGGACCTTGGGTGAAGAGGCTACCTTTGTTCCCAATCCATCGTGTGTTTCCGTCCATGCTCCAGATCGATCCAGAACGCGTCATACTTAGTCCCCTGCAAAAAGCAAGGAAGGTCAATGGCAATCCCGACCTCTATGGAACCTTCGCGGAGATCGGCGCGGGCCAGGAAACGGTAAGGCACTTCTTCCGTGCTGGGGGCGCATCACAGACCATTGCCAAGGCGATGAGCGCCTACGACAAGGACTTCAGCAATGCGATCTATGGTCCAGAGCCGGGTAACCGCTTCGTGTGCGAGAGTCGCCTGAAGAACATGCTGCGGCATGAGTACGGGTTGATCATCGACCGCCTGAACCGGAAGGACCACCCCACCAAGAAGTTCTTCACGTTCGCGAATACCATTGGTACCAGCACCTACGAGCGGCCGCATAGCGGCCATGGATGGATCGGGGTTCGATTTCAAGCCGCGCCCGAAGAGCCCACCAACGATATCATCCTGCATATCCGGCTGCATGACCCCGACATGGCCAAGCAGCAGGAAAGCATCGGCAATCTGGGCGTGAACCTGCTCTACGCCTGCATGTTCGACCACCATGATCCAAAAGAGATCATGACCGGCTTGTACGACAATGTGTCGCGGCACGTGTTGGAGATCGACATGATCCAGATGAACGGGCCGGTCTTCGCCGAAGTGGACAATCGATTGCTGAGCTTGCAGTTGGTCAAACGCGGATACACGGACGCCGTGCTGTTTGGTCCCGATGGCCAGAACCTGCAGGCCAGTGAGATGCTGTACCGGAAGAACATCCTGACCATACGGGGCAGCTTCAGGCCTGTGACCAAGGTGAACATCGATATGATCATGAACGGTTACAACATGTTCATCAAGGAACAGCGTGTGGACCGTCAGAACCTGCAGGTACTCTTCGAGATCACACTGAGCAACCTGCGGGCGGATACGGGGGATGTGGACGAGAAGGATTTCATCGACCGGGCCGACATCCTGTGCTCCCTTGGTCAAACAGTGCTCATCAGCAACTACCAGGAGTACTACAAGCTGGTCGAGTACTTCAGCCGCTATACCAAGGCCCGCATGGGCCTGATCATGGGTGTGAACAACCTGATCGACGTATTCGATGAGCGGTATTACCGCAATCTCAATGGCGGCATGCTGGAGGCCTTCGGTATCCTTTTCACCCGCGACCTGAAGATCTATGTGTACCCCAGCCAGGGAGAGCATGAGAACGAGATCATCACCACCTCCAGCATGCCTGTGCATCCCAGGTTGCGCCCCTTGTACGATTACCTGCTGTTCAACAAGCGACTGGTGGATATCGAGACCTTCGACCCCACCGTGTTGAGCATCTATAGCAAAGAGGTACTGCGGATGGTACGGAATGGCGAGTCGGGTTGGGAGGCCATGGTTCCACCCTATGTGGACAATATGATCAAGGACAACCATCTCTTCGGCTATGTACCCACCGAAAAGGACAAGTTGGCTACGATCAAGAAGGCTTCTGCCAAGGCCTGAACGATAGGTGGGCCGATCGGGGGATCCGTGCTTCGGCGAGCCCCTCTCCTCAAGACTGCAGGCAGAGGTGTTACGTCCGCGTCACAGGCGCATTCCAGGACCATGCGCCTCCTGCTTCTTCTTTGTGCCGCACCGACCTCTGTCGTGCTGTTCGCCCAGCCCCTGGTTACGCGGACTGCCACTGCACGGCACGAACTCCACGAACGTTTCGCGGTGCCAGCCGGTACAACACGCTCGTTCGTAGACCCCGGATCATTCGCCCACTACCTGCGCCACCTTCCCCTGAAGCCCGCCGGGACTCCGGTCCTGCTGCACAATGGACGTCCCAAGAGCCGCCAGGATGTGCATGCTGCCGTGGTGGACATCAGCACCGGCAGCAAGGATCTGCAGCAATGTGCTGACGCTATCATGCGCCTCAGGGCCGAATACCTATTCACCAAGGGGTGCGAGGAAGAGATCACCTTCAGCCTCACCAATGGCTTCTGTGTGCCATGGACACGATGGCGTGATGGCGAACGGGTGCGTGTATCGGGCAACACTTGCAGTTGGTACGGCAGCGCTGCCATGGACGGTTCGCACGCCCAACTTCTGCGTTACCTCGAGTTCGTATCCACTTACGCTGGAACGCTCAGCCTATCCAAGGAATTGGAGGATGCCGGGACCCATGCGATCCAGGCCGGGGATGTGTTCATACGTGGCGGAAGCCCGGGCCATGCCGTGATCGTACTGGATGTGGCCGAGGATACCAACGGAAACCGCTGGTTCCTTCTAGGCCAGGGATACATGCCTGCACAGGATATCCACGTGCTGACAAACCCGGAATCCTCGGACACGGGTGCATGGTATCCTTTCGCTGCCGATGCCAAGCTGGAAACTCCGGAATGGACCTTTGCTTGGAGCG
>CAYQMC010000131.1:0-8705 GCA_964418285.1 uncultured Chryseobacterium sp.
TGCTGGAGTGTACTACGTTACCTTGAAGAACAACGGCCAGCCGTTGACCAAGAAGCTGATCGTGGAATAAGGCTTACGCCCGTCTCCTTAGCTTGGGAAGGGCCGTCCGAAAGGGCGGCCCTTTCGTATACCGGGTATACGGCGAAGCTAACTTGCAGCCATGAACGCGTGGGATCTCAGAGGCAAGCGCGCCTTGGTCACCGGCGGAAGCCGTGGGATCGGCGCTGCGATCGTGGAGGAACTGCAACAATTGGGTGCCGAGGTTCTGGTGGTAGCACGTAACCTTCCTGCAGGCATGGATGGTATCGCCGCTGACATCACCTCCGTGGAAGGCCGGAAACGCATCGTGGAAACCGTCCAATCCCAATGGGGAGCGATGGACGTGCTGGTGAATAATGCGGGCACCAACATCCGCAGGCCTTGGGTGGAGTTGAGCGACGCCGAACAGGAGTCCGTTATCGGCACCAACCTGCTCGGGCCTGCGGCGCTACTCCGAGCTTTGCATCCCTTATTGTGCAAAGGCACCGCTCCGTCCGTGGTGAATGTAGCGAGCGTGGCGGCCCATGTGGATGTAGGCAGCGGTGCGGCCTATGCTTTGAGCAAGGCCGCCTTGGTACAGCTGACCACCAGTTTGGCGGTGGAGTGGGCAAAGGATGGCATCCGGGTGAATGCCGTTTCACCGTGGTACATCCGAACTACGCTTACCGAACCCGTCCTGTCAGATCCTGTGCGATTCGGTCGCATATTGGACCGCACTCCGATGGGCCGGGTCGGAGAACCGGCGGAAGTTGCCGCTGTGGTGGCGTTCTTATGCCTGGACAAAGCATCATACGTCACCGGGCAATGCATCGCAGTGGATGGGGGATCCATGAGCAAGGGTCTTTGAGTACGACCGGAAACGAAAAAGCCTCCCGATCGGGAGGCTTTTTCGTTTCCAAGTCTGAAATGTACTTAGAAGACGATCTTCTGGCGGCGGATGCGTGAACGGTACTTCTTACTTCCGCTCCGGTACTTGGTGATCTTCACGTGGGCATGGAACTTCAGGAAGAGAAAAGCATCCATATCATCGGGATCGCCTCGCTGCTGGCCTGCCTTGGTCTGGCCTTCGATCAGGTCCAGACTGGGGTCGGCGAGGAAGGCACCTACCGGCCCGTTCGCGGCAAGCAGGGCTTCGTTGTCGAAATAATTGCCGCTCACATCATCGATGTAGTCGGTGAAGGTCTTGGTGTACTGGAGGTTGAGTCCGATACTGATGGTCTTGTTGATCGCTTTCCGCAAACCAACGCCCATGGGAATGCACAGTCCGATGTTGCTGTACTCCTCAGCACCACCAGGTAAGCCTTGTCCTTCGGTACCCAACGGCTTCAGTCTCACCCAAGCATTGTTGTACTGCGCACGCGGGTCGAAATAGAAGCCACCGATACCAGCGAACACATAGAATCCGACACGGGTGGGTTTTTGGCCCTTCACCCCCCGCAGGTCGTAGATGTGGCCCAATTCCTCGCGGTACAGGTGGAATTCATACATCAATGCGAATTCCACAACATCGGATTTGAAGCTCAGGTTCCTGTTGTTGCGGAACTCTTCAGAGGTAAGGTTGTCGTTTCCGGCCAGGACCCCGTAGGTGACGCGGCCATGCAATGCTTGCTGCCGTGCGATGTAGTAACGGTAACCGATGCTCGCCGCCGGTCTTGTCTGGCTAAGTTCCAGGTCCCAAAGGAAGGGTGAGCCGATCTGGTTACGGCCACCGAGTTCTCCAAGGAAGTTGGACATCCCGAAGCCGAAGTCCAACTCCTTCCGGTGGGTCTTCCAGTAAGAGGATTGTCGGAAGTACTGTGCGGTCAATGGACTTGTCGCGAGACATCCCAATAGGACCAGAAGCAGGGCTGTGCGTTTCGGGGATATCGGCATTGTGTCGGGCAACGAGGGCAGCCAAATATAGAGGCTTTCCCGGATGTTACGTCCCGAAAGACGTCGGGGTTCCATCACCATAGACCGGAGGAAGGGTGTGGGGTTGCCTCGGTCGCCCCGGTAGAAGGCGATTTTAGGGGGTCTGCCGGCCGGCCAGCCACCAAAGGACCACGCCCGCGCACACAGAAACGTTCAAGGAATGTTTACTGCCCGCCTGCGGTATCATTACACATCCGTCGCAAGCCGCGATGACGGCATCCGAGACACCATTGAGCTCATTCCCGAGGACCAAGGCCAAGGGTTGCTCCGCTGAATGCTCGAGCTGCTGCAAGGGGATCGCTTCGGCCGTTTGTTCCACGGCCAATACCCGGTATCCCTTGCGCTGCAGCTCCCGAACGGTCTCCGCAGCATCATCGGCATGCTCCCAGGGCACCGAGAGCGTTGCCCCCAAGGCTGTCTTCTCGATCTCGCGATGGGGAGGGAGCGGTGTGAAGCCACACAGTACGACCCCTTCCAGGCCAAATGCGTCGGCAGTGCGGAACACGGACCCCACATTGTGTCGGCTACGCACATCATCCAATACTACACGTACAGCATGTTTAGTGGTCGCGCTGTAATCCTCCGGCGCTATGCGGCCCAGTTCTATCATGGTGAGCTTACGGTCCGTGGCGGGCATGGTGTTGGGAAAATGTGCAGAACGGATAGGCGGCGGGTGTAGCAGGGCCGATCGTGCCACCGTACCTTTCCGGGCTGCGAAAGTAGAGGTATCCAGGAGCAAAGCAGAGGCGTGCTATGGCGAAGAAAGAAGGCGGCGGAACCCCATTGATGGAACAGTACAACCGGATCAAGGTTCAACACCCGGATGCGATCCTGTTGTTCCGTGTCGGTGATTTCTACGAAACCTTCGGGTCCGATGCCATCACAGCGTCCCAGGTCTTGGGGATAACCTTGGCCAAGCGCAACAACGGTGGCAATGCGGATATGGAATTGGCCGGGTTCCCATACCATGCGCTGGAGACCTACCTGCCCAAGTTGGTGCGTGCGGGCCACAGGGTCGCCATCTGCGATCAGCTTGAGGATCCCAAGCTCACCAAGACCATCGTGAAACGTGGTGTTACCGAGGTGGTAACACCAGGTGTGGCGTTCAGCGAACAGGTGGTGGACCACCGCAGCAACAACTGGCTGGCCGCCCTCTGCTCGGCGGATGATCGCTATGGGGTGGCATTTCTGGATATTACCACGGGCGAGTTCCAAGTGGCCGAGGACAATGGCGAAGCCGTGCTGAAGCTCCTCGATGCCTTCGCCCCTAAGGAGCTATTGGTGCCCAAAGGAGGGCGTGATGCCGTGCTGCAGAGTATCGGCGCACGCATGTATGCTTATCCGGTGGACGATTGGGCCTTCACCGATGAACTTGCGCGTGAACGACTGCTTAGGCAGTTCGGGACCAGTTCCATGAAAGGCTTCGGGATCGAAGAGCTGGCATTGGGGCAGCGCGCTGCAGGAGCGGTGCTTTATTACCTGGGCGAAACCCGCCACGATCGATTGGCACACGTGCGCAGTATCGGGTGGATCCGGCCGACAGCACACATGGGACTGGACCGCTTCACCGCCCGTAATCTGGAGCTCGTAGCTCCTGTGAACGAAGGGGCGCGCACCCTGCTCCAATCCATGGATCGCTGCGTTACGCCCATGGGGTCCCGACAGCTGAAGCGGTGGTTATTGTTCCCCTTGCTGGAGCGTGCCGCCATCGAGGCTCGCTTGGACCGTGTTTCAGCGTTGCTGGAGGACGATGCACTGCGGGAAACAATGGGAGCAGAACTGGACAGCGTTGGCGATATGGAGCGACTGGCAGGCAGGGCGGCCACAGGGCGCATAAACCCGCGTGAGCTGCTCCAGATGAGCCGTTCCATACGAAGTGCTGCCAAGGTGCGCACTGCTTTGGCACAGGCTGGAGGCGTGCTTGCAGAAGTGGCTTCCGGTTTCGACCCGCCAGTGGACCTGGCCGACAGCATCGCCCATACGATCGAGGATTCCTCCCCGGCAAGCTTGCAAAAGGGTGGGGTCGTCCGCAGCGGAGTGAACACCGAATTGGACGACTTGCGCCATGTGGCCACCCATGCCAAGGAGTTGCTATTGGAAGCCCAACGACGCGAGAGTGACCGCACAGGGATCACATCCTTGAAAGTAGGCTTCAACAATGTCTTCGGGTACTACCTTGAAGTGCGTAACGCCCACAAGGACAAGGTGCCCTCAGAATGGATACGGAAGCAGACCTTGGTGAATGCCGAGCGCTACATCACCGAGGAGCTGAAATCCTTGGAGGAGCGGATCATGGGTGCCGAGGAACGCATGCTGGCCCTGGAGACCGAGCTCTTCCAGAAGCTGGTGGAAAAGGTGGTGGCTGCGATAGCCACAGTAATGTCCACGGCCCAAGGCTTGGCCCAGCTCGATGTACTGCGGGCGTTTGCGCTAAATGCGAAGACACAGGGATATTGCCGCCCTGAATTCAACGATGGACGCAAGCTGGACATCCAGGATGGCCGACACCCGGTGATCGAACAGCAGTTGCCACCCGGAGAGCCCTATGTGGCCAACGATGTATCCCTCGACCCTGACGATCGCCAGCTGGTTGTGATCACGGGTCCCAACATGAGCGGTAAGTCCGCGCTCCTGCGGCAAACAGCACTGATCGTGTTGATGGCGCAGACAGGCAGCCATGTTCCGGCGCGCAGCGCGCGCTTGGGTATCGTGGACCGGGTGTTCACCCGTGTTGGGGCATCGGACAACCTGAGCACCGGGGAAAGCACTTTCATGGTGGAAATGAACGAGACGGCCAGCATCCTCAACAACCTGAGCGATCGCAGCCTGGTCTTGTTGGATGAGATCGGCAGGGGAACCAGCACCTACGATGGTATTTCCATAGCATGGGCCATTGCAGAGTTCTTGCACGAGCACCCCACGCGCCCCAAGACCCTATTTGCCACGCATTACCACGAACTCAATGAGATGTCGGCCTCCTTCCCGCGCATCCACAATGCCAACGTAGCGGTGCGCGAGGTGGATGGTAAGGTGCTCTTCCTCCGCAAATTGGTGCCCGGCGGCAGCGACCGGAGCTTCGGGATCCATGTGGCGCAAATGGCAGGCATGCCCCAACGGGTGATCGAACGGGCGAACAAGGTGCTGGCCCACTTGGAGCGAAGTCATGGCGGTAACCTGGGCGAAAACTCGGATGCGGGAGGGCCCTCTGCGGTGGCCAGCGGTGGAACAGAGGGCTTGGGACGTGAACTGCAATTGAGCTTCTTCCAGCTGGACGATCCGGCTTTGGAAGGGATACGGGACGAGATCGCGGCCTTGGACATCGATACCCTGACCCCTGTGGAGGCACTGCTCAAGCTGCACGGCATCAAGCGGATGGTAGGCGCCGGGAAGATCCACTTGAAGAATGCTTGAACGATGTGCATGGAATTTCCGGACGAGTTCTATATTTGCAGCCCCGAATGCGAGAGTAGCTCAGTTGGTAGAGCACGACCTTGCCAAGGTCGGGGTCGCGGGTTCGAGTCCCGTTTCTCGCTCCAGATGCCTCCCCACAAGGGAGGCATCGTTGTTTTACGGCGCATCGAAAGTGTCGCCCCCACTTTGGGGGCATCCGGAAAGCGCTGAAGGTGTGGCTTATTCCTGCACCTTTGCCATCCATTGCCCAGGTGGTGAAATGGTAGACACGAGGGACTTAAAATCCCTTGGTCCGTAAGGGCTGTGCGGGTTCGAGTCCCGCCCCGGGCACTATGGAAGGCATTCGCTGGGGAGGACGCACTCGGCTGGCACCCACGCCAAGCGGATATCTGCACGCTGGCAACGCCATCAATTTCCTGCTCACAGCGCGCTTGGCACGAGCAACAGGAGCCCGCGTCCTCCTCCGCATCGATGATCTGGATGCCGAGCGTGTCCGTCCCGAATACGTGGAGGACATCTTCAGGTCGCTGGAATGGCTGGGCATCGGGTGGGATGAAGGCCCCAGCGGCCCGGCCGACTTCCTGGAGCACTGGTCACAACAGTTGCGTTCGGCACGCTACCACCAACTTGCCGATGCGCTGAGGGCGAAAGGTCTGCTGTATGCCTGCACCTGTTCGCGCAGGAAGTTGCGAACAGAAGCACCGGATGGACGCTACCCGGGTACATGCCGGGAACGGGGCTTGGATATGGATGGTCCCGAGGTGGCCTGGCGGCTTTATCTCGGCGATGACCTCCCGATCCGGGTTCCAAGCTGCCACGGCCCGGCCACCGAACTCGACCTTGCCCGCTCCATGGGAGATCCCATTCTGCGACAACGCACCGGTCGACCCGCCTATCAGCTGGCCTCGTTGGCCGATGACGTCGACTTTGCCATGACCTTCATCGTGCGCGGAATGGACCTGTTGCCTTCCTCGGCGTGCCAACTGCACTGCGCAGGCTTGCTGGGGCTTGACGTATTCCAGCAATGTTGCTTTGTTCACCACGCCCTGCTGAACGACGAGGCTGGGAACAAGCTGTCCAAATCGGCTGGCGCCACATCGCTGAAGGCCATGCGTGAAGCGGGCTTGGATGCCTCTCCGCTCCACGATCGGGCCGATCGAATGCTGGCGGAACTATTGGGCCGATGACATCAGAAACCGGTACGGATGATCACCATGGCCGTGATCAGTGCCGCCATGGTGCCCAGGATCAGGGCGACGAGCGGGAATCCCTTGCCCGATTGCTCCCGTGAACGGATGCGCCGCAGGCTGATGGCGGCAAGCACAAGCCCTATGACCAAGGCCCCGGCGACCAGCCAACCGCTGTTGGTCACGAAGGCCAACACAACCCCCGCCAGCACGAAGAGCAGGGCGGGTATGGCGAGCGCGTTGAAACGCTTGCGCGGCATGATGTTATCCGGGTCACGGTCTTGCATAGCAGGCGTTCCGGCATGAAGAGTAGGAGGCTTCTGCCCCACCTTCCGGGGTGGTGTCGGGGTTACTAGTGCAACGATACCGGCCATCGGCTCGTCGCTGTGGAAGACCTCGCCGAGTTCGGAAAGGTCCTCTTCAATACTGCTCCCCTGTGCAGTCCTCAACTCCGTTTCCCGCGAAAGAACGGATGTGTGCATTGCCCGTTCTCTGTGCTGGGCTGTACTCCTCCTGCCGATGTCAACATGCCACCCAGAGAGGTATTTGCGCTTCTGGAACATGCCTTCACCAACAACCGCGTTGCGCTGCTGTCCGCAGCTTGCGATCAGTGCCAAAAGGAATACAGCGGGTAGCAAGCGGAAGCTGGACATGGACTGTGAATTCTGTATTCGGCAGCTCAGGCGGGTTCGTGTACAAGCCGGAATTCATCACCGTCGAATAGCCCTTTGTCGCTCATCTTCAGGTGTGGGATCACCAAAAGGGCCATGAAGCTGAGCGTCATGTACGGAGCGGAAAGCGTACTGCCCAGTTCCTTGGCGGCACGGTCCATGGCAGCGTATTCCTTTGCCACGGCATATGGATCGGCGTCCGTCATGATCCCGGCCACGGGCAGCGGCAACACCATGCTGCGCTCATTATCCACCAGGCTGATGCCACCGCGCCCATCGATCACCGCGTTCACTGCTGCGCACAGGTCATCATCATTCGTGCCTACCGCCACGATGTTATGGCTGTCATGCGCCACGCAACTGGCAATTGCGCCGCTTTTCAAGCCGAAGTTGCGGATCCAGCCCAGCGCCAAGGGGGCATCCTGGTAGCGGTTCACGACCGCGATCTTGAGAAGGTCCTGTTCCAAGTCGGGTACCAAGGCGTTGCCCTCCAGCTTTCCGTGCAGGAAGCGTTTGTGGGTGATAAGCTGGCCATCCAAGGCCTCCATGACCAAGATCTGGTCATCCTGCGCGGGGACCAGGAAGTCCTTCACCCGTTTGGGCGTACAGTTGAAGTTGTTCGGTCGGGCAGCCTGTACATGTGCGATGTGGCTCACACCTTCTTCGGCCACCAACTCACCTGCGATGTAGGTGCGCTTCACACGGAAGCGTGCCAGATCTTCCACCACGACGAAGTCCGCCGCATCGCCAACACGTAGCTGTCCAACAGGAAGCTTGTAGTGTTCCACCGGATTGATGCAAGCGGCCCGTAGCACGTTGAAGACATCCACACCTTCGGCCACACAACGCGCGCAGAGGTCGTTGATGTGGCCTTGCACCAATCGGTCGGGATGCATGTCATCAGTACACAGCATCACCTTTTCCGGGTGGCTGACGAGCAGGGGCATCAGTGCCTCGAGGTTCTTGGCCGCACTGCCTTCGCGAATGCTGATCCTCATACCATAGCGCAGCTTGTCCAACGCTTCTTCCAACGCGAAGCACTCATGATCGGTCGAAATGCCTACCTGGCCTGCTCCCAGCCCGCCTCGAATGTAGCGTTCCGCGGCTTCGCCCCTTAGCCCGGGCGCATGGCCGTCCACGGGTTTGTCCCAATGCCTTGCGTGTTCGAGTTTCTTCAAAACCTCGGGATCCCCGTTGATCACGCCTGGGAAGTCCATCAATTCGCTCAGGTAAAGGACCTCCGGCCTTGCCATCAGAGCGCCCACCGCTTCCGCATCGATGCGTGCACCGGCCGTTTCGAACACGGTGGCAGGCACACAGCTTGGCGCCCCGAAGAAGAAATGGAAGGGCACCTTGGCGCCGTTGTCGATCATGTACTCCACACCGGCCACACCCAGTACGTTGGCGATCTCGTGCGGGTCGCTGATGGATGCCACCGTGCCATGCACCACAGCCAGGCGGGCGAAGGAACTGGGGGTGAGCATGG
>CAYQMC010000132.1:0-8592 GCA_964418285.1 uncultured Chryseobacterium sp.
TATCCCCCTCGTCCGCTTGGCGGCCCCTCTGTGGAAAAGTCATGCTTCCCTCCGGGCCACTACTGGAGGTCTTGTATCACGATCCGATCGGCATAGTGGAGAAAGACCTGGCGGCGCTCCACACGTGCATCCAACAGATCCACTGCAAGGCTTTCGGCCAGTGGGAACGGGGTTATCTGGAAATCGAGCATGTCATAGACCAGGAACTCCCCCGAGCGAAAATGGAACAGACTGTTGCCTCTTACTTCGAAGCTGCTTACGCCTGTGATCGGGATGGTCCGCATGTACGTCCCGAACAGATCGAAGACCAGGATGCCCTGCTCCGGATCGTTCACATACAATCGGCTCTCGTGCTCCTGCATGGACACTGGCTGCGGTGTGAAGCCAAGCAATTGGTCCAATCGACCGGTATTCGCAACCGGTCGCAGTTGGCTGTCCACGCGCATCAGCGTCAGCTCCCGTTCATCGAAGAACCAGAAGTGGTTCTGCACGCTCATACACACCAGCACCACTTGTGCCAGACCCTGTCGGGGTAGGTTCATCACACTGCCTTGCACGCTCAGGGTATTGTCCAATACGGCTACCTGGCCCTGCTCGGGTGAAAAGACCATCGGCTTCAGGGAATAGAAGGCGTCGATGGTCTGGATCCGGCCGAAGGTCTTTACGCTATTGCGCAGCCAGCTCTTGCCGCGCTTATCGAAGAGTTCAAGCTCGTCGCCATGCAGGGCATACACGTTGCCCATCTCATCGGTGGTGAACAGGTCGAACCTGCCGGGAATGACCACTTGGTGCGCTGGCTGCTGTGCCAACGTGGGCAGCGTGGTGCAGATGACAAAGGCAATGAGCAGGTTGTGGATCATACAGCGGGCTTTTGCAGAATTTCCTCCAGGTAGCTGCGGTCGTTGCTCAAACGGGGCACCTTGTTCTGCCCACCCAACTTGCCGCGCTGCTTCATCCATGCATGGAACGTGCCGGACGGCACTGGATGTACAAGAGGCGACACCAAGGCCAGGTCGCCCCGGCGCTTTGCGTCGTAGTCCGAGTTCAGGCCGCGCATCGTGCTGTCAAGGACCTCGACGAAGCGCTCCATCCCTTCCGGCAACACATCGAATTCGATCACCCATTCATGACCGCCTTTGGCATCTCCTTCCATGTAGACCGGTCCTGCGGTGTATTCCAGGACTACTGCACCGGTCGCCTTGCAAGCCGCTTCGATCCCCTGGTCCGCGTTCTCCACGATGAGTTCTTCGCCGAAGGCATTGATAAAACTGCGCGTACGGCCACTCACCTGGATGCGGTAGGGCTTCACACTGGTGAAACGTACGGTGTCACCCGGCATGTACCGCCACAGACCAGCATTGGTGCTGATGACCAGAACATACTGCTCCCCAAGCACCACTTCGTCCAACGAGAGCGTGTGTGGCTCGGCAAGGCCGACCTGGTCCATGGGCATGAATTCATAGAAGATGCCGTAATCCAGCATCAATAGCATGTCATCCGCACCGCGACGATCCTGCACCCCGAAATGTCCTTCCGAGGCATTGTAGCTCTCGAGGTAGTTCATGGTGGGCGATGGGATCAGCGCTTCGAACTGTGCGCGGTAGGGCCTGAAGCTGACACCGCCATGCATGAAAAGTTCCAGGTTCGGCCAAACCTCGAGGATATTCGATCTCCCGGTGATCTCCAGGATGCGTTTCAGGAGCACCAATGTCCAGGACGGAACACCCGCAATGCAGCGCACGTCCTCGCGCATGGTCTCGCGGGCCATCTTCTCGATCTTCTCCTCCCAATTGTCCATCAAGGCCGTTTCGATGACAGGCGTGCGCCTGACCTCGACCCAAATGGGCAGGTTGCGGATGATGATGGCCGAAAGGTCGCCACTGTAAGCATCGGCCCGCAGTTGTTCGATTGTACTGCTGCCGCCTACGACCAAACTCATTCCCTGGTACAGCTTACTGTCCGGGAACTGCTCGTAGTGCAATGCGATCAGGTCCTTGCCACCCATGTAGTGGCATCCTTCCAGGGCTTCGCGGCTTACCGGAATGAATTTGCTTCGCTCACTGGTGGTCCCACTGCTCTTGGCGAACCAACGGATATCGGTGGGCCAAAGGAGGTTTTGTTCCCCCTTTCGCAAACGCTCCACGAAGGGCTTGACATCCGAATAATCCTGCAAGGGTACTCGCCGCTTGAACTCAAGCACATCCTGGATGGTCGCATAGTCGTACTTACGCCCCCATTCGGTGTACCGTGCGGACAACACCAGATCATGGAATACCTCCAACTGTGCCAAACGCGGGTTGTCCTTGAACAGTTGGATCTGCTGCAGGCGTTTCTTGATCAGGAACGAGAAGAGGGCGTTCAGGGGCATGTGTGGACAAAGGTGCGGCGAAGATGGCGCCTAACTTTAGCCCAAAAGGTACGCTCTTGACCATCACGTCCTCGTTCGCCCTGTCCAAAATGCCGAGCGTGCTCGGTCCGCCCGTGGCATATTCGCTGAAGACCACGGAAGGCTACTTGGAATTGGAACCATTCCTGGGCCGACCATTCACCATACGCGCAACAGGGCGCCTTACCTGCACCTGCTGCGGGAAAGAGGTGCGCAAATTCTATGGCCAGGGAATGTGCTTCCCCTGCCTGCAGAATGCTCCCGAAGCCAGCGAATGCATTGTCCGTCCCGAACTCTGCAGGGCGCATCTGGGGGAGGGACGCGACCCGGATTGGGAGATCGCACACCACGCCACGGAACACGTGGTCTACCTGAGCCGCACAAGCGCGCCCACAGCCAAAGCTACAGGCATAAAGGTGGGCGTCACACGGAGCACACAGGTACCCGCTCGATGGATCGACCAAGGGGCTGTGGCAGCGTTGCCGATCGCCCGGGTACCCTACCGTTATTTGGCCGGGCTGATCGAGACGGACCTGAAACGCTCCCTGGCCGATCGCACGGACTGGCGGGCCATGTTGCGCATGGTGGAGACCGATGGCAGGGACCTCGAAACAATGCAGAAAGAGATACCGAATATGCTGGACCCTGAACTGCTGCACTACCTGACCCCACTATCCAAGACCACACTGGTCCGGTACCCTGTGGTGGCCTACCCTGACAAGGTGAGCAGTGTGCAATTGGCCAAGACCCCGGAAGTGAGCGGGCGACTGGTCGGTATAAAGGGGCAGTACCTGATCTGGGAGGACGGACGCGTGCTGAACGTACGGAACCATAGTGGCTATCACGTGACGGTGGAATAGGGACCGATCGTAACCCTGGGTGGGGCACCCCCGTTACAGTGTACAGGGTTTAGGTTTTGGTCAGGAAACTGATCGTTAGGGAAAAGCAAAAGGCTCCGGGAAACCGGAGCCTTTTGTGATCCTGGACCATCCGTGCTCAGTACACGACAAGGTCGAATGGCATGCGGGCAATGATGCCCGATTGCTCCCTTGCCTCACGCACACGCTTGTACTGGTCAAGCATCCTGGCATCATCACCCAACCAGAGCGATGCGGCCCACATGCGTGTTTCGGCATTCAGGTCTTCCATGATCTGCTCCAACAGTTCCTTCTGCTTGGGCATCTCCACCTGCCTGTAACCTGAAAGGCCTGCCATCCCCGCTGCAGCGGCGATCGCATCCTCCAAACCACCCAGTTCGTCCACCAACCCCAACCGCTGGGCATCGATGCCGGTCCAAACACGACCCTGCCCCACACTATCCACCTCGGCCACGGTCATGTTTCGCCCCACCGCCACGCGCTCAAGGAACCCGTCGTAGAAATCGTCGATGTAGCCTTGTATGACCAAGCGCTCTTCGGCAGTGAGTGCGCGACTTGTGGTCATCATGTCGGCGTACTTGTGGGTCTTCTCTCCATCAAAGGTGATCCCGATCTTGTTCTTGAAGAAACCCTCCAGGTTCGGGATGATGCCAAAGACCCCGATGGATCCAGTTACAGTTGTGGGTTCAGCAAAGATCCGGGTGGCCGGCGCAGCGATGTAGTATCCACCTGAAGCGGCCACATTGCCCATGCTCACCACCACGGGCTTCACCTCCCGTGATAGCTGGACTTCGCGCCAGATGATGTCGCTGGCAAGGCCACTACCTCCGGGGCTGTTCACACGCAGCACAATGGCTTTCACGGTGCTGTCCTCACGCGCTTCGCGGATCGTCTTGGACAAGGATGCACCGCCGATGGTACCATCGCTGCTCTTTCCCATGGCAATGCTTCCTTCGGCATAGATCACGGCAAGCTTGTCCTTGCCGGAGTTCTTTCCATCTTCACCCTTCACCCTGCCCGGCGTGAAACTGCGGCTGTATGTGCGCAGGTCGGCGATGCGGATATCCTCGTCCTGCTCCAATCCCATTCGCTCACGCAGGAGATCGAGTACCTCGTCACGGAAGGTGAGGCCATCGACAAAACCCAACTCCAAAGCTGTCGTGGCGTTGCGCACCAGCAGGCCCTCCGCGATCTGGTCCAAGCGCTCTGGAGCAATGTCACGGCTGCTGCTCACGGCGTTGCGGTGCTCGCTCCAGAATCCGTCCAGCAAGAGACGAACCTGTTCGCGGTTGGCCGGGCTCATCTTCTCCTCGGTGTAGGTCTCACCGAAACTCTTGAACTTATTGTTGCTTCCACGGATGAACTGCATATCCACATCCAGTTTGGCGAACATCCCTTTGAGGAACATATACTCGGTCCGCAGGCCACGGTAGTCGAAGTCTCCTTTGGGCTGCAGATGGATCTCATCAGCTGCAGTAGCCAGGTAGTAGGAGCCCTGGGAGTAGCTATCGCTGTATGCGATCACCGGTTTTCCGCTCACTGTTTTGAAGTCGAGCAGCTTCCCCCGGATCTCGCGCAACAGGGCAAAACCACCTGAAACCGAGCTAAGGTCCAGGAAGACACCCTTTATCTTGGGGTCGGTCTTGGCATGCTCCAAACTCGCAAGCACCATGTTGAGACCGGTCTTGCTCATCCCTTGGAAAGGCCCGAAGTCCAGATCAAGTTGGCCCTTTTCAGCGCGGTCCACCAATTCGTTATCGAAGGTTAGGTGGAGGACCGAATCATCCTTTATCGTGGTCTTTTTGTCGGCACTCGCACCGACCGCGGCCGCCAGACCGATCAGGAAGAGGAATAGTACACCCACAAAAAGGATGGACCCGATGAAGGAGGCAAAGACGAACTTGAAGAACTGGCGCATGGTCGATGGGGTGAATGTGTTTCGGGCCGTGAAGCTATCGCCCGTGGAAGAAGCCGGGAGCACGATCACATGAGCGGGATGGTATAGGGATGAAAGGCGGTCTGCACCGGGTACCTTAGCCGCGATGCTCGAAGCCAATGAAGCTCTGCTGCTCTTGGGTGGCGACTTGGGTGATGTACGACACACCTTGGACCAGGCCGTGACGGCCCTTGACAAGGAGGTGGGAACGGTGCTGGCCAGAAGTCGCGATCATTGGACCGAGCCTTGGGGCTTCTCCGGGCAAGGACTGTTCTTGAACAAGGCCATACTCCTGCGTACCGAGGTCCACCCCTCGGTATTGCTCACGACCGCCTTATCCATCGAACAGCGCTTGGGGCGGGTGCGCAGGGGGGGCGAGGGCTATGTTTCGCGCCCGGTGGACATCGATATCCTGCTCATTGGCGATCGCGTCTTGCGTCTGCCACAGCTGACATTGCCGCATCCGCGGATGCACGTGAGGAACTTTGCCCTGGCCCCAGCAGCTGATATAGCACCGTTGGCCATGCACCCATTGCAACACCGAAGCATTTTGGACCTGTTGAACGATCTTCGCACCAGCGACTAGCCGGACCGTGGAACACGCTTACATCGCCGTGGAAGGCCTGATAGGGGCGGGCAAGACCACCTTGGCCAAACGCCTCGCCAAGGACTGGGGTGCTCGTTTGGTCCTGGAGGAATTCGATGACAATCCCTTCCTACCCCGCTTCTACGAAGAACCGGACCGCTTTGCCTTTGCCGTGGAGCTTTCCTTCCTGGCCCAGCGCTACCATCAACTCAAACGTATCACCGAACAGGACCTTTTCAGCCCCCTTACAGTGGCTGATTATTCCCTCGGCAAATCGTTGATATTCGCCAGCGTAACCCTTCCGCCCGATGAATACTCGTTATTCATCGACCTATACAATATCATGTATGGCGACCTCCCAAAGCCGGGGCTCATCGTCTACCTGCACATGGACCTTGACCTTGTCCGGGAGCGCATACGCACCCGGGGCCGCAGCTATGAGCAGCAGATCGGCACCGACTACTTATCCGATCTGCATGCGCGCTACATGGACCATCTGCAAAAGTCCACTGGGATCAGCACTCTGGTCGTGGACATAGGCGGCCATGACCTGCTCCACGATCCAGGGGCATACGCGAGCTTGAAAAGGCTGCTGGCAAGCAGCCACCCCGAAGGCAAGAGCATCGTTGTTCTGTGATACGCACGATGGATCGTTGGCATCCACCGTGCGACCTACGGCACAGCTAGCAACCGGGAGTGTGTATACTTGCACCCGAAATCAAGCAAATAAGCATCCACGCATGGAAAAGCGGTACCTACAGGGCAGCACCCTGACGATCCTCGCAGCACTCGTCATCAGCGGTTGCGGCGGTCTGGGCAAGATGAGCAAGTACGTTGAGAACATCAAGTACACGCTCGACCCCAACCCACTCATCGTGCAAGGGGATTCCGTCGCCGTTAGCATCAACGGCAACTTCCCGGCCAAGTACTTCCACAAAAAAGCCCAAGTGGACCTTACCCCCACCCTTACCTATGCGGGCGGGGAGACCCCGTTCAAAGTGGCCCAGTTCCAAGGTGAAGGTGCTGTCGGCAACTATACCGTGATCCCCTACGAGACCGGTAAGGCCTTCAACTACAACCACAAGGTGGCCTACACGCCCGCCATGGCGGAAAGCGAACTTGTTCTCCGTATCCTGGGCAAGCAGGGCAACAAGGAAAAGGAATTCGAGCCTTACAAACTGGCCGATGGTGTGATCACCACGCCCTACTTGATGATGAGCGACGATAAAGTGCTCATGGCGAAGGATGCCTTCCAACGCATTACCGACCACAGCCAGGATGCCACCATCAACTACTTGGTGAATTCAAGCGTGGTGCGCCCCGGAGAACTCCGCGAGGACGATGTGAAGGCGATGGCCGACTTCATCAAGGGGTTTGCAGCCAAAGGCAACATCAACATCCAGAACCTGGTCGTGGACGCATGGGCCAGCCCGGAAGGTGAACTCAGCTTGAACGAAAACCTGGCAGGTGACCGCGCAAAGACCGGTGCAGCTTGGGCCGAAGGAGTATTGAAGCGCAATAAGATCGAAGCTGCCAAAGCCGAAGGGTTCTCCACCTTGAATCCGCGCGGAGAGGATTGGGATGGCTTCAAGAAGGCTATGCAGGCCAGCACCGATGTTCCCGACAAGGAGCTGGTGATCCGTGTTCTGGAGATGTACCCTGACGTGAGCAAGCGTGAGCAGGAGATCAAGAACATGGCGGCCACCTACGAAGAGATCGCCGAAAAGATCCTACCCGCCCTGCGTCGCAGTGAGCTGAGCTTGAACTACCAGATCGTAGGAAAGACGGACGAGGAGCTCACTGCCATGAGCAAGAGCATGCCGGATAGCTTGAACGTGGAGGAACTACTATTTGCAGCCACCCTGACCACCGACCTGAACGAGCAGCTCCGCATCTACCGCGAGGCCGAGCGCATTTTCCCCAACGATCACCGTGGCGTGAACAACGTGGGATACGTGCTGATGCAGCAGAACAAGATGGCCGAAGCCGAAACCCAGTTCCAAAAGGCCAATACCATCCTGGATAATCCGATCAGCACCAACAATCTCGGCGTGGTGGCCCGATTGAAGGGCGACCGCAAGAAGGCTGC
The DNA here is from genome assembly GCA_964418285.1 of uncultured Chryseobacterium sp. Lineage (GTDB taxonomy): Bacteria > Bacteroidota > Bacteroidia > Flavobacteriales_F > PHOS-HE28 > PHOS-HE28. Next base: position 7,876 of record CAYQMC010000132.1, read on the forward strand.
TGAGCTCTACGGTAAGGCCATGGCCGCTGGTCCTGAGGTGAAGTACAACCTGGGCATCGTCAACATCCAGAACGGTGATTACGGTGCTGCCAACAGCAACATGGGTGGCAACAATACCTTCAACGCAGCCTTGGCCAAAGCCCTTGGCGGAGACCCTGCCGGTGCACAAGCCATCTTGGACAAGAGCAGCGAGAAGGACAGCGCCATGGGCCACTACTTGATGGCCATCCTGGGTGCCCGCCAGAACAACGGCGACTTGGTGCGTGATCAGCTCGGCCTGGCCGTGCAGAAGGATGCTAGCCTCCGCGACAAGGCGATGAAGGACTTGGAATTCCGCGAATTCAAGGGTCAACTTGGCCTCTGAGCCGATCCCGAACGAACGCTTACGAAGCCCTCGCCATCCGGCGGGGGCTTCTTTGTTATTGGACCTTTAACACGCTATGCGCCAAGGCAGCAGATCATAAGCGACCAAGCTGGCAGAATGAGGTCCGTTGGCTCGATCCGATCAAGGCATGGCTGTTCCCATTTCTCCGCCAAAGCCCTCGAGTTTCCAAGTCTTCACGCCGCCGTGTACAGGTAGCCGGAGAGCTTCACCGCCGGGTATATTCTGAACGGGATCCGCGCTCATAGGGCACCTCCGCTCCATGAAGTGAAGAGTGTCGTGTAAGCTTCCCCTGTTTTCGGGCCGATCATTACTAGAGTCTCCAGGGGCATTGG
>CAYQMC010000133.1:0-2496 GCA_964418285.1 uncultured Chryseobacterium sp.
TGGCGGGGGTTCCGCACACATCAGCACCGCCGCTCATGGTTCCGGCGTTCGGGTCAACGATGCTGAAAGGGGCACCGGCCACGTCGAGCGCGGCGCAGATGGTACCACCCCCTTGGATAAGCAGGCCGTTCACATCGAATCCGGTCGTTACGCCAGGCACAACGATGGACAGATCCAGGGTCGCGGGGTCGTAGACCAAGGTGTGTATCGTGTAGCTACCCACGGCGGAAACGCTGAAGGACGGCGTTGGGGAGACCCCTGTGATGACAAGGCCGGGGCCTTCGGTCAATACATAGAGCACTTCATAGCCTGCGGGCACCGTAGGTGGCACTTGCACTTCAGCGACCACCAAGTCCGGAACATCCCCAACGCAGAAATCGGGCTTGGTGATCCGCAACTCACCGGCCTGGACGTCGCAGACCTCGCTGACCACGACCGTATAGTCTTCAACCTCTCCGGTGGCGTAGTTGTCACAAGCTCCACGGAAAACGAATGCGCTCATGTTCACACGCATCCGCTTTGGACCAGCTTGGGTGTTCGGAGGCACGGTTATGTTACCGCTCTCCTGGCCAAACCCGACCGACTGGAACACCAGTTCATTCCCGGCAAAGACCCCATCGTTGTTCCAATCCACCCAAGCTCTCCAGCGATAGCGCAGGAAGAAAGGACCGGAAGGGTCGACGGTGATACCGTAGGAAGTACCTGGATCCACTCCGGCAACGAGACTGGAAAAGTCCCCGTAACCGTTGTTGTCTCCACTGGTATTGTCTATTCCAGCGAATTGCACCCTGGCAATGTTGAAGGTATTGCCTGAGCCCCCGTCCGAGGCGCAATAGGATTGAGCGTTGGCTTGGCCTGCGGCCATCAGCAGCAGCGCTGCCAGTAGCATTCGCCAACTTGTAGCGAGCGACGATCGCCAGCTTCTTTGGGCATTGATGTTCAACATGGGAAGGGTTGGATTTTGTTTAAATTTTCAGACAAAACCATAAACACTCCATCTGTGGAATTGGTTCATTCCTGGTGAATACTTCATTCGCATTCAGCCCCCCTGAGCAGGTTCCCATCGGCCATGAGTGGGAAAAGCACGGTTTTTCCGACCTCCCCTCGATCCACCAGCGTGGCTACCCAAAGTGATGGAACCATTGATCACGCCTTGCTCCAACCCGTCGGCCCCATACTTGACAGCGAAGGCGCTTCGCTGGGCTCTCGTCAATGCTGTAGGCCCTTCCAGCAAGATCGGTGGAACACGCCCAACAGCAAGCTGGATGCCGGCACCTGTAATGATATCATCCTGAAACCGCAACGCATGGCACTAACGAAACGGGACCCAAGGAACCAGGCTTTCGCCATCGTCCTTGGGTCCCGCGTTCGAAGGAGGTGGAAGGTCTCAGTCCATGCGCAGGAAGCGCTCGGTCACCGCTTTGTCTCCCGATACAAGACGGATCATGTACTGACCTGCACGCAGGTTCTGCACGTCGATCACCATGCGTTGACCACCAGGCATCACTGTCGTGGGGATGACGACGGTTCCCTGCATGCTCAATATGGTCAACTCGGCACGATCACCCCGTACGATACGGGCCTCCACGTTGAGGAACTGGTTGGTGGGTGAAGGCCATGCCGTGAGCGAGACCTCGTCGCTTCCGTTGACAGCGCTTTCGCACTCCTCCGTGGTCACCTTGGCGCCGACCACATCGAGGCTGAAGCATACTCCTGTACCGTTAAGCACTTCCAGAGCGGCCAAACCAGAGGTCGTGCCGAATTCGATCACACTGGTCAAGGTGGCCAGGTCAAGCTGCGTGGTATCCAGGACCAAGGTGTGGATGGTCCATATATCCTCACCTGTGACCATGAAGGTCGGCTCCAAGCCGATCTGTTCGATGATGAGGTCAGGGGTGCGGGTGAGAACGTAACCAACGAAGAAGTCGGCGGGCACGAAGGAATCACCATTGGGCGTGGCGCTGATGGTCGCCATGCCATTCTCCAAGCAAACCTCAAGCGCATCAGCCGTGAGCGTACCTGCGTTGGCCAGACAGGGGGCCGAGCATGATCCCACCAAGAAAGCGGCACCTGCCACATCCAAGCTGGCGCAAAGCTCGCCACCACCTTGGATCAACAAACCATTCACATCGAATCCGGTGGTGACACCGAACTCAACGATCCCCAGGTCCAGCGTATTGGCATCGTAGACCAAGGTGTGGATGGTGAACAGACCTTCTTCTTCCACCTCGAAGCTGGGTTCCGGACCAGCGTTCACGACCACAAGACCCTCGCCTTGGGTAAGCACGTACACCACACTGTAACCAACAGGCACGTTGCTATCCCCATTCGCTTCCGCGCTCAAGGTCACCACGCTTTCAAGACAATCGATGGGAGCTCCGCTGAGCGTACCGGCGAAGGCGGTGCATTCCTCAAGGCACTCTTCGATGCTGAAGCCAGCGCCGGCAACATCCAGGCTGGCGCAGATATCGCCACCACCCTGCCAGATCAAACCAT
>CAYQMC010000133.1:2596-8431 GCA_964418285.1 uncultured Chryseobacterium sp.
CGTCCACGATCACCAGACTTTCGCCCTGGGTAAGCACGTAGACCACACTGTAGCCGTCGGGGACATTGCTGTCACCGTTCGAAGTGGCACTGATGGTAACACTGTTGTCACCATTCACGCAGCCTTCGAACTCATCCGCGCCGAGCGTTCCCGCATTGGCGAAGCACTCCGCAGGGCACTCCTCGATGGTAAAGGTGGCACCGGCAACATCCAGGCTGGCGCAGATATCGCCACCACCCTGCCAGATCAAACCATTCACATCGAAGCCGGTAGTGACGCCGAATTCAACGATGCCCAGATCCAGCGTATTGGCATCGTACACCAACGTGTGGATGGTGTAGCTGCCGGCCTCCGTCACATCGAAGCTGGGTTCGGCACCGGCGTCCACGATCACCAGACTTTCGCCCTGGGTAAGCACGTAGACCACACTGTAGCCATCAGGTACAGTGCTATCACCGTTCGGTGTGGCAGTGACGGTAACACTGTTGTCACCATTCACGCAGCCTTCGAATTCATCAGCGCTGAGCGTGCCCGCGTTGGCGAAGCACTCCGCAGGGCAATCGTCGATGGTGAAAGCGGCGCCGGCCACATCCAGGCTCGCACAGATCTCGCCACCTCCTTGGATGAGCAAGCCGTTCACATCGAAGCCGGTGGTGACACCGAATTCAACAATGCCCAGATCCAGCGTATTGGCATCATACACCAACGTGTGGATGGTGTAGCTGCCAGCCTCCTCCACGACGAAGCTGGGTTCGGCACCGGCGTTCATGATCACAAGGTCTTGACCTTCGGTCAGCACGTACAACACGCTGTATCCATCAGGCACAGCACTGTCACCATTCGGAGTGGCGCTGATGAAAGCAGAGTTCTCGCCATTGAGGCATGCTTCGAACTCGTCCAAGGTGAGGGAGCCAGCATCGGCGAGGCACTCTTCCTCATCGCAGACACCGGTCACAACCGTTACCGATCCGGGGACATCCAAACTGCCGCAGATGTTGCCTCCGCCTTGATAGAGCAGACCGTTCACATCGAAGCCGGTGGTAACGCCGAACTCCACGATGGACAGGTCCAAGGTATTGGGGTCATACACCAAGGTATGGATGGTGTACGAGCCAGCCGCTTCCACATCGAAGATCGGATACTCACGCACCTGTTGGATCACCAGGCCAGAGCCTTCGGTGAGCACGTAGATCACGCTGTAGCCGGCTGGCACGTACATATCGCCATTCGGTACGGCACCAATGGCCACACTACCTTCTTCCAGGCAATCCTCATCCTTGAATGCGGTCAGTGTACCAGCATCCGGATTATCGACAAGTATGCTCGTTCCGGTGACATCCAAGCTGGCGCAAATGGCACCGCCACCTTGGATCAACAGACTGTTCACCTCGAAGCCCGTGGTCACACCAGGTTCAACGATCGAAAGGTCCAGGGTCGCAGGGTCGTAGACCAAGGTGTGGATCGTGTAGGCGCCGGTGCTGGTGACATCGAAAATGGGTACATCACGCACCTGCTGGATGACCAGCCCGGGGCCCTCCGTGAGCACGTAGAGCACCTCATAACCGGGCGGAACAACAGCATCGCCATTGGGGATACCGCCAATGGCAGCGGCGCCTTCCTGAAGGCAATCAGAAGGCTTGAATCCGTTCAAGGTTCCGGCATCGGCCTCACAAGGGCACTCCGGTACCACCACGATACCCGCACCAGGGACATCGAGGCTGGCACAGATGTCGCCGCCACCCTGGTACAACAGGTCATTGACATCAAAGCCGGTGGTAACGCCGGGCTGTACGATGGAGAGGTCAAGTACGGCAGGGTCGTAGACCAACGTGTGTATGGTGTAGCTACCAGTCTCTGTCACGTCGAAGATGGGGGACTCGCCCACCTGCTGGATCACCAGGCCAGGGCCTTCGGTGAGCACATAGATCACACTGTAACCCATTGGCACATACAAGTCGCCGTTCGGCACTGCGCCTATCGCAACAGTACCATCGACCAGGCAGTCCTCGGGCTTGAATGCCGTGAGGGTACCAGCGTTCGGATTATCGACAAGGATGCTGGTTCCGGTGACATCCAAGCTGGCGCAAATGGTACCGCCGCCTTGCACGAGCAGACTGTTCACATCGAAGCCGGTCGTAACGCCGAACTCCACAATGGACAGGTCCAAGGTGTTGGGGTCGTACACCAAGGTATGGATGGTGTACAGGCCGATGGATGTGACATCGAATATCGGGAAGGCCCGTACCTGTTCGATCACAAGGCCTTCGCCACGCGTAAGCACGTAGATCCGTTCGAACCCGGCAGGTACCACGGCATCACCGACAGGGATACCGCCGATGGCCGCCCCACCATCCTGAAGACAATCCGTTGGCTTGAATCCATTCAACGTACCGGCATCGGCCGCACACGTTCCGCCGTATTGTGCGGACGCCGCCATCGGTGCCAAGAGCGCGGCCAACGCAAATGCGCCCAGCAAGGACTTGGCGGAGCGCATCAACGGGTTCAACATGCGTTCGAGGTATTCCATGATCGGGTAGATTTTGGTCCGCCAGGGGAAACGGACTGGGTTAGGGTTGGAAGGTGCGAAGTATGACAAATACACAGAAGGATCTGTTCGTTCCGAAGGGTTGAAGGTAGCAACATGCCCGATGGAGCAATTCAATAGCGCAAAAGGTAATGTCGTCGCAACACTTTGTTGCGTTTCTCAGGGATAAGCATGTCCAATCCGAGGAGTTGCACGTCATAGTCCAGAACGAGCAGCTTCTCCTTGGGCACCAGGCCTGCCGCCACCAGCTCCTCTGCGTGGAATTCGTCGGTATAGACCACCACTCCGGGTGCGATCACCTGGAATGCTTCCTCCGGATCGCTCAACCAGCGCACCGGATAACCAGCGTACAGGTCCAGTGCCGAACCGCTGAGTTGCATCCCATAGAATGCATCGATCCCCAGTCCATGCGCTGCAGCCCATTTACCCGCTTGAGCATTGCCTTGGTAGCGCAATAGGTCGGGATAGAAATGCCCATTGAGAACGAACGCTATGGCCATGAACAAGAGGAAGCTGCTTTGGAACGCAGTGTCGCGACCTGGTCGCCTGCGCAGATGCAGCGCAGCCAGAACGCCGGCGACCAAAAGCAGCAGCACGTAGGGCCAAGCGCCTTCGGGGAAGGACCATCCCACGATGAGCAGCGCAATGCACCACAGGATCACCAGTACGCCTGCATGCGCACGCAACACCCAGGGTGCCACTGCCGTGTACCAACCGCGTGCTGCCAGAACGGCCATCAGCGGGACGATCACATACAGGTAATGCGGCAGCTTGAAGCGGGAGAGCGAGAGCGCAACGAAGACCAACAGCACGCCACCGATACTTGCGAACTCCGGCGATCGTTCTCGGCTGCCCAGGTTTTTCAGCGCACCCACCACGCCGACCAGCAGGAAAATGGTCCAAGGCAACATAAGCCATGGCACCTCATGGCTGAAGAAGAGGAACGTGGAGTCGTCCTTCCAGCGGTTCTCCCCTGTGATGCGTCCAAAACTCTGTTCCCAGAAATAGAAACGCAGGCCATGCATGCCGTGCTGCTCGTAAAGGCCGATGCACATGGGGATCAACAGCAGGGCCACAATGGGGAACAACAACATCCAACGCGTATCGCGGAGCACATCCCAACGTCGGGCCAGCACCACGTGTGCACCCAATGCCATGGCTGGAGCCACAAGCCCGATGGGGCCTTTGGCAAGCATACCACCGGCGACGGCCAAAGCACAACCCAACAGCTGCCACCACCGTCGGTGCTCCAGCCAGGCGGCACCCAACCAGATCGCGGTAATGACCGAAGCGGTGAGGATGGTATCGGTACGTACGTCATTGGTCATCAGCACGAAGGCAACACTACTCCCGAACATCAAGGAAGCGGTACGGGCAAGCACTTCGGGATGGTACAGCTTGGCAAAGCGGTAGGTGGAATACATGCCCAGCAGGGCGAACAGGATGCTCGGCAGTTTATAGCTCCAATTGTGCACGCCAAAGACCTTGAAGGACAACGCGGAGAGCCAGAACAACAAGGGCGGCTTGTCCAGGTAGTCGTCACCACGGTAGTAGAGCTTCAACCAGGAGGCATCCGGCGGCCGGTGCTCCGTGGACAACATATCGCGGGCCATGCCGGCGTATTGGGCCGCATCCACGCCCATCACATCCAACCCTGCACCTGCGATGAGCACCACCGAAAGGATTGCCAGAGCGAGGAAGAGGATACGTCCATACATGCAGCGCGAAGATGGTACACACGATCGGTCCTACGACCTCCAACACTTGTTAAGGCATGGCAACAGCCTGTTCCTACCCGTAACATTGCGTCATGGGCCGAAGAGCGATCGGTACGTTGATGCTGCTTGCCACACTGAGCGTAGTGGGTGTGGTGGTGATCCAGTTGCTATGGTTGCAACAGGCAAGCAACTACCGCCAGGAGCAAGTGGCCCTAAATGCAGCGCAGGCTGTCCAGTTGGAGAAGCAATTCAATGACCGGGTGGTCATCGCGCTGACCGATGTCACGGAACAGATCCTGTCCATCACCAAGGACCCCAGCGACCTGTACGACGCGGTGAAGCAGGAACGGCCCAACTACTTCTCGGTGGCCATCAACGATACGCTCCACCCCTACCTGCTGGAGGCCTTGTTGCGCAAGGAATTCGCGCGGCGCAACATCAAGGAGGACTTCGAATACGGCATCTACGATTGCTTCACCGATAGTGTTGTTTACGGCAACTACGTCTCGTTCGACACGCTGGACGCCACTGCCATCACCCACAGCAAATTGCAGAAGCTGGACAAGGACGGCCACTATTTCGGGGTGTACTTCCCGAACCGCCGGAGCAGCCTGTGGGAAGAGGATACCAGCCGCTGGATGTGGATCTTCCCGGCGATCGTGACCCTCATTGTATTCAGCTTTTTCGCCTATAGTGTATGGGTGATCCTGAAGCAGAAGAAGCTGAGCGAGATGAAGAACGACTTCATCGGCAACATGACCCACGAACTGAAGACACCGATCAGCACCATCGCACTCAGTGCCGAAGTGTTGAGCGACCCGGAGATCATTTCGGAGCCGGAACGACTGAAGGAATATGCACGCATCATCCGGAGCGAGAACGAACGCCTGCGCACCCAGGTCGAGCGGGTCCTCCAATTATCCACCTTGGACAAAGAGTCCCTTCAGCTGCGCCGTGAGCAGGTCGACATGCACCAATTGGTACACGAAGTGGTCGCATCGCTGAAACTGCCGTTGCAGGAGCGCAACGTGGAATTGCGTCTGGAGCTGACCGCTGAACACCATACCGTGCACGGTGATCCGGTACACCTTTCCAATGCCTTGTTCAACCTGTTGGACAACGCGCTCAAGTATGGTCACGATGGAGACTCGATCACCGTGGGCAGCCGAAGCAAAGGCGGTGAACTGATGCTGAGCGTAAAGGACCATGGCATCGGCATTCGCAAAGAAGACCTGGCCCTTGTATTCGAACGGTTCTACCGGGTGCATACCGGGAACGTGCATAACGTAAAGGGCTTCGGCCTTGGACTCCACTACGTACAACAGATCGCGCATGCGCATGGTGGAGGGATCACCGCTCAAAGCGAACCCGGAAAAGGAAGCACTTTCACCTTGTCCCTGCCACTCGCATGAAGAAGCGTTCGACCCGTTGTGGAAATGCCAGGTATGGGACGATGTGGCCGTACAGCATCGGAACCCGACCCAGCAGCAACGGACTTCATCATTGCGCAGGAGAAGCGCGATCCTATTTCCATACATCACCACATTCCTTCCCATGAGCGATACCAAAGCC
>CAYQMC010000134.1:0-8389 GCA_964418285.1 uncultured Chryseobacterium sp.
CAGGATCCTTGGGGTCGAACCCGTCGTACTTCAATTCGTGCCCTTCCTCCAACAGGATGGATGCGTTCTCCTTCATGGCCACCTTCATGTTGGCCTCGGTCTTGTGCAACCCCATCACGAAGGTCTCGGCACCCTTGGGGTTTGGACTACCGTTGCTGTTGCAATGGATGCTGATGAAGAGGTCCGCCTTGGCGCGGTTGGCGATCAGGCTGCGCTCCATGAGCTCCACAAAGCGGTCGTCGCTGCGGGTGTATATCACATCCACCTCCGGGAATGCCTCCTCGATGTACTTGCCTGCCAAGAGCGACACGCTCAGCGCGATGTCCTTTTCTGCGGCCTCGTATCGTCCCGTGCCGATGGCTCCGGGGTCCTTGCCGCCATGGCCTGCGTCGATGACCACGGTCCTGATCAGGTTCGGGTCGCGCCCTTGGGCATACGCATCCAACTTGGAACAAAGCGCGGCTAACGCGAACACTGCTGGCAGATACGCAAAGGCCCTCATCATCCGTTCCATGCCACGCGGGATAGGATGCGGTATTTTCGGCCCGCCGAACGCCGGATGTGCGACCGGCCTGTGCATGACAGCATTTCCCTGCATCTCCTCTCCATGGCGCGAAGCTACTGGCAAGCGCTCGGGCAGAACGGCGGTGTATGGTGCAGTTTTCCTCATTGGTCTGTTGGTCGGCAAGGGAGGGGAAGCCGCTGCGCAAGCGCTTGAGAACGAGGTGCAGTATGGTGCGCGCGACAGCATCCGGTATGACCTGGTGGAGCAAACGGTGTACCTCTTTGGTGCGGCAACCGTGAACTACGAAGGGATCCAACTGAGTGCGGACCGCATTGCATTCAGCTTCAAGAACGAAGAAGCATCCGCTTTTGGTGCCCCCGACAGCACAGGCACCGTGGTGGGCAAGCCGAAATTCACGCAGGACGGTAGCACCATAGATGCCGATAGCATCCGATACAACTTCAAGACAAAGCAAGGACTGATCCGGGAAGTACGCACCCAGGAACAGGAGGCGTGGGTGACGGCCAGCCTTAGCAAGCGCCATGCAAGCGGAGAGATCCACAGCAAGGGCGGCATGCTCACCACCTGCGACAGGCCAAAGCCACACTACCACTTCAAGGTCACACGCATGATGGTGATCCCGGATGATAAGATGGTGACCGGTCCGGCACTGATGAAGGTGGGCAAGTTGCCGCTGCCGCTTGCCGTTCCCTTCGGCCTGTTCCCGAACAAACGCGGTGGAAGCAGCGGTGTCCTGATACCCGTTTGGGGCAACAGCGACCGCCTGGGTTACTTCCTGCTGAACGGTGGGTACTACGTCCCCATCAGCGAGAAGGTGGACCTGCAGCTCACCGGTGATATATACAGCAGGGGCAGCTGGGGCCTGCGCGGTATCACGCGCTATCGCAACCGGTATCGCTTCTCGGGCAATCTGGATGTGAGCCACAGTACCCTGCTGAACAGCGACCCCGACTTCCCGGACTTCAGCAGGCAACGGAATTTCTTCGTGCGCTGGAACCATCTAGTGGACCCGAAGGCCAGTCTTACCGACCGCTTCAGTGCCAACGTGAACGTGGGCACCAGCCAGAACTTCACCAACAACTTCAACAGCAACTTCAACGACTACCTCAGCAACACCTTCCAGAGCAACATCGCGTGGTCGCACCTGTGGCCAGGCAAACCCTATAATCTGGCGGTGAATCTGCGGCATAGCCAGAACACGTTGAACAAGACCTTCGATATCACGCTGCCATCCCTGACCTTCAACGTGCAGCGGATCTTCCCCTTCCAGATGCTGCGTCCCGAAGCGGCGCGGCCCAAGTGGTACGACCAGATCGGCGTGAACTATACCGCCAATTTCGACAACCGACTGAGCACCACCGAGGACCAGCTGTATTTCGCCAACCTGCCCAACCTGCTTCGCCGCATGCAGAACGGAGTGCGCCACACCGCGGCGGTGACCACGACCATCAAGAACCGGTACTTCTCCCTGAACCCGGAATTCCGTGTGACCGACCGATGGTACTTCAAGACCTTGGAGCAGAGCTACGACCCGGAAACGAATGCCGCACGGCGTGATACAGTGTCCGGTTTTGCCCGTGCAACGGACTGGAACGCCGGTGCAACGCTCACCAGCAAGGTCTACTTCATGTACACATACAAGGACGGTGGGCGCATCAAGGCTATCCGCCATGTGCTGACACCCACGGCCGGATTCCAGTACCGCCCCGACCAAAGCACCGATATCACGGGGCCCTTCGGCCCGGACGGCAGCTTTATCACCTACTCCCCATTCGACATCGGCGTATATGGTAAACCGCCCACGGGACAGAGCGGAAGCTTGAACCTGGGGCTGATACAGAACCTTGAGGCCAAGGTGCGCGATAACAAGGCCACCGGGCCTGATGCCGAACCCTACAAGAAGGTATCGTTGTTCGATTTCATCGGCATCAACTCCAGCTATGACCTGCTGCGCGATTCGCTCCGCTGGTCACCGGTGAATATCGCAGCACGCACCTCCCTGTTCAACACGTTGAACCTGAACGTGGTGAGCCTTTGGGACCCATACGCTGTGAACGAACTGGGGCAGCGCGTGGACCGTCCCGAGTATGCCGTGAGCGGCCGATTGGCGCGCATGACCTTCACCAACGTGGCACTGGGGTTCGATGTGAAAAGCCGCAAGTATGGCCAAGCCGTGGGTAACGCGAACAATACCAATACCACCGAAGAACAGGTGGTCGAAGAGACCGACCCCACCAAAGGTGCACGCATCAACTTCAACCTCCCATGGCGCCTGGGCGTGAACTACAGTTACGACATCAGCCGGGCTTGGTTCGCCAACACCTTCACCGATAGCGAACGACAAAGCGTGCTCTTCAACGGCGATGTGAATATCCTGAAGCACTGGAAACTCGGCTTCAGCAGTGGCTACGACATGGTGGCCGAAGAGTTCATACCCACCTCGCTGAACCTATATTGGGACCTGCACTGCTGGGAAATGAACCTGAACGTGATCCCGATCGGATTCCGGCGCAGCATCATGTTCCGGATCAACGTGAAGGCGAGCATCCTGCGCGACCTGAAGGTGGAACAGCGCGTACCCTACGGCAACGACAGGAACCTGTTGTTCTGAGGAAAAAGGGAGCAAAGGCTGTTCGAAAGTCGGCGGTCGTACTTCAGCATGGAAACGACACCAGGCTTGTCCGGCTTCTCCGTCCGGCAACACGCGATAAGCAGAATGGATGGATTATCTCTCCAACCAATTGGCCATAATGGCACTGCCTGAAGGCGTCATCACACTTTCCGGGTGGAACTGCACGCCGCTCGCGGGAAATGTATCGTGGCGGATGCCCATGACGACGCCTTGTGCACTGCGCGCCGTTACGCGCAGCGAAGGTGGTAACCTGGCAGGATCAGCGGCCCAACTGTGGTAAAGACCTACCTCGAAGGGTGCTTCGATCCCTGCGAACAGGGGATCGATGGGATATTCCGGTATGCACGGAACGGCAACGCCGTGCATGACCTGTACCTGGTTGTAAAGCGTTCCACCGCATACCTCGACAATGCCCTGCATGCCCAGGCACACCCCAAGGATGGGATGCGTGGGCATGAGCTTCACGAGCAGTTCCATCATGATCCCCGCTTCGTTCGGCAACCCCGGACCTGGAGAAAGCACGATGCGGTCATAACCTGAGGCTTCATCCACGGTGATGGCATCGTTGCGCACAACGTCCACCGTTGCATGCGGTTCCAGCAGGTGGTGCAGGTTCCACGTGAAGCTGTCGTAGTTGTCGAGGAGGAGGAGGCGCATGGAGGAAGTGGCGAGGGGCAAGTTGGCGAGTTGGCAAGTTCGTTATGACGGTTACAGGCCAATTTTTGACTCTCCACCCTCCACTTTCTTCCCACCGATCCAGCCCAGGTGCGTACGGTGGAAGTTGTCGCCGAACTTGAGGCCATAGCCGAAGATGCGGTCCATGGAGGCATGGCCGTAGAGGATGATGCCTGCAACGACCCAGATCTGCCCGAAGAGAACGATGGAAAGTGTCAAATTGATGGTCCACCCCAAGGAAAGCCCGATAGCGATGAATAGGACAGCGAGGCCTTTATGATGCAGCACGTTGTAGGCGATCGCACCTGCCCGTGTATCAACAAGATAGCCCAACATGGCGATGTCCGGCCCGATCACCAGTAGGATGTAGACCCACCAGGACACGTCCAGCACGTACAAGGCGAACACGCAGACCAGGAACTGTGCAAGCTCTTCAAGCCGAAGAAGGTTCTTCATTCTCTGATCATCTGATTATCTGATCGTCTGATCGATCTCACCATTCGACCCCCACCGGACAGTGATCACTCCCCAACACATCGTTCAGGATGAACGCATCCTTCACCTTCCTCTCGAAACCCTTGCTCACCAGCACATAATCGATGCGCCAGCCGATGTTCTTGCTGCGGGCACCGGCGCGGAAGCTCCACCAACTGTACTTCACCTCGGCCTGATGCAGGTGGCGGTAGGTGTCAACGAAGCCTTTGGCGAGCAGTGCATCCAACCCATCGATCTCCTCCTGCATGTAGCCAGCGCTCTTGTTGTAGTTGGCCTTCGGGCGCGCCAGGTCGATGTCGCGGTGCGCCACGTTCAGGTCGCCACAGATGATCACAGGTTTGCCATTGTTCGCCAACGCCGTGACGTATTCGTTGAACGCGGCATCCCATTCCTGCCGGTAGCCCAAACGCTTTAATTCCTGGCCGCTGTTGGGCGTGTACACGGTTACGACCACAACGCCCTCGAAGGTGGCGGTCACAACCCTGCCCTCATCATCGTGGCCCGCCATGCCGATGCCGAAACCAACCGACAACGGAGCCTTGCGACACACGATGGCGGTGCCACTGTAGCCAGGTTTCAAGGCGCCGTAGGCATGCACGTGATAACCGTCCAGACCGGCCAGGGCCTCGGCCACCTGGGCCGGTGTGGCCTTGGTCTCCTGGAAGCAGTAGATGTCGGCATCCATTTCCTGGAGCGAGTCCACCAAGCCTTTGCCGACCGCAGCCCGGATACCATTGACGTTGAACGAGACCAGTTTCATAGGGACGAAGTTCGGTCATGCCACGGGACCTTCAAGTGCCTCACTCCGTAAGGACCCGGCAGACGATGCGCGGATACGAACCGCTCCGTCGACCTCCATCGATCCGATCCATGCTTTGGTCGGAATTCACATCCAGGAAAGACCATCTCCTTTAACTTTCAGGGGTTTCCAACGTCCATCGTGTAAACGCACCTGTGAGCCCATGCCACTACAACCCTACACCGGAACCTTCGGACGCGAAGAGCTCAGGCACCTGTTGCGTCGCTCCCTTTTCGGCTGCACCAATGCGGACCTGGCCTTCTTCCAAGGGCAATCGCTGACGCAAGTGGTCAACGCCTTGCTCTCCTTCACCAACGACACAACGCCACCGATCAAGACCTACTGGGAACTCAACGGCAATACCCCGGATCCCAACTTGATCGACCCCGATGTGCCCTTCGGAAGCACCTGGGTGGACACTCCGGTCCCGGCCAGCCCTGCAACGGACCCATCGGTCTTCCGCACGGTGAGCTGGGCGTACTGGCGCACCGGGCTCATGGTGCAGCAGGAGCGCACGTTGCGCGAAAAGCTCAGCCTGTTCTGGTACAACACCATGCCGGTGCAGGCCGGCGAGGTGGTGGTCGGCAGATTCCTCTACGACTACGACCAACTCCTGCGGACCAACTGCAAGGGTAACTTCCGCACGCTTGTGCGCGAGATGAGCACCAGTGGTGCCATGCTGATCTACCTCAACGGGACATTCAATAATGTGGCACAGCCCGATGAGAATTTCGCCCGCGAGTTGATGGAGCTCTTCACACTGGGCGAAGGCAGCGGATACACCGAAGCCGACGTACAGGCCGCAGCCCGTGTGCTTACGGGCTGGATCGTTCGCCTCGAGAACAATGGGGTACCCATCGTACCCGATACACTCTTCCTACCCTTCCTGCACGATACAGGCAACAAGCAGTTCAGCGCATACTTCAACAACACCATCATACAAGGCCAGACCGGTCCGAATGCCGGCAATACCGAACTCAACGCCTTGCTGGACATGATCCTCGCCAAGGAGGAATGCGGTCTGCACATCTGCCGCGAACTCTACCGCTTCTTCGTGAAAGGAGACATCGATGCCGCCATAGAACAGGATGTGATCGAACCGCTGGCCGAACTCTTCCGCAGCACGATGGCTGCACCGGACCAGATGGAGCAGGTGATGAGGGCCTTGCTTACAAGCGAGCACTTCTTCACTAGCGAAGTGCGCTCCTGCATGATCAAGAGCCCCGTGGACCTGGCCTTGGGCGCCATCCGTCAGTTGGACCTACCCCTCCCCACCCCGGCCCAATACGAGGCCCAGTACCGCGTTTGGGGCGACATCTATGGATTGGTCGCTTTCGCTGGCCAGGAGTTGGTGAACCCACCCAATGTGGCCGGCTGGCAGGCCTACTACCAGTTCCCCCAGTTCGACAAGATCTGGTTGGATACGGCCACCTTCCCCAATCGGAACAGCACGCTCATTTCCATTGCCTTCATAGGGGCTGCCACCGGGAACGACCTCTACCAGGTGGAAAGCCGCAACCTGAGCTTCAGGATGGATCCCCTGAACGTGGTAGCCCAGTTCACCGATCCCTACGATCCCAATGCGCTGGTCGCCGATGCCGCGGAGCTGCTCTTCGCCACACCCATTTCGGCCGAAGTGCAGCAGCAGCTGAAGACCAACTACCTCCTGCTGGGTCAGGCCAACGACTTCTACTGGAGCGATGCGTACGAGATCTACGTGCAGGACCCCGGGACCACGAACCAGACCGCGATGCTCGTGCCCAACATCCTGCTCGCACTGTTCGTGGACATGCTACAGGCCGCCGAGAACCACCTTCACTGAACTGCCCACACACCGCAACCATGGACAGACGACATTTCCTCCGCAGTGCATCAGCGGTCACCTTGGGTGGCTTCGCCCTGCGTGGCTTCAACAGCCCGCTCTTCGCAGCCTTGCAAGGGCGCGAAGACAACGATCGTGTTTTGGTGATCGTACAACTCATCGGTGGCAACGATGGCCTCAATACGGTGATCCCGCTGGACCAGTACGCCAACCTGGGCCAGGCACGGCCACAGGTGCTGATCCCTTCCGGGAATGTGCTGCCCTTGAGCGGCCTTGGCGGCACCGGCCTGCACCCGGCCATGGGAGGCATGCGCGACCTCTGGGAGGATGGTAAGCTCGCCATTGTGCAAGGCGTCAGCTATCCCCAGCCGAACTTCAGCCACTTCCGCGCGACCGACATCTGGGAGACCGGTGCCAATAGCGACCAACAACTGAATTCCGGGTGGACCGGGCGTTACCTCAATGCCGAGTACCCCAACTACCCCGCAGGCTATCCCAACACGGAAATGCCCGACCCGCTAGCCATCCGCGTAGGTGGAGCGGTTGGTCCCGGCCTGCAGAACATGGGCGTGAACATGGGCGTGGCCATCAATAACACGGATAACCCGCTGGACCTTACCGGCAACATCTACATAGACCCCACAACGGATGATTGCAGTGGCGACAAACTGAACTACATCCGGACCGTGCAACGCCAAACGGACCAGTATGGAAGCGCTATAAACGCAGCCGCAACAGCAGGCTGCAACCTGAGCACACTCTACCCTACGGGGAACAACCCTGCGGGACGTTTGGCCCAGGCCCTGAAGATCGTGGCCCAGTTGATCTGTGGCGGGCTCAAGACGCGCGTGTACTGGGTGAGTATCGGGGGTTTCGACACCCACGCCCAGCAGGTGGTATCCGGGAATCCGGCACAGGGTGAACACGCACAACTGCTGGCCGCTGTCAGCGATTCCATCCACGCCTTCCAGGACGACCTGAGCCTTTTGGGCTTGGAGGATCGCGTACTGGGCATGACCTTCAGTGAATTCGGACGGCGCATCATCGGCAATGCCTCGCTCGGTACGGACCATGGCAGTGCGCTGCCGATGTTCCTATTCGGTACGAAGGTCATCCCAGGCATGCTCGGCACCAACCCGGTCATCCCCGCCAACGCCACGGCCCAGACCAACCTGGCCATGCAGTACGACTTCCGTTCGGTGTACGCCTCGATCCTGCACGACTGGTTCTGCCTGACACAAGGCGAGGTGGATAGCGTACTTCTCGACACCTATCAACCCCTGTCGCTGGTGGACCCCGCGGGTTGCATCAGCACGGGCATCCACGAAGCCAATCAGCGTGCCGGCGATGTGCTTCTCGAGGTGTACCCCAACCCCTTCGTGGAACGTACCACCATGCGCTACACCACTGCCGGCGGGCGTGTGATGGTGCAGGTCTTCA
>CAYQMC010000135.1:0-8354 GCA_964418285.1 uncultured Chryseobacterium sp.
TTCACGCCCGCTCAAGGAGCTCAAGGAGCGCTCGATCTCCTGGCGCAGACTATCGTTCATCAGGCTGTCCACCGGGCTGGGGGTGTCCTCATTGCGCATCAGGTCCATCATGGTCCCGCTGTCACCATCGTCCCGCAACGGCGCATCCATGCTTACATGTCGGCCGGTGTTGTTCAGGCTGGTCTTCACCTCCTCGAGGGTCATCTCCAACACTTCGGCAAGCTCATGTGCCGTCGGGGGACGTTCGTGCTCCTGGTCCAAGCGGGCGAACGCCTTGTTGATCTTGTTGATGGATCCGATCTTATTGAGGGGCAGGCGAACGATACGGGCCTGCTCGGCCAGGCTTTGCAGGATCTGCTGACGGATCCACCACACGGCGTAGCTGATGAACTTGAAACCACGGGTCTCATCGAAACGGCTTGCGGCCTTGATCAGCCCCAGGTTCCCTTCGCTGATCAGGTCGGGAAGGCTCAAGCCTTGCCCTTGGTACTGCTTGGCCACGGATACCACGAAGCGCAGGTTGGCCTTGGCCAGTTCCTCCAATGCATCATTGTCACCCTGCTTGATCCTCCGGGCAAGCTCCACCTCCTCCGCTGCGGTGATCAGCTTTACTCGACCGATCTCCTGGAGATACTTGTCCAGGGACGGTGTATCCCGGTTGGTCACCTGCTTGTTGATCTTCAACTGCCTCATCCTTGCCATTTGCGCGCTTTTGTTTTTGCGAAGAGTGCTGCGTTCAACGCCGTGGCGCACGCTAAGGTTACCGGGTACGGGGAGGCATGAACGACGAAAGCCGCCCCGGAGGGCGGCTTTCGCACATGCGGAACGGTTGTTCCTAGTTCTGGCTGGGAGCATCTCCGTCGTTGCTCGGACGATCTTCCCGGCGAGGGCGGTCATCGCGACGCGGACGGTCGCTGCGCTCGCGGCGTTCGCGGCGCTCGCCACCGGCCATGGCCGGCTCGCGGTCCACGTATCCCTCGGGCTTGGGCAGCAACACCTTGCGGCTCAACTTCAGCTTGCCACTACGGGGGTCCTTACCGGTCACTTGGAATTCGATCACATCGCCTTCCTTGAGTACCTCCTCCACGCGTTCGATGCGACGCCATTCCAGCTCGCTTACGTGCAGCAGGCCGTCCACACCGGGCATCACTTCCACGAAGGCGCCGTATGGCATGATGGTCTTCACCTTGCCCTTGTACGTGGCACCCACTTCGGCCTGGGGCGGGTTGGCGATGGCGTTCACACGGGCCAGGGCGGCGTCGATGCTCGTCTTGTTCTCGCTCATGATCTCCACCACACCGCGACCGTCCACTTCGTCGATGCTGATGTGTGCACCGGTCTCGGCCTGGATCTCCTGGATCACACGGCCACCGGGTCCGATCACTGCACCGATGCTCTCTTTCGGTATCTCGATGGTGATGATCCGTGGAGCATGCTCCTTGTAATCGGAACGCGGTGCGTCGAGCACCTTGTTCATTTCTCCCAGGATGTGCAGGCGACCCACGCGGGCTTGCTCCAAAGCTTGGGCCAGCACTTCGTAGGGAAGGCCGTCCACCTTCATGTCCATCTGTGTGGCGGTCACCCCTTTCTCGGTGCCGCAGATCTTGAAGTCCATGTCGCCCAGGAAGTCCTCGTCGCCGAGGATGTCGCTGAGGATGGCATGGCGCTTTCCATCGCTGATCATGCCCATGGCGATACCGCTCACAGGTGCCTTGATCTTCACACCGGCGTCCATCAGGGCCAGGGTACCGCTGCACACAGTGGCCATGGAACTGCTACCGTTGCTCTCCAGGATGTCGCAGTTCAAGCGGATGGTATAGGGGTTCTCCGTACCACTGGGTATCACCGGCTTCAAGGCGCGGAGCGCCAGGTTGCCGTGGCCGATCTCACGACGACCGGGACCGCGCATGGGGCGGGCCTCACCGGTGCTGAAGCTCGGGAAGTTGTAGTGCAACATGAAGTTCTCGCTGCCTTTCTTGGTGGCGAGGTCCACGGTCTGCTCGTCCATGGAACTGCCCAAGGTCACTGCATTGATGGCCTGGGTCTCACCACGGGTGAAGATGGCGCTGCCGTGGGTACCGGGCAGCACGTCCACTTCGCCCCAGATCGGGCGGATCTGATCGGTCTTGCGGCCGTCCAGGCGCTTGCCGTGATCGAGGACCACATTGCGGACACCCTTCTTCATGGCTTTCTTGAAGTAACGGGCCAGCATCACGTTGTCCGTCTTCTCCTCGTCGCTGAGGGTGGCCATGCATTCCTCCTTGATGGCTTTGAACTTCTCGGCGCGCACTTCCTTGGCGCTGGCTTCCATGGCCACATCGTAGTACTTCTGGTAGCAGAAGTCCATGATCTTCTTTTCCAACTCTTCATTGGCATTCTCGTGGACGTAGGTCCGCTTCACATGGCTCTTTGCCACGGCCTCTCCCAATTCCTTGATCACGCGGCACTGGTCCTGGATGGCTTCGTGCGCCAACTTGATCGCCTCGATCATGTCGGCTTCCTGCACTTCCTTCATCTCGCCCTCCACCATCATGATGTCGCGGGCGGTACCGGCCACGACCATCTCGATGTCGGCACGCTCGATGTCGGCCACCATGGGGTTGATGATGAACTTGCCGTCCACACGGGCCACGCGCACTTCGCTCACGGGACCGTCGAAGGGGATGTCGCTCACGGCGATGCAGGCCGATGCCGCGAGGCAGGCCAGGGAATCACCGGGGTTCTTCTTGTCGCTGCTCATCATGGAGATCACCACCTGCGTGTCGCCGTGGAAATCATCGGGGAACAGGGGGCGGATCGCGCGGTCCACCAAGCGGCAGGTCAGCGTCTCGTGGTCGCTCATGCGTGCCTCACGCTTGAAGAAGCCACCGGGGAAACGACCGGCAGCGCTGAATTTCTCGCGGTATTCCACCGTCAGGGGCAGAAAGTCGATGCCCTCGCGGGCCTCCTTGGTGCTCACCACGGTGGCGAGCAGGATGGTGTCGCCCAGGCGTACGGTAACGGCGCCATCGGCTTGTTTGGCCAACACCCCGGTCTCGATGGTGATGGTCCGTCCATCACCCATTGTGATGGTCTTGGTAATTCCTTGTGGTCTCATCTTCGTTTCTTCTTTTTTTCCTCGTTTCGTCTTTCCTCGTTGGGGCCGCTCGAACCGGGCCCTTGGTATGCAAAAGGGGCGACCGTGCTTGCACGACCGCCCCTGTTCGATCAAGATGTGCCGGACGTTGCCGGATCACCGGCCGCGTGCGGGGTCCTACTTGCGCAGGCCAAGCTTCGCAATGATAGCCCGGTAGCGCTCAATGTCGTACTTCTTCAAGTAGCCCAGCAGCTGCTTGCGCTTGCCCACCATGGTCACCAGCGCCTTTTCGGTGCCGAAGTCCTTCTTGTTGGCCTTGAGGTGGCCGGTAAGGTGGTTGATGCGGGCCGTGAACAGCGCGATCTGGCTTTCGGCACCGCCGGAGTTCTTGTCAGAACCGCCGTGCTCAGTGAAAATGGCCTGCTTGGCCTCGTTGGTCAGGTACATATCGGGTCGGTAACAGGCCGCGAAGATAGATCTTTCTTCAATACCACCATCAGTTCTTGAACATCAGGAAGATCTTCCCCAAGGTCTGCTTCAGGTCCTTACGCTCCACGATCTTGTCCAGAAAGCCGTGTTCGAGCACGAATTCGCTTGTTTGGAAGCCTGGCGGAAGATCACGGCCTATGGTCTCGCGCACGCCCCTGGGTCCTGCAAAGGCGATAAGCGCCTTGGGCTCAGCGATGTTCAGGTCGCCCAACATGGCGAAGCTGGCCGTTACACCACCGGTGGTAGGGTCTGTAAGGATGCTGATGAAGGGGAGCTTCTTACGCGCCAATTGGGACAGCTTGGCACTGGTCTTCGCCATCTGCATCAGGCTGAATCCGGCTTCCATCATGCGTGCGCCACCGCTCTTGCTGATGATCACCAACGGACACTTGCGCTTCATGGCCATGTCCGCTGCCAAAGCGATCCTTTCGCCCACCACGCTTCCCATGCTTCCGCCGATGAAGCGGAAGTCCATGCAGGCGATCACCACCTTCTGACCTTCGAGCTTCCCCTCGGCAGCCCGAAGGGCGTCGTTCAGCCCAGTATCCTGGCGGGTCTTGCTCAGGCGGTCCACGTACTTCTTGGTGTCCTCGAACTCCAGTGGGTCCCCGGCGATGAGGTCGGCCCCGATCTCCGTGTATTTGTGTTCATCGAAAAGGAGAGCGAAGTACTCCGCGCTGCCGATCTTTTCGTGGTAGCCGCATCCCCCACATACCCAGAAGTTGTTCTCATGGTCCTCCGAGGTCATCACCTGCTTGCACTCCGGGCATTTGTACCAAAGGCCCTCAGGAGTCTCCTTCTTCTCCTCCGTGGAGGTCGTTATCCCTTCCTTGACGCGTGTGAACCAACCCATTTCGACGTGTTCTGGAGTACGAAGTTAGCAGCAGGTGTGAAGTGGAACAGGGCACGGAGCGAAGGCTCCGGTCATGATGCACTTCGCGGAGCGGTGGTCACCCCCGACATTGGTCATCAGGCGATCGTGATGCCTTCGTCCAGGTACACGTCCTGGATCGTGTTCAGCAACGCCACACCTTCGTTCATGGGGCGCTGGAAGGCCTTTCGACCACTGATAAGGCCTTGTCCTCCCGCACGTTTGTTGATCACAGCGGTCTTCACGGCCTCTGCCATATCGCTTGCCCCACTGCTGGCGCCGCCGCTATTGATGAGTCCGATACGGCCCATGTAGCAGTTCGCCACTTGGTAGCGGCAGAGGTCGATGGGATGGTCGCTGCTCAGGTCGCTGTACACTTTCTTATGCGTCTTGCCGTAGCCCTTGATGGCGTTGTATCCTCCATTGGTCTCGGGCAGCTTTTGCTTGATGATGTCCGCCTGGATGGTGACGCCGAGGTGGTTGGCCTGGGCGGTGAGGTCCGCCGCGGTATGGTAGTCCTTACCATCCACCTTGAAGCCGTTGTTGCGCAGATAGCACCAAAGGATCGTGGCCATGCCCAGTTCGTGAGCGCGTTCGAAGGCCTCGGCGATCTCAACGATCTGGCGTGTGCTCTGGTCACTGCCGAAATAGATCGTTGCGCCTACGGCAACGGCACCCATCTCCCATGCACTTTCAACACTGCCGAAGAGCACCTGGTCGTACTTGTTCGGAAGGGTCATCAATTCGTTGTGGTTGATCTTGACGATGTATGGGATCTTGTGGGCATACTTCCGCGCACTGGCAGCAAGTACACCATAGGTGGAAGCCACGGCGTTACATCCTCCTTCCAGGGCAAGCTTCACGATGTTCTCCGGATCGAAGTAGATCGGGTTGGGGGCGAAGCTGGCACCGGCACTGTGCTCGATGCCCTGGTCGACCGGTAGAATGCTCATGTAGCCGGTGTTCGCCAGACGGCCATGTCCATAGAGGGCTTGCAGACTGCGCAGTACCTGTGGGCTGCGGTTGCTCTGGGCAAAACTCCGGTCCACGAAGTCCGGGCCCGGCAGGTGCAGGGTCGCTTTGTCGATGGCTGAGCTGGTATGCTCAAGCAGGCTGGCTGCCTCATTACCGAGGAGCTCCTCGATGTTCCCGGTCATCTGGGTCTGCATGCGGTCGTTACGTTTGTTCGGCCTGCAACCGGCAGGCGGGCGCCAAAGCTAAGGAATGCGTCCACCCTATCCTCGGGTCGATAGGACCACTACCGGACCTGGCCATGATCGAGGAGGCGGTCCATGCTTCCCGGACATCACGAAACCACGATCTTCGCCCCTCCAGAAACCGCACCGATGCCATCCATCTCCGCCAAGGGCAAGCTGATGCCCGCCTCTCCGATCCGCAAGTTGGTACCCTATGCCGAAGCCGCCAAACACCGGGGAACGGTCGTCATCCACCTCAATATCGGCCAGCCTGATGTGGCTACCCCGCAAGTGGCCTTGGATGCGTTGCGCGAGCTGGATCGTACCGTCATCGAATACAGCCACTCGGCGGGCTTCGAAAGTTACCGCAGGGGCTTGGCCGAGCAGTATGGAAAGCATGGTGTGGATGTCACCCACGAGCAGATCATCGTGACCAATGGCGGCAGCGAGGCCCTGCTGTTCGGTATGATGGCCTGTTTGGAGCCCGGCGACGAGATCATCATTCCTGAGCCCTTTTACGCCAACTACAATTCTTTCGCTGTTGCAGCAGGGGTGAAGGTGGTGCCCCTGCGCACGACCATCGAGGATGGCTTCTCACTGGCCTCAAGTGCCGATTTTTCCGCTCTGATCACGCAGCGCACGAAGGCCATCCTGATCTGTAACCCGGGTAATCCCACAGGTCGATTGTACAGTCGCTCCGAGTTGGAAACACTTCGGGAGATCGTCCTGGAGCATGATCTGTTCCTTTTTGCGGACGAGGTGTACCGGGAGTTCTGTTACGACGGCGAGGAGTTCATCAGCGCCATGACGCTTCCCGGACTCGAGCGCAACGTGATACTAGTCGATAGTGTGAGCAAGCGCTACAGCATGTGCGGAGCGCGGGTGGGTGCCTTCGTTACCCGAAATGTGGAGGTGTACGATGCGGTACTGAAATTCGCTCAAGCCCGTTTGAGCCCTCCCACACTGGGCCAGATCGCGGGGGAGGCAGCGTTGCTTACGCCACAGAGCTATTTCGACGAGGTGGTGGCGGAGTATGTGGCCCGCCGCAATGTGCTGGTGGAAGGGCTCAACACCATTCCCGGCGTGGTCTGCCCCAAGCCCAAAGGAGCCTTTTACTGCGTGGCCGAATTGCCTGTGGATGATGCCGATGCATTCTGCCAGTGGTTGCTCGAATCCTTCGAGCATGGCGGGCACACGGTGATGATGGCCCCATGCAGCGGGTTCTACGCCGATCCGGCGGCAGGTAGGAAGCAGGTGCGTCTGGCCTATGTGTTGGAACAGCCACTGCTGAAACTCGCCGTGGAATGCTTGCGCGCCGCACTACAGGACTATCCGGGTACGATCGCGCATTCCAATGAAGCCCAAGCGAGAATGGACTGACCCCGGGTCCCATTTTCCCCTTTCTTTGCCCATTGCGGTGCGCAGTCCGTTGCTGGGTCCGCTACAGCTATAAGCCCATGTCACAAGCTGCAAAGAAGTCATCGGCGGTGGACCGCTTCCTTTCCTTCGTGGAACGCGTGGGCAATCTCTTGCCACACCCCGCAACCCTGTTCGCCGGCTTCGCGCTGCTCGTGGTGTTGCTCAGTTGGGTGGCCGCTCAGTTCGACCTTAGCGTCACCCATCCGGGCACCGGAGCAACGGTTGTGCCCTTCAACCTGCTCAGTGCAGAAGGTCTGCACATGATCCTGACGAAGATGGTCACCAATTTCACCGGTTTCGCCCCCCTGGGTACCGTGCTGGTGGCCTTGCTCGGTATCGGCATCGCGGAAGGTAGTGGACTCATTGCCGCGGCCCTGCGTGCAGTGGTGCTGGCATCGCCCAAGAAGCTGCTCACCTTCGTCATCGTATTCTCGGGCGTCATCAGCAACACGGCCAGCGAAGTGGGCTATGTCCTCCTTGTACCCTTGGCAGCGGTGATCTTCCTGGCCGCCGGGCGCCATCCGCTGGGTGGTCTCGCGGCCGCCTTTGCCGGCGTTTCGGGCGGTTACAGCGCGAACCTCCTGTTGGGAACGATCGACCCCCTGCTGGCCGGGCTTAGCGAAGAAGCGGCACGGATCATCGACCCGTTGTACGAAGTGAACCCAGCGGCCAATTACTATTTCATGTTCGTTAGCACCTTCCTGATCGCAGGCTTGGGCACCTGGACCACCGAACGCATCGTGATGCCGCGTTTGGGCGAGTACACCGGGGACGAGAAGCCTGAGGAGATACGCGGTGCCACACCACAGGAAAAGCGTGGGTTATGGTTCGCTGGTATCGCCTCGATGCTGTTCACGGCCTGGATCCTATGGGGCCTCCTGCCCGCCGATGGTTTCCTCCGCAACCCGGAGGACGGGGATATCCTGCGTTCGCCCTTCATGAGCGGTATCGTTGCCCTGATCTTCCTCAGTTCGGCCGTTGCCGGCATAGCCTACGGTATAGGGGCGGGCACCTTCAAGAGCGACAACGATGTGATGAAGGGCATGAGCAAGAGCATGGAGACCCTGGGGTCCTACATCGTGCTGGTGTTCTTCGCGGCCCAGTTCGTGGCCTATTTCAACTGGACCAATCTGGGTCTCATCATGGCCATCAAGGGTGCTGCTGGTCTGCAAGCGTTGAACCTGGGCTCCATACCGCTCATGCTTGCGTTCATCCTGGTCGCTGCGGCGATCAACCTGGTGATGGGCAGCGCCAGCGCCAAATGGGCCATCATGGCACCGGTCTTCATACCCATGTTCATGCT
>CAYQMC010000136.1:0-8328 GCA_964418285.1 uncultured Chryseobacterium sp.
GGCGTGTTGATCGAAGTGCCGATCATGTTGCACTTGGTGCGCATCGCGAAAGCGTGGAAATACGGTATCGACGACCGCCGTTCTTCGTAGTGGAAGCAATAGCGTACGATGGTCCGCGACGCGGGGGGAGCGGACAACCCGCAAGGCCGATCCCGCGTAGAAGCGCTCCATGCGCGCGACGATCTTATGCTTGGCGGTACTGTGCGCCTTGGCGGCCGATGCCCAGGAGCGATACGGCTTGGCCCACAGCAACTACGGTGGCAGCGACATCGCCTTCCTGAACCCTGCGCGCAGCGCCGGCCAGTGGGTGTATGCCGATATCAGGCTCGCAGGGGTGGATGCCTTCGTATGGAACAGCCTGATAGCCTGGTCCGATCGCAACCAAAGCCTGTTCGGCGAGCTGCGCGCTCCCTCCACTGGACAGAACAGCGGCAGCGTGGTGCTGCGCAATACCAACTTCGGTGATGGACAACGCGCCACGGTGCAGGCCGCTGTGTTGGGGCCTGCCGTTTCGCTGGCATTGGGGCGTGGCACCATCGGGCTGGGTGTGCGCTCAAGAGCGCATGTGAGCGCATCGGGCGTTTCCGAAGCGATGGGCAATTTCATGTACCATGGTTTCAACTTCAGGCCTCAACACGGGGTGCGCTACCGCGAGGAAGGCGTGCGGACGCTGGGTGCAGCATGGACGGAGTTCAGCGTGAACTACGCCCACATCGTGCGCGCCGAGGGCTTCAGCTTCATCAGCGCCGGTGCAAGCGTTCGTTACAACCTGGGGCACACGGCGGGCACACTGCAACTCACGGACCTCGACTACACCGTGGTCGACACTGCCCAGCTGATCGTACATGACGCCACGGCCCGGTACGGATATGCACTTCCCGCCATGCGTGCAGGGAGCGGTTGGGGTGCCGACCTGGGCATGGTGTACGAACGCACCATGGACGAGGCCGATGGCTACTACCCACACCAGGCCACCGCCGGCTGCACACCCATGCGCTACCGCTACCGTATCGGTCTATCCCTGCTGGACCTTGGTGGCCTTCGCTTTCGCGAAGGTGAAGCAGGCAGCATCACGACCGGATCGTTGGATATCGCCGATCGCGATGAAGTATCCGTGAACGACGTTGCCGATCTGGACAGCCTCTTCTCCACAGCCACCGGCTGGACGCGCGAAGTTGGTCTCCCCGTAGGACTGCCCACCGCCATCTCGTTGCAATACGACCAGCGCATAGCGGACCGTGTCTACCTGGGTTTCGCTGCCGTGCAGAACCTCGCGGGGCGGAACTCCTTGCGTCTACGTCGCAGCAATTCGATCGCCGTGACACCACGCTTCGAGACACGCCATTTCGAGGCCGCATTGCCCGTGGTGTTCCACGAGTATGCCCTTGGCCAGCCGAGCATCGGACTCATGCTCCGCTTCAATGGACTGGTCATCGGATCGGACCATATCCTCCCCTTCGTGGGCCGTTCCGATGTGTACGCCATGGATCTCTACGCCCGCATCCGGGTGATGCTTTTCCGAAGCCCTTCCTGCAAGGGAAAACGCGGCCCTTCGAAGCAGCGCAGCGGCAGCCCAGGCATGGTGCCCTGTGCTACCCCGAACGGGTGAGGGAACTGTCCTGCTGGAGCGACCTGGGAAGGTTCCGCTGGGTGCACCGTTCAATACAATTCGATCGCCACTGTGGCATTGCGTTCCACGTTGGTCTTGAGCAGCAACTGTGTACGTCGCTTTCCGCCCCGAAGCACAGCACGCGCCGTGTTCGGCGGCACGCGACCTTCGTTGTGGGCCACCACCATCACGCTGTTCTTCCCCTTGTTCAAAGGCAGCTTCACAGTGGTTCGCCTGTGCGTCAGTTCGTAATGATCAAGTACCACGCGTCCATTGAGCAATACACTCACCGTGTCCCCGTCGTACTCCGCATCGTCCCAGAGTTGCAAGCGGGCCATGGAGCGTCGGGTGGCAGCGGCGAACACGGTGTCCGAAACGCGACCTGCGTACTCCATATCGACCGGAGCGGCTCCGCGGAACGGTCGGCGGACCAGGCCCAAATGGTATCGGTATATGAAGCCGATGTGGTCCTGCGTGGTGGTGTAGGAACGGGTCTCATCGCCCTGGTAGACCACCGCAGTGTAGGCCGGTTCGCGCTGCAGGTGGCGCACATACCGGAAGGCCAGCTCGGAGCGGTCCCAATCGTGTTCCTGCCACCAGCCCACTTCGAAGGCGAGGTAGCTGTGCGAAAGGCTTTCCCAACGTGAGCGAACCCCGATGGTGCCTTCGTTGCGATCGCGCTTACCGGCAGGTTGGTGGTCGGTACCCAGGGCTATGCCGGCCTTCAGGCTCCCGCTTTCGAAGAGTTCCAGTGGAAAAGCATGCCAAAGTCTGGCCTCGGTGCGAAGGGCGGGCACCGTGATCGCCCAACATGAGGTATCGACGATCCAATAGAGGGTGCTGTGCCGGGCATATTCGCCAATGACATCCACTCCCCACCGGTCATGCACAACGAACGAAATGCCTGCGTCCACCGCGAAGCCAGCGCCTGGAAATCCCACAGCGGTCTTCAGTGTTCCTTCCACCGAGCGGGGCGCTTGGAAGACCAACCCTCCTCCAAGGATCGCGCGCAGCTCTATGGTCCGGTCCAAGATGGGATTCTGCCACCGCGGTGTTTGGGCATGCAGCAACAACGGAACGACCAGCAGTAGCAGACCTATTGGACATGCTTTGGGAGGCATGTGGGAAAGGTACCTGAAAAGCGGATGAACGCAGGCACATGCGCCTTTCCCTTCCATGCTGCGGAGCGTTCTCATTGCGTGGGACTGCTCGATGGATCGAGCGCCTTCAGATCCGATCAAGCACAACCTTGTAGCTCGGGTCCTCCATGATGTTCACATCGATGACCTGCTCGGCGTTCTTCAGCAGTTGGCGGCAATCAGCACTGAGATGTCGCAGTTGGATCTTCTTGCCCGCCTGGTGGTAGCGTTCGGTGATGCGGTTGAGGGCTTCGATGCCGCTCATGTCCACCACGCGGCTTTCGGCGAAGTCGATGATGACCTCGTCGGGATCTCCGGTGATATCGAACTTCTCCGTAAAAGCCTGCACGCTGCCGAAAAAGAGCGGCCCGAAGATCTCGTAATGCTTCACGCCCTGCTCGTCGGTGTACTTGCGGGCACGGATGCGCTTGGCATTTTCCCAGGCGAATACCAGTGCGCTGATGATCACGCCAGCCAGTACGGCTACCGCGAGGTTGTGGAAGAAGACCGTGATCGCCATCACCACCAGCATCACGAACACATCGTGGCGGGGCATCCTTCCGAAGGTCTTCAGGCTGGCCCACTCGAAGGTACCGATGGCCACCATGAACATCACACCCACCAAGGCCGCCATGGGCAACTGCTCGATCAGAGGAGCGGCGAACATGACGAAAACCAGCAACATGACCGCCGCCACTATGCCGCTCAGTCGGGCACGCGCACCGCTGCTCACGTTGATCAGGCTCTGCCCGATCATGGCACAACCACCCATACCGCTGAACACGCCGCTGAGGATGTTCGCCGCACCCTGCGCCACCGCTTCCTTGTTGCTTCGGCCACGGGTGTTCGTGATCTCGTCCAGCAGGTTCAGGGTAAGCAGGCTTTCGATGAGACCCACACCGGCCACGATGGCGGCGTACGGTAGGACGATCATGAGCGTTTCCAGGGTGAAAGGCACGGCTGGAATGTGGAATGGCGGGAAGCCCCCGGCGATGCTGGCGATATCGCCCACGGTACGGGTGTCGATCCCCAGGCCGATGACGATACCTGCCACAACGAGGATGGCTACCAATGAGGCGGGGATCACCCGTGTAAGCTTCGGCAGGCCCCAGATGATGGCCATGGTAAGCGCCACGAAGCCGAGCATGAGGTACAAGGGAGTACCGGTAAGCCAATCTCCTTCGGGCGTCTTGAACTGCGCAAGCTGCGCCACGAAGATCACAATGGCAAGACCGTTGACGAAGCCGAACATGACCGGATGCGGCACCAAGCGGATGAACTTCCCCAGACGTAACAGACCTGCTGACACCTGGATAAGGCCCGCCAACACCACAGTGGCGAAGACGTACTCCACACCGTGCCGCGCGGCCAGCGCCACGATGACCACCGCGATGGCACCGGTGGCACCGCTGATCATGCCCGGCCTTCCACCGAAGATGCTTGTGATGAGGCCCACCACGAAAGCGGCGTAGAGACCGGTGAGCGGCGAGAGGCCCGCGATGAGGGCGAAGGCCACTGCTTCAGGAATGAGCGCCAGCGCTACAGTGAGCCCCGAAAGGACCTCGGTGCGGTAGTCCACCTTCTGGCTGAAGTCGAACAAACGGATGTACTGGCGCATACTGCGTCGGAATTGGGATTCGTGAAGGCTTGGGTGTGCGGACCGCGTAACGATCACGAGGTCCGGCCGTTGGACCACCTCGACCCCGGATCACCGGGGGAGCTCCACTGAAAGCAGCGGCGAAAGTAGGGAAACGCGCAGCAACGCTTTTCCACCGATCACGTTCCGGGCACAGGACGAAGCACGCTGTCCATAGCTTCCAGCGCGGATACCACCGGCTGGAACAAACGCAGGAAACTCGCCTTGTTGGGCCCTTCCTCCACGCTCATCAGTGCAACGAACACGTAGCTCTCCGGGCTTAACACCTCGTCCTCAGCGAGTGCCGTTACGGGTGATGTTTCGGGTATGCCTTGCATGCCGCAAAGCTACCGGGGGCAATTCCCGTGGGGCTTACGCCGGGCTTATGTCTGCGTTAAATGCGAGGCGTCAGTGCCATCAGAGTCGCAACTCGCGCTTCGTGGCCGACCCGGGGATACGGTAGAGCATACGTGCGCCACTTAGGTCATGCACCCCGTTCAGCATAAGCTTCCTGGTGCGTGCATCCCCGTTGGGGTTGGTGCTGTAGAGCAGCATAGGACCACCGAGGTCCAATGAGGACCCCTCCCTGGTGATGAGCGCTTCCACAACAACGGGCATGGTGCCCTTGGTGGTCATCCGAAGCTCCACACCATCGTCCGTGGCAGACCATTCCGCTGCCACTTGGGCACCCTCCTCCAGCAAACGAAGGATGGTCTCCTGGTTGCGGTAGTACACCGATCGATCCAGTTCCTTCCAAGGGAACTCGGCGTACAGGATCGCGCTCGCACTATCCAATGCTGGTGCCAGTGCAAGGAAGGTGCTGTCCAGGTACTCCTTGCGTGCGAAGCGCTCCAAGTGGTGGACGTAGAGCTTGAAGAGGGTCGTGTCCTTCAGCCATTGGGTGTGCAATTCATCGCTTGGTTTGAATGGGCCGGAAACACGATGCGCACCTGCAAGCTCTTCCGTTGGGAAGCCGCTGAAGCTCTCGTAGCTGATCGGTTCCACCAGCCCGCTTTCGGGGTTGTAGTACAGCTTCACATCGCTCCAGTCCAAGCTTCGGAAACCACCCACCAGGTCATTGTGAGCCAGATGCCGCGCAAAGAGGTCGGCGTTGAACACCGCGCTTGCGGGAACTTCACCGCTACGGAAGCGGGCGATGCGCGCCACAGCGGTATCGAACTGCGCCTTGCGCGTACTATCGGCCTCGATCGCCTTGGTCTCGTAGGCATCGATGGTGGCCGTTTGGTAACTGCCAAAGCCCGGCTCCACGGTCTCGTCGCGCATCCAGGCCAGGCGCTTCTGCCAGAACTCCTCGGGATCGAAACGCAGGATGGGTCCACGCGGGCGTTGGTTGTGGTCCAGCAGTTCCTGTGCGAAATGCTCCTCGTAGTTGTACACACCGAGGTTCTCGCCGTTCAGATCAAGTGTGCAGTAACCGAAACGCACGGCCACCAATCCTTCGGCGCGCATCATGCGGTGGCTTAGCCAATCGGTGAGGTAACCGCGTGTGCCTGGGTGCTGGAGACTGAAGCGCTGCATGCCCAGGAAGGAGCCACCATCGCGCGAGATCACTCGGAAAGACCACTTCCTGCCACTGACGTGATCGGTCATCTTGCCCTTGATGCGCAGCTTCACCTTGAACGTGGCATCGCCATGGGTGAGCTTGCCTTTCACATAGCTGTTGCCCTCCGAGAGTATAACACCGCGTTCGCGCGCAGAATCCACCACGGCCACGATGCGTGCGTAGTTCTTGTCGCTCACCTCCAAGCTCACATGGGGGGCATCAGCCCTCCAACTCTTGGGGTAGTTGCGTACAAGCTGGCCTACCATATGCACCACACCGGGGTGGTTCTTGCCCTTCAGGAACCGATCGGCCACAACACCGCCCGCTACCACCAGGGCCACAATTACGAGCCCTGCGATCAGCCAGTTCCTACGCGAACCACCGTTCCGCTTCACCACCTTGTTCATGCGCCAAAGGTCTGCACATAGAGCGCAATGCTCTCATCCACGATCCTCAGTGCCTCCTCGCGCCCCAGGAATTTCTCCACCTTCACCTCCTTCCCTTCCAAGGTCTTGTAGTCCATGAAGAAGCGCAGGATCTGCTTCTCGGTGTGCGGCGCCAGCTGGCTGATGTCCTTGATGTGGTTCACGCTCTCGTCGTAGGTGGCCACCGCGATGATCTTGTCGTCGGCCTCGCCTTGGTCCACCATGCGCATTACACCGATCACAGTGGCGTCCACCAAGCAGAGGTGCGGTAGCGTGAGGCTGGTCAGCACCAGGATGTCCAGTGGGTCCTTGTCGTCGCAGTAGGTGCGTGGGATGAAGCCGTAGTTGGCCGGGTAATGCACGGCACTGAAGAGCGCTCGGTCCAGCATCAGCATCCCGCTCTCCTTGTGCAATTCATACTTGCCCTTGCTCTCCTTGGGGATCTCGATGATGGCGTTCACGCGTTGCGGGGCATGCTCGCCGGGGGAGATGTCGTGCCAGGGGTGGTTCATGGGTCCGATAAGTATCGGACGAAGATCGGGCGATCAGGAGATCAGACGATCAGTATTGTCCGGAGAATACCGCACGAACTACCTGAACAGTTACTCCGGCAGGGAAAAGAGCAGGTTGTGATCCCAGAGGCTTGCATTTTGCTGGGCTGGCTGAATGCCGTCTGCGACCCTTTCAGGGTCGAAATGCACAATGCGCCGTTCAACGCCCTTCGGGCTAATATCTGCGACCCCTTTCGGGGTCTGAACCCGCGTCGTTACTGGCCCGACCCCGAAGGGGTCACAGACATTGGAAGAGTAAATGCATGAGGGGATACGACCCTGAAGGGGTCGCAGACTCTTCGCGAAAAATTTCCCCGGACTCCAATGATCAGATAATGATAGCTCACTTCGCGAACAGCATCTTCAGCCCAGCGGTGAGCAGCACCAGGAAGAGCGCTGCGAGGATGGCACGCGTACCGAAGCGCGAAACCCCGAGGTGTGTGCCGATGAAGCCACCTGCCACCACGGCCAGCAACCACCACGGAAGAAAGGGCTCGAGCGAAAGGCCGGCGCTCATCCTTCCCGCAAGGCCGGACAGTGAATTGATCAGGATGAACAGTGCCGCGATACCCGACACATGCCGCAGTGCTGCCCAGCGTCCGGCGATGAGGATGGGCGAAAGGAAGATGCCACCACCCACGCCGATGATGCCAGAGAGGAAACCGATGGGCAGGCCCACACCGGCAGCAGCGCCCAAAGGCATGGGGCGAGGAATGTGATCCTCCGGTTCGGCCACCGCGCGCCAGGCCATGAGCAGCGCGGACGCGATCAGGAACACACCGGCCACCATGGCGAACGCACGTGGCGGTAGTTGCAGTCGCCCACCCAGGAAGGCCATCGGCAGTGCCACCAAGGCCACGGGCCAGAACACGTTCCAACTGAAACAACCCGCCCGCATGTAACGCCAACTGGCTATGCCCGCCACCGCAACGTTCAGCACCAGCGAAGTGGGTTTGATGGTGTCGGGTGCGAAGGAAAGCAGTGCCATCACGGCGAGGTAGCCGCTTGCTCCGGCATGGCCTACACTGCTGTAGAGGACAGCGATCAGGAAGAAGACGGCGAGGGCAAGGAGGTGGTGATCCATGAGGTGTGCCAAAGGTCGCTGACAGAGGCAGTACCGATGTGCGGACGCCATGGCATGGATGCCCGGTGCTTCTTTCGGAGCACCGGGGACGATCGATGGAACGATAACAAGAGTGGCCCGTGTCGCCGAAAATATGCAACCTGGGCTAGTGCCAGGCCTTGTTCAAGCGGCCTGTGCGCAACGCTCCAAGCTTTCCAGCACTGCACGGCGATAACTGGTACCCACGGGTACCTCTCCCACCGGGGTGACCACCTTGCCGTCCTCGACCGACTGTACAGCATGGCAGCCCACGATGTAGCGCCGGTGAACGCGGATGAACT
>CAYQMC010000137.1:0-8303 GCA_964418285.1 uncultured Chryseobacterium sp.
GTAGGGCTCCCGTTGCTTCGGGACCACCACATCGGTAAAGCCGTTTTGAGCCAACAGGAGCTTGAAGTTCTCCCGTACCTGATCGATGCCATGCACAAGGAACATCCTTGGTGGGTCCTTGGCATCCTGGCATTGCAGATAGCGCAACAACTCACCACGGTCGGCATGGGCACTGTAGAACTCCATGCGCATGACCTCCGCTTTCACGGGAACGCGTTCTCCGAAGATCCGCACCTCTTGTGCGCCATCCAGGAGTTCCCCCCCCAGGGTCCCAGGCGCGCAGAAGCCCACGATGAGCAGGCCGTTCTCGGGATGGGACAGACCATTGAGCAGATGGTGCCTGATCCGCCCGGCATCCATCATGCCGCTGGCCGAAATGACAATGCTCGGACCGGTGAGCGAATTGAGTTGCCTGCTTCGTTCGGGCGCACGCACGAACTCAACACCGGGGAAGTCGAAGAGGTCGGGGTCCTGGCGCAATTCCTCCCGCACTTCCTCCCGGAACAACTGGTCATGGTGGCGTACGATCTCGGTGGCGCTGATCGCGAGCGGGCTGTCCACATAGACCGGAATGCGCGGCAATCGCCCGGCATTGCTAAGGCTGTTCAGCGTGTACAGGATCTCCTGTGTCTTGCCGATGCTGAAGGCTGGAATGATAAGGCGCCCCCTGCGTTCCACACAGATCCGCGTTACATAGCTCAGCAGTTCCTCCTCCGCTTCGGCGATGGGCTTGTGGTCGCGATCGCCATAGGTGCTTTCACACAGGACAACATCGGACTTCGGGAATGGCACTGGCGCCGGCAGCAAACGGTCCACATAACGCCCAACATCACCTGTGAACGCCAACCGCAACTCCTGCTCGCCATCATCGATCCGCAGGAAAACGGCCGCACTGCCGAGGATGTGGCCTGTATCCGTGAAGGTCAGGCGCACATTGGGCGCCACCATGAATTCCTCCCCATAGTCCACCGCCTGGAACCGTTCCATGGCAGGAGGCACATCCACACTGGTGTATAGCGGCTCTTCGTGCGTGGTCGGGTGCCGTTGTTTGCGCGATCGCTTCTTATCGTACGCCGCATCGTACTCCTGGATCCGGGCACTGTCCTCCAGCATGATCCCACACAGGTCACGCGTGGCAGGAGTGCTATAGATGGGGCCGTCGAAGCCCTCGCGCACGAAGCGGGGGATCAGGCCGCTGTGGTCGATGTGTGCATGGCTGAGGATCAGCACATCCACGCTGGCAGGGTCGAACCCGAAGCGCCGGTTCCTGTCCTTGCCCCCCCCACCAAACAGCGCTTCACCTTGGAACATGCCGCAGTCCAACAGGATGCGAAGAACCTTGCCTTCCCGGTCGGTCACCTCGAGCAGGTGCTTGCTACCAGTAACTGTACCTGCGGCGCCGTGGCATGTAAGGATAATGGACATGTGCACAAAAGTGGCACAAAACCCGACCACGCCGGAAAAGCATCCGTCATGTTCCGGAACGGAGGTCCAGCACCACACCTTGCTGCGCGATGCGTCATGGAGACCGATCCGGGATCGATATCTTTCGGGTCCAACACTGCCCGTCCGTGCGAACGCTCTATATCACCCGACATGCCAAAAGCAGCTGGAGCGATGCGAACTCCTCGGACTTCGACCGCCCTTTGAACGAGCGGGGACTGCGCAATGCGCCGTTCATGGCCCTGGTGTTCCATAAGCGCGGCGAGCCCGTGGACCTATTGGTGAGCAGTACCGCGAACAGGGCACTCACCACAGCGTTCCTATTCGCCAAGGAACTTGGGATCCCGGAGCAGGACGTACTGCGCATCGAGGCCTTGTACCATTCCACCATACCAACCTTGCTGCGCACGTTGAACGAACTGCCAAACACCAGC
Organism: uncultured Chryseobacterium sp.; assembly: GCA_964418285.1. GTDB lineage: Bacteria > Bacteroidota > Bacteroidia > Flavobacteriales_F > PHOS-HE28 > PHOS-HE28. Next base: position 1,878 of record CAYQMC010000137.1, read on the forward strand.
CAACGGGTGATGCTCTTCGGACACAACCCCGGGCTTACCGAACTGGTGGAATACCTGAGCGGAGAGGACATCGGCAACCTACCCACCTGCGGCATGGTCCGCATCGACTTTCCCGGTGAGGACTGGGTGCAGGTTTCCCGGGACCTGGGGACCCTGGTGTGGGTGGACTATCCAAAGCGGCACCTTGGGCAGGACTGAAGCCTTCAACGCAGTGGCTCGCGGTAGAGCGTTCGCTGATCGCGCGAGCCTTGTGGGCGATAGACATAGTATGCATGCCCGGCATGGACCTGCACTTCCTCCGGGAACGGATGTGTAAGGGAGGCGGGTGCGCCCAAGGCCCCTGTTGCGGGATCCACACGGCAGAGCCAGCTGCTGGAACCGCGTGCAAAGAGCGCATACACGGTCCCATCTCCCATGTCCTGCAGCAATCGTCCGCGCCACCTGCGATCGCTGGTATGTAGCATGGGCACTTCGTCGATACCCACGCCATCCGCTGTGTAGCGACGGATCCGTTCGCGCGCATGATCGAACACGCAAAGGGTATCGTCCACCACGAACAGCGGCGCATAGGGCACCTTGAAATAGGGGTCGTGCTGGAAGCCGGTCATGTAGCCCGCCAATATCTCGCGATCCACTCCCGTGGCGATCTCGAGGTCCATGGCGATCACCTTGTCGCGACCGCTCATGTACTTGTATTGGCTCCTGAACAACGCGAGTACGTGTTCGTCCTGGATGGTGCAGAACGGGCGCTGCTCATCGGTAGTGCGATCGTATGACAGGTGATCGAAGACCGGCCACTCCTCGGTCCGGTTGGTCCCCAGCAGGCGCCCGGCAGTGCTGTCCGTCCATGGAAGTATGGCGGTGTGGAGCGTAGTGCGGTCCACACCGCCCAGGGCGATGAGGCCATCGCGCCACTCGGCGACCCAAGCCTCCCGGCCACCATCCACCACCACCCTGCCGCGGTGATCGCGGTGCAAGCGGCGCACCTCCCCCGGAAGGATGCGCGAAGCACGTTCTTCGAACAGTGTATCCAAGAGCACCAAGCGTGCATTGCGGAAGAGCTGTTCGCCAGCGTTCTCCTGGCTGTGCCAAAGCCGGGGCTGCTCGTAGGCCAACACCCATACTCCATCGCGGGTGGCATAGTGGTCACCCACATGGAGGTCGCGCCGCTGGAAGACCACCTCCGGTGCATGCTTCCCTATGACCACTTCCGCGATCTCGTAAGCCTTGGGCGCAAGTGCGATACGTAATGTATCCGTCCCCGTTATGCTTGCTGCTTCAACTCGTTTGGGCTGGTACCCGAGGTGCCCGAACACCAAGGCCACGGGCTCCAGGCCCGGCAACACGATGTTGAACCGCCCCTGCGGGTCGGATACGGCGATACCCAGGTCACCACGGGGAGCAACGCGCTCCGCACGCACGTGCACACCGGCCAACGGAACCATGGATGCACTATCCACGACCACCCCGTGCAGGCGCACAGCCGTCTGCGAAAGCACCGGGACATGCATTCCCAGGAGCACGAAGAACAACCAGAGGTACTTTGCGTTCGTCATAGATGTACCGGTAAGATACGATCGGGGTATGGATCGCATAGATCCGGAACAAGGAACGGCATGGAACGAACGCTTCGCTATGACCACTACAAGGTGTTGGGCATACCCCGCGAGGCCGGCCCTGAACAGGTGAAGCAGGCCTACCGTGATCGCGCGAAGCATTACCATCCGGACGTGAATCCTTCGCCACAGGCCGGTTCCGTGTTCCAAGCAATACACGAAGCCTATCGCGTCCTGAGCGACCCTGGGGCCCGATCACGCTATGATGACCGGCTACGCTACTACCGTGAAGCGGGTACCACGGCACGAGCCACTACGCAGCCCAACGAACGCAGACCGCACCGCGAACCCGTGGTCGAGGATACCACACCACCGCGCTGGGTGGAACTGTGGGCCTTCCGGGGTTTGCACCTCACCGGCCTGCTGTTCGGCATCACCCTCACCTGCACGATCCTTGTGGGCTTGGTCTTCTACAACTGGCCTGCATTCACACTGGCCTTCACCGCCATCGGGGTGGGTATCATTCCTGATAGCCTGGAAGGATTGAGGCGCAAGGACCGGTGATGAACGGAAAAGCCCTGTTCTGCCATGGCAGCACAGGGCTTTCTGGAATATCCCGTCGTGGTCAGACCACCGGCACCATCCATCCATACGGGTCCGGAGCGTGCCCCCGGCGGATGGCGTCCAGTTCCTGTGCGATACCGCTGGCCGTCGTGCGTTGTTCCACTGCTGGCAGCATGAATTCCTCATCGCCGTACACAATGCTTGCGATGTGCGCCACGGTGGCCGCCGTACCGGCGCCGAATGCCTCCTGCAAGGTGCCGTTGCGAGCAGCGTCGACCACTTCCTCCACGGTGACCAAGCGCTCTTCCACCTGCATGCCCTGGTCCTTCGCGATCCGCAGGATGCTGTCACGCGTAACCCCTTCCAGGATGGTACCACTTGTCTTGGGGGTCAGCAGCACATCTCCGATGCGGAAGAAAATGTTCATGGTACCGCTCTCCTCGATGTACTTGTGCTCCAATGCATCGGTCCAGACCAACTGATGGATGCCCTCGTCCTGTGCAAGCTTGGCCGGGTACAACGCCGCAGCATAGTTGCCGGCACACTTCGTGTTGCCAGTCCCACCTGGAAAGGCGCGGCTGTATTCCATCTCGATCTTCACACGCACCGGCTCCGCGTAATACCCACGTACCGGACATGTGAATATCATGAAGCGGTATGTGTCGCTGGGACGGATCCCGATGTATTCATCACCCGCGAACAGGAAAGGACGGATGTAGAGCGCGGCATCCTCCCCTTCCGGGATCCAGGATGCATCCTGTTGTACAAGTTCGATGAGCGCTTCCAGGAAAAGATCCTCCGGAATGGCCGGCATACACATGCGGTGCGCACTGCGGTTCATGCGTGCGATGTTCGCCTGAGGCCTGAACAAGGCCACGCTGCCATCGCTGCGTCGGTACGCCTTCAGGCCTTCGAAGATGCTTTGGCCATAATGCAGCACAGCAGCAGCAGGACTTAGGCTCAAGTTGGCGAAAGGAACGATCCTCGGTTTCTGCCATTCCCCCTCGGCATGGTCCATCACGAACATGTGATCACTGAAGACACGTCCGAACTTTATGTTGTCGAGGTCCGTGGACGGAAGCCTGGACTCGGTGGTGCGCTGTATCGCTATCTTTTGCCCGGTCGTGAACATGGTCGGGGGCGGTTTTGAATGAGGAACAAAAGTAAACGGTACACGCCCGCCTACCCGGTGGCAAGGTAACAGCCCCCTTCTGCTGGCCGTGTTAAAAGATGCAAGCTGTGCAGCACCAACAAACCCGTGACATCCATGCCGTGCTTCGGGAACGTTGGGGGTACAGCACCTTCCACCCCCACCAAGAGAGCATCATCAGTGCCGTGCTCGATGGGCGGGATACGCTGGCATTGCTACCCACTGGTGGCGGAAAGAGCCTCTGTTTCCAGGTCCCTGCATTGGCGATGGGGCGCCTCTGCCTGGTGGTATCACCGCTCATCGCCTTGATGAAGGACCAGGTGGCACGGCTGCATGCGCAAGGCATATCTGCGCGTGCCATCGTTTCGGGCATGGCGCACCAGGAGATCGATAATGCGCTTGAAAGCGCCGCAGTGGGAAAGTTGGCGTTCCTCTATGTTTCACCCGAACGCTTGGGCACCGAACTCTTCAAGGCCAGACTTCCGCGCCTACCGCTCGGCTTGATCGCCGTGGACGAGGCACACTGCATCTCCCAGTGGGGCTATGACTTCAGGCCGGCCTACCGCAAGGTGGCTGAGATCAGGGCCGCGGTGCCCGATGTACCCGTGCTTGCCCTCACCGCTTCGGCGACCGCGGAAGTGGCAGCCGACATCATGGAGCAATTGGCCTTTCGCGAACCGCTTATGATCCGCGGCAGCTTCCAACGACCGGAGCTTGTGCTGTGGGTCAGTCGCGGTGAGGATCGCCACGGCCGCTTGCTGAAGATACTCGACAAGCTGCCCGGAACGGCCATCGCGTACATGCGCGACCGACGAGGCACCGTTCGACTCGCCCACTTCCTGGAACAACACGGGATCACTGCTGCAGCCTACCACGCAGGCCTGCCGGGTGCCGATCGTGATCGCATCCAACAGGGATGGACCTCCGGGGTAGTGCGTTGCGTGGCTGCCACCAATGCCTTCGGCATGGGTATAGACAAGGCCGATGTACGCGTGGTGGTGCACATGGACCTTCCACCCGACCTGGAGAGCTACTACCAGGAAGCCGGGCGCGGCGGTCGCGATGGGGCCACAGCACATGCATTCCTGCTCACCGGTCCCGGCGACGCCGATCGCCTGCGCGAACGCCTGGCCGCATCCTTTCCGGAACTCGCCGATGTACGCAGGGTGTACCAAGCCTTTGCCGATACCCATGGCATCGCCCTGGGGTCCGGCTTCATGGAGACCTACGAAGTGGACCTGCATGCCCTCGCCAAACGCACCGCACTACCGGCAAGCATAGTGGCCCATTCGCTGAAGGCGTTGGAACTGGATGGGCGCATCGCACTTTCCGATGGCCTGCGCACACCCAGTCGTGTGTTCATCATCTCCGCACCTTCCGTGGTCTATCACATCCGTGTGAACGACCAACGGATGGGGCCGCTTATCGAAGCGCTCCTAAGACTCTACGGCGGGCTGTACGAGGAACCCGCCATCATCGATGAACTGCGCCTGGCGAGGCTTACCGAATGGAGCATCGAAACGGTGCGCAAGCGGTTGATCGAACTCGACAAGCAACGCGTGTTGATCTACCGACCACGGAGCGACTCCCCAGCGCTGACGCTTTTGCAACCGCGTGCGGATGCACAACGACTGACGCTCGACCCCGCAGCTTTGAGGCTTCGGAAGGAACGTGCCGTTGCGCGCATGGAGGCCATGATCGCCTTCTCCGAAGGCACGGAAGAGTGCCGGTCCGTCACGCTCCTTCGTTACTTCGACGAACCCGACGCAACGCCGTGTGGGAACTGCGATGTGTGCCGGGCGAAGGCAACGTTATCCGACCACAACGCAGGCGATCCGAAGACGGAAGCATCGCTGCCCATCCACGGATCGGATGTGGAACGCACCAGACGGGAGTTGGACGAAGAGGGTCTGGTTCCACCGGGCTTCGAACGCACCTGAGCAAGACCGAAGAAGTCGACCGCGACGCGGCCCGCTCTCGATACCGCTTTCGCTTCGCACCTTCGCGGACCGCACGAACACGCGCCAAAGCCTCGTACGATGAGTTCACCTCGCGTCCTTTTCATGGGTACACCCGACTTCGCGGTCGCCACCTTGAACGCCCTGCTCGACCATTCGATCGAAGTGGTGGGTGTGGTAACAGCACCGGACCGCCCAGCAGGAAGAGGGCGGCAAATGCGCATGCCTCCGGTGAAGGCGCGTGCTCTTGAGGTCGGACTTCCCGTGCTACAGCCCGAGCGCCTGAAAGATCCCGCGTTCCATGCGGAACTGGATGCGCTGGGGGCCACGGTGTATGTGGTGGTCGCTTTCCGCATGCTGCCCGAGGTCGTTTGGGCGCGGCCGCCCCTGGGCACCATCAACCTGCACGCTTCACTCCTCCCCGACTACCGAGGTGCTGCACCGATCAACTGGGCGATCATCAATGGCGAAACGAAGAGTGGCGTTACCACCTTCCTCATTTCGCACGAGATCGATACCGGCGACATCCTCCTTCAACAAGAACTCCCGATCGGCCCGGACGAGACCGCCGGTGAAGTGCATGATAGAATGATGGGGATCGGTGCGGAATTGGTGGTGACCACCGTACGCGGCCTCGCACAAGGCAGCTTGGAACCGCAGGCGCAGGATCCTGGGTCAGCAATGCACCCGGCACCCAAGATCGATAGTGGTACGTGCCACATCGACTTCACAAAACGTGCGCAGCAAGTGCATGACCTGGTGCGCGGCATGAGCCCATTCCCCGGTGCATGGTGCACCTGGAACGAGGAAGGGCGACCGGCCATGCACTTCAAGGTGTTGCGCACACGCACTACAGGACTTGCATGCGCAGAAGCTGAAGGCACTGTGCGCATCCGTGAAGAGAAACTGTTGATGGCATGTGGGGATGCCTGGCTTGAAGCACAGGAGGTACAACCGGAAGGAAAGCGGCGCATGGTCGCGAAGGACTTCGTTCGCGGGGTACGGAACAGTGGTAACATCCAACTGCGATGATGCGCGGGCTTGCGATCATCGGGATGAGCCTGCTTTGGACTGTTCCGGATGCCACGGCGCAACGTGTGGTGAGCCATTGCGATGTACCATGCAACTTGGATGGTACCAACCACATCACAGCACTTCATGTGGATGCGCTGTGTTCCTCGAACCTCATTTGCATACC
>CAYQMC010000138.1:0-8271 GCA_964418285.1 uncultured Chryseobacterium sp.
CATCGTTGTCACGGCTGTCGGTATCGCGGTCAATGGTGCTGTGGCCTTGGTGTTCCTCTACAAGATCCCCTATCTCGGAGGAGCGATCACGTGGTGCATGACCTTGTTGCTCAAGGCCGTAGGCTGGATCACCGACTTCTTCGCTGGTCTTCCGGGTGCCTATCCGGATATCCGCATCGCTGGTTGGGATGTGTTATTCCTGTACCTCGCTATCCTTGCCCTTGTAGCCTGGTGGCAATGGCGATGGCGCAGCATGCGCTGGGTGGCAGCCGGCGGCCTCGTGTTGCTTCTCAGCAGTTGGGGGCTGCGCGCCGCCCAAGCGAACGAGCGTTATTCCTTGGTGGTCTACGACGAGCGTGATGGCGTGAAGGCTGCGATGAGCGACGGAAGATCATGGGTGATGCTCTGCGACCCCGGGACTTTCGAGAACGACCACTGGGTGCAGCGGAAGGTCGCCAACCACCGGAAGGCAAAGGGCCTTTCCGAGCCACTCCTGTTGCCGCCTGACAGTCTGAGGGCCGCTGGGCCCAAGCAATATGGTGCCACCCTTGCTGGCGCCGATCGCTGGCGTTCGCGATCCTTCGATGTCGCGTTCCTTTCGGATCCCACACAATGGCCCGATAGCATTCCGGGCACTCCCTTGGATGCCATTGTCCTGCACGACCTGAAGTATTTGTCGCCGGAGCATCTACGGCCTTTGGTGCGCCAGGCAAGGTGCATCGTTCTTGCTGGTGGACTAAGCTGGAAAGTGAAGAACCTGGTCCGGGAGTCCTGCACGGAGATCGGTGTCGAGGTCCACGACATCCGTACCCGTGGTGCCTTCGTCCTGGAACGCTGATGTTCCCTATCCGCCCGGAGATCTCCTCGTTCCTCGCATTAGGCCCGTTCTCAGGTGGTCTTTTCGGTCCTATGACCGCTGTGATCGTTCCTCTTGCAGGGTATTCGCACGACCAATGCTCTTGTCATCAGCGAATAGGGCGCCCAGGACCAAGACCACGGCGGAGGCCTTTATTTGGCGTTCTGCGCCTGAATGCAGGTCCCATTGCCGCTCAGGTCAACGTCCTTGCACGGATCCGTGTGCTGTTGGGTACCGCGCTCAAGATCGGGGTGCCAATGGACCGGGTGCCCCTTTGGTGACGGCATGCCCGCAGTGCTGGGTTGCGATCAGCAGTTGGAGCGCAGGGTACATCGCATTGGCGCGGTAGTGCGAGGCCGGGGGCCAGGTTGCATGGCCTTTCGTCGAAGCCTCGGCTGTCCGTTCCGACTCGGGAATGGCTTCGTTATCCACAGTGTTCCTGAGTGTCTTCAGGTTGCCCGGAGCGGATATCATGGGCCAGTAACCCCAGGAAGCGATCAACCTATTACGCCTCCATACTTCAGGCCTATGCGTACAACCCTACTCTCCCTATTGGTCTTGTTGGCAGCCCCTTTGGCTGCCCAGGTCAATGGTTATGCTCGAGTCAGCGCTATCAGCGGCACTGAGCTCACGGTAGCCAATGTCAACGAAGGCTCCGCTTTGTTCGAGGCTGGCAAGCAGTTGGTCATCATGCAGATGCAGGACGACGTTATCGGAGGGAACACCGGCAACAATAGCAGCTTCGGGGACCTCGCCAGCATCGGTTCGGCCGGGTTGTACGAGGTGCGCACCATCGAGTCCGTTACGCGCATTGGTGATGTGCTTACCACGATCATCCTGGACGCAGTTCCGCAGAACACGTACAACTTGGGGAGCAATAGCCGGGTGCAGGTGGTCACCTTCGAACTATTGGGTGCCGGTGGGGATTTCACCACCACAGCCAACATTCCTGCGGTTACTTGGAATGGACAGCGAGGCGGTATCGTGGCCATCCAAGTGCAAGGCACGCTCACCCTGGCGCACACGATACATGCTGATGGTCGTGGCTTCGCAGGTGGAGCCGCAGTGCAGACCACAGCGGGTGGGTGTGACCTGACCACCTACCGAGCAGCTGCCAGTGCACGCTATGCGTTCAAAGGAGATGGTATCTATCTGGCCACGGATGCCAATTATGCGGCAGGTCTCGGTAAGCTCCTGAACGGCGGTGGTGGCGGCAACGACCAAAATGGTGGTGGTGGTGGTGGTGGTAATTACACCGCAGGTGGCAACGCCGGTCCCGGTTGAAATTGTGGCGCCGGTAGCGCAGGAGGACTGGGAGGTATCGCCTTGGCCGCACACATTGGAGCTGATCGCGTGTTCATGGGTGGCGGAGGTGGAGGTGGCCAAGGCAACAACAACGTGGCTACGGCAGGTGTACGAGGAGGAGGGGTCGTACTCATCAAGGCCGATCGGATACGGACCACGGGCAACTGTGGCCAGCGTCGCATATCGGCCAACGGCGCATCCGCCGGTAATGCTGGCAACGATGGTGCCGGTGGTGGCGGTGCCGGTGGCTCGGTGATCCTCGATGTGGTCGACTTCGATCTTTCGGGATCCTGCCCGCTGCTCCTCGAAGCCAACGGTGGCAATGGTGGCCGCGTGAACGACGGTGCCTCGCACGGCGGTGGTGGTGGCGGTGGCCAGGGCGTGGTCATCTTCTCCACCAACGCGCCCACTGGCAATGCCACAGTGAACGCCAGCAACGGTGCAGGAGGATGCAACAACAATAGCAACCCCTGCAATTTCGTGGCCGGTGCAGGTCAGGGGGCGGGTAATTCGGGTATCCTGGAGAACATCGGGACCCCGCTGCCGATCGAATTGCTTGCCTTCCAAGCGGTGACCGTGGGTGACCGTGTGGATGTGACCTGGAGCACCGCTGTTGAGATGGATAACGACCATTTCCAAGTACAACGCAGTCTGGATGGCGATGAATGGCAAGGCATCGGAACCCTGCCAGGCGCAGGCACTTCCTACAACACCCGCTATTATCGCCACATCGACGAGGCGCCGCTCCCAGGACTTTCCTACTACCGATTGCTGCAAGTGGACATCGATGGTTCCATGACCGCTACGCACACCGTACCGGTGCAATTCGAAGGGCGGACGGGCCGTGCGTTACTCTTTCCCAACCCTGCCAAGGATCGAGTTGAACTGCGCATCGATGGTGGTGTAGGAGAAGGTGTATTGGAACTGGTGGATGCAGCCGGACGCACTGTGGCGCAAGGCATACGGATCCAAGGTGGTATGGCGGTGTTCCATGTGGACGAATTACCCGCAGGAGCCTATATGGCCTTGGTCCAAGTGGAGGGCGAACTGCTCCGCCAGCGCCTGGTGGTGACACGCTAAGGGCTCTTAACCCAGGTCGCTCAGCTTGAAGGTGTCCTTCACACGCACACCCTTCTCGGTGTGCTGCACCGTGCAGCATTCGTGGTGGGCATCGTGCTCGAAGAAGAGCACATGCTCCTCCTTGGCCGCCACATCCAGAAAGTTGCTCTTCTCGTCGATGGTGAGCAAGGGGCGTGTGTCGTAGCCCATTACCCATGGGATGGGCAGGTGGTGCACGCTGGGCAACAGGTCGGCCATGAAGACCACGGTGCGCCCCTTGTAGCGCATGTGTGGTATCATCTGCGCATCCGTGTGACCATTCACCAGGAATACATCGAAGTCGGGAAAAACGTCACGGACATAGCAGTTCTCCTCATTGCTGCGCGTACCGATGTCCACATGCTTCAGGCGTCCGCTCTCGGCAATGGGTAGTATGTTCTCCGATAGGAACGAAGCCTTCTCCCGCGCGTTGGGTTTCGTGGCCCATTCCCAGTGGTATTGATTGCTCCAGTAGTGGGCGTTGCTGAAGGTGGGTTCGAATCCGTCCCCGGAACGCTTGCGCTTGATGCTTCCACCGCAATGGTCGAAATGCAAGTGGGTAAGGAACACGTCGGTGATATCGTCCGGGGTGAATCCGAGCTTGTTCAGCGACCCTTCCAATGTGGCCTCGCCGTGAGGCTCGTAGTGGCTGAAGAACTTGGCGTCCTGTTTGTCGCCCATGCCATTGTCGATGAGGATGAGCTTGTTGCCATCCTCCACCAGCATACACCGGAGCGCCCATGTGCACAGGTTGTTGTCGTCCGGCGGGAGGTTCCTGCTCCACAGCTTCTTGGGCACAACGCCGAACATTGCCCCGCCATCCAACTTGAAGTATCCGGTGTTGATGGTATGTAGCTTCATGGGGAGCGAAGTTCGGTCTTGTTGTAAGGCTGACAAAACCCTTTCGACAGCATGGCGTGTATCGAAAGATGGTGGTGGTCCTCCCAGTTCCTTCAAGGGAACTCATCTTCGTGCCTGACCGGTCATAACCATTGATACGGAGGACCTCCCAGTACCATGAGCGAACGCATCCACTTCATCGCCATCGGCGGCAGCGCAATGCATAACCTGGCCATTGCGCTACATCAGCAGGGCCATGATGTAACAGGCAGCGATGATGAGATCTTCGAACCGAGCCACAGCCGCTTGGACCGGCTGGGTTTGTTGCCCGATCGGATGGGTTGGCATCCCGAGGACATCACTGCGGACATCGATTCGGTCATCCTCGGCATGCATGCCCGCATGGACAACCCGGAACTGATGCGCGCACAGGAACTGGGCATTCCGGTCTTCAGTTACCCGGCCTATTTCTATGAACGCACGAAGAACAAGACCCGGGTGGTCATCGGCGGAAGCCATGGCAAGACCACCATCACCAGCATGATCGTGCATGTGCTGCGCCATGTGGGCGTGGAGTTCGACTATCTCGTGGGAGCGCAGTTGGAGGGTTTCGACTGCATGGTGAAGCTGAGCGATAGTGCCGAAGTGGCGATAATCGAGGGCGACGAGTACCTTGCTTCCGCGCTGGAACCGGTACCCAAGTTCCACCTGTACAAGCCGGATATCGCACTGATCAGTGGCATTGCGTGGGACCACATCAACGTGTTCAAGACCCTCGTTGACTACGTGGAGCAGTTCCGCATCTTCACACGCTGCATAGAGCCTGGCGGCAAGCTCATCTACTGTGTGGAGGATACCGAGGTGGCCGCGGTGGCCGCCGATGCGCCAGAGGGCATTGCCCGAATTCCCTATGGTGTTCCACAGTACCGGATCGCTGAGGGGGTCACGACGCTCACTACGCCCAATGGTGAAGTTGCTCTAAAGGTCTTCGGAAGGCACAACCTCCAGAACTTGGAAGGTGCACGCCACGTGTGTCATCAACTTGGCATCAGCAACGCGGAGTTCTATGATGCCATTGCCGCTTTCCATGGCGCGGCCAAGCGCTTGGAACAATTGGCCAGCACCTCCGGCAAGGCTGTGTTCAAGGACTTTGCACACTCGCCCAGCAAGCTGAAGGCCACGTTGGAAGCGGTACGTGAGCAGTATCCGGATCGTCAATTGGTGGCTTGCATGGAGTTGCACACCTATAGCAGTCTCAGTGAGGAATTCCTGGACCAGTACACAGGTTGTATGGATGCGGCGGACCGTGCCATAGTTTTCTTCGACCCGCATGCCGTTCAGCTCAAGCGTTTACCGCCGATACCACCCGAGCGTATCCAGCGCGCCTTCGGCAGGGGCGATATCCAAGTGCTGAGCGATCCCATCGCAGTGATGGGAGCAGTGCGTCCGGACCGCGGGAATGCGGTGCTGCTCATGATGAGCAGCGGCAACTTCGGAGGTTTGGACCTTCAGGCCTTGAGCGAATCCTTCATCGCCTGAAGGCACGGAGCACTTTGTGGTGCAACAGGCCCAGCACGAAGGAGAGGATGGCCGATACCACCATAAGGGCGAAGAAGGTGATGGTGGCATAATTGAAGGGTGTGAAGAATTGCTCCAGCCTGGGGCGTATGATCTCCTCCGGCTGTCCTTCACGCATGCCGCGTAACACCATCTCATCCACCCGGGTGCGGAAGTGGTCGGTATCGATGAAGGAGAAGAAGAGCCAGGTGAACAGGCCGAGAAGCAGGGCATAGACGGCAGCATTGCGGAAGCCTTCTCGCATCAGGTCCGGGAATCCCACGGGCTGGTGACCGCGCATGAGACGCTCCCCGGTGAAGAACACCACTGTAACGATGGCCAGGAAATGGATCAGCATGAAGTCCAAGCCATCCGGCGCGGTACCCAATAGATGCAGCGCGATCCGCATGGCCATTACCGCACAAGCTGTCAAGAGAGCGAGTGTCATGGAGGCTTGGTCTTTCGTGTCCGCTGGCGCTGTCTTGTTCGTGGCCGATCGGCACTAACTGTTCATCGAAACCAGGAACTCCTCGTTGCTCTTCGTTCCCTCCATGTGTTTTTTCACAAAGTCCATGGCTTCCACGCTGTTCATATCGGCGAGGTGCTTGCGTAGGATCCAGGTGCGCTGTAGCACATCCTTGTGGTGCAGCAGGTCGTCGCGACGGGTTCCGCTGGACATGATGTCGATGGCCGGGAACACGCGGCGGTTGCTGATCTTCCGATCGAGCTGCAGTTCCATGTTGCCGGTGCCTTTGAATTCTTCGAAGATCACCTCGTCCATCTTGCTTCCCGTGTCGATGAGGGCTGTGGCAAGGATGGTGAGGCTACCGCCGTTCTCGATCTTACGCGCAGCACCGAAGAAGCGCTTGGGCTTTTGCAGTGCATTGGCATCCACGCCACCGGATAGGATCTTGCCACTTGCCGGTTGTACGGTATTGTAGGCACGTGCCAGGCGTGTGATGGAATCCAGCAGGATCACCACATCCTGCCCGCACTCCACCATGGCCTTCGCCTTTTCCAGCACAAGGCCGGCCACTTGTACATGGCGTGAGGCCGGCTCATCGAAGGTGCTCGCGATCACTTCGGCCTTCACGTTGCGCGCCATCTCGGTCACTTCCTCGGGGCGTTCATCGATGAGCAGTACAATGAGGTACACTTCCGGATGGTTCGCCGCAATGGCGTTGGCCACATCCTGCATCAAAACGGTCTTGCCCGTTTTAGGCTGGGCCACGATCAAGCCGCGCTGACCTTTCCCGATGGGGGAGAAGAGGTCCAGCACCCGCATGCTCAAGTTGGCGTTCGCCCCACCGGCAAGATTGAATTTCTCATCGGGGAACAAGGGCGTCAGGAACTTGAACGGCACCCGGTCGCGCACCCACTCGGGATCACGTCCATTGATGCTTTCCACCTTCACCAAGGGGAAGAACTTATCGCCCTCACGCGGTGGCCGTACATAGCCGTGCACGGTATCGCCGAGCTTCAGACCGTACTGTTTGATCTGCTGCTGGGTCACGTACACATCATCCGGTGACGCCAGGTAATTGTAGTCGCTGCTACGCAGGAAGCCATAGCCCTCGGGCATCACCTCCAGCACGCCATCGGTTTCCACGAAAGCATCGAATGGGATCTGTTCACGCTGCTCGCGTTGTTGGCGCTGCTGCTGGTCCCGCTGTTGATCGCGATGCTGCTGGTCACGGTTCTGCTCCCGCGCTTGCTGGTCGCGTTGCTGTTCCTGCCGTCCACCTTGCTGGTCGTTGCGTTCCTGGCCCCCTTCGTTACGGGGCTGCTGGCGCTCTCGTTCAGGGCGGTCCCGGCGGTCGTTCCGCTGCTCGCGACCGGGTTGTTCAGGCCTCCCAGCAGGCTCGTTGCGCCGTTCTCCGCGTTCTGGACGGTCGTTGTTCCGTTGGCGGTCGGGACGGTCAGCTTGTTGGTCGCGCCGCTCACCGGGCTGTGCCTGACGGTCGTTCCGCTCCCTACGTCCTGTTGGCGCGGTCTCCTTGATCGAAGTTGTACTGTCGGCCTTGCTCTCCTTTTCCTCCTCTTGCTTGCCTAAGGGTTTAGGCGACCTGTCTGCTTTGGTGTCGGTCTCATCTTGCTGTTCATCAGCGCCATCCTCGTCATCCTCGCTTTCCTCGTCATCCTCATCATCGTCGTCGTCATCGCCGTTCTCATCGAAGAGGCCGCCTGCATTCTCGTTCTCCTCGGGGTCGGGGTCCACCACGTCGGGGATCTCGTCGGCCGTGGCCATGGCAGCGATATCCTGGTCGTCTCCTACGAAGGTGGGGCCGATGGGCTTGGGACGCTCCGCTTTCAGGGTCTGCTCCTCAAGGATCTTGGCGATCAGGTCCTGCTTCTTCAGCGTTTCGGCCTTCTTAAGCTTAAGCTGTTTGGCGATCTCCTTCAGCTCGGTCAGCTTCATGCTGCTCAGCGCGCTCTGGTCGTACATGTCAGGAAAGGATGTTCTGTAGGGAGTAAGCCCTTTGCGGGCCTTGGTGAAGCCAGGGGCTTCGGTATGGGAAACAATAGGAAGAGAAAGAGGTGGCGCGGTGAATGACAGGCGTCCCGCAGTGGGACGAACGCACCGGCCTGATGCTATTGCGTTGCAATGTTACGCC
>CAYQMC010000139.1:0-8197 GCA_964418285.1 uncultured Chryseobacterium sp.
AGGCGGTGACGAGCAGCAGTCCCAGCGCGCTCCAGGTCGCGTACCAGAGGTAGACGAGATAGGGGGCGTTCTTCAGCACGTTGCCCACGGCCATGCCGATCTGCACATTGTCGCTCACCACCGCGGCCCCGGTAAGGAAGGCGATCAGCGCGAAGAAGATGTATGCCATGGGCTGACGCAGCCAGTAGCGCACCTCGAAGAGGAAGAAGCGGAGGATCATGCTGCTACGGTTTCGCGGTTGCTGCGGTGGATGGCGCCGAAGAACACGTCCTCCAGACTGGGCTCGGCACTGATGAAGCCATCGGCAGGCTTCACATCGCTCATCACGTGGATGATCGGTGTACCGGCCACCAGCTTGTTGCTGATCAGGTCGTGCGTGGTGGCGTGGTGTTCCAGCTCATGCTTGCCGATGGCCTTCTCCCACACTTTTCCTTTCATGGCTGCCAGCGCATCATTCGGCGCACCCGCGTAGAGCAACTGGCCCTTGTTGATGATCGCCATGTTGCGGCAGAGTTCCTGCACGTCCTGCACGATGTGGGTGCTGAGGATCACCACCACGTTCTCGCCGATCTCGGTGAGCAGGTTGTAGAAGCGGTTGCGCTCGCCTGGGTCCAGGCCGGCAGTTGGCTCGTCCACGATGATCAGCTTGGGATCACCGATGAGCGATTGCGCGATGCCGAAGCGCTGCTTCATGCCGCCACTGAACCCGCTGATGCGCCGCTTCCGATGCTCCCATAGGTTCACCCGTTGCAATAGCGCTTCCACGAGTTCCTTTCGCGGACCCTTTTCCACCACGCCCTTCAGCAGCGCGATGTGGTCCAGCATCTCGTAGGCGCTCACCCGGGGATACACGCCGAACTCCTGCGGCAGGTAGCCCAGCACCTGGCGCACGGCCTGCTTGTCGTTCAATACGTCGATGTTCCCGAGCATCGCGGTACCGCTGTCGGCCTCCTGCAGGGTGGCCAGGATGCGCATCAGGGTGCTCTTGCCTGCACCATTGGGGCCCAGCAGGCCGAACATGCCGGTGGGGATATGCAGGCTGACGTTGTCCAGCGCCTTCACGCCGTTACCGTAGGTCTTGCTGAGGCCGTTGATGACGAGTTCCATGCGGGGTGTGGTGGGGTTTGGAGGATGCAAGATGGGGATCGCCGCCGGTCATTCGCAATGGATCACATGGGCGGTCGGGTGGGCAAGGCGATCGGTAGTGGGACGGGCGGAGGGAGTTAGGAGTTACAGGGCGGGAAGTATCGAATGATGAATGTCCGATATTCAATGACCAATTGCCCGTGATCACTGGGTCGTCATTGCATATTCACATTTGGACATTGGACATTCTTGCCCTTCACACGCCCCTCGTCCACCTCATCGCTTCACGCGCTTCAGGTCGCCGGACCCCATGACCTTGGTCTCCACCTGGTCGGAGGTGTAGTTCACCTCGGCATTGCCCGATCCGATTACCTGGGCGTTGCCGCGCTCCGCGGCGAAGGCCCCTGCGCGCACATTGCCGGAGCCCATGAGCACCATGTCGAGCTCTGCGGTCCTCCCGGACACCTCCATGTCGCCGCTGCCGGCAAGACGCAGGGTGGTCGTGCCCTTCACTGCGGCATCTCTACACCGGATGTTACCGGACCCCTGGATCTCCAAGCGCAGCTCACCCACCTCCTTCAGTTCCTGCAGTTCGATGTCTCCGGAGCCCAACAGGCGGATCGCCACGCTTCCCTGACCGTTGAAGCCGTGCATCATGGCGGAGCCTGAACCCTCCAGGTCGAACGCGGTGAGCTTGGGCATGTGCACCACCAGCTTCGTGGCCGATACGGAGCCCCCCGGGATCTTGGCGATCGTCACCGGTCCGATCCACACCCTTGTTCGACGCTTGGGGTGGCCTTCTGCCTGGACCTCGCGGTGGTCCTTCTCCCTGATGGTAAGGGTACCGCCCTTCACAGTGGCCTCCACGTATTCCAGTTCGTCGGCGGGGCCGATGGCCACCACCGAGAAGGGACCTTGGTAGAATTCCACGTGGAAGGACCCCAATAGCCTCACTTTCTCGAACCCGGCCAGGTCGAAGCGCCGCTCCGTTTCCGAGGTCGGGTCGGCAGCCGTGTACGGCGTCGGCGCAGGTGAAGGTCCGGCTGAAGGTGCAGTCAGCTGCACCGGCGTGGATGCCGCTGGGGCGGGATCCATAGCAGCGACCGGCGCATCGGGTGCCTGGTCGGCTGTCGGTGCGGGGCTGACCCGCGTTGGCGGCGCTGTGGCCGGCGCCAGTGATGCCACTGGCTCGATGGCAGCGGAAGGTGCCGGGGCGGTTTCCATGGTCGGCGCGGGTGGCGGTAAGGCCTGGGATGCGGGTGGCGGCGTGGTGGGATCGGTGCTCAGGAAGTAGAGCAGTCCACCGACGAGTAGTGTGCTTGCAGTGGTCATGATGATGGTGTTGAGGTTGATATTACGGTACCAAGGTTTGGGCGGAGGTGCAGCGGGGAACAGGGCCACCCACTGCTCCACCTGTGCGAGGCTCACCTCCGGCGGCAGATCGCGGAGCAGCGCCAGTTCCGGCATGCGGGGTTCAAGGATGTTCATGGCAGCAGGGTGACAAGGGTGAGCAGGGCACGGGTGCGTGCGGGTGCGGACAGGGTGGGACGGTCGGCGAGCAGTTCGCGCAGGGCGCTGCGGGCACGGCTCACGCGTGTCTTCACGGCGCCCTCCGTGCTTCCCTGCACCACGGCGATCTCGGCCATGGACAGCCCGGTGACCTCGAAAAGCAGGAGCGCCTCACGCTGATCGGCGGGCAGCTTGTCCAGTGCACGGTAGAGCAGCTGTACATCCACGAGGGTCTCGGCGCTCACGCCGCCCGCTTCCAGGCGTGCCAGCTGCCGCTCCTCCACATCGGCGTTCCTGCGCCGCACTCGCCACGCGCTGATGGTGCGGTTCTTCGCTGCCCGCATCAGGTAGTGCAGCAGTTCCTCAGGCTTCTCGATGCGCTCGAAGTGATGGAAGGCCGAGAGCAGCACGTCCTGCATCAGGTCCGCGGCGTCCATCCGCCCATGCGCCAGGGCTGAGCAGTAACGCGCGAAACGTTCGTGGCAGCCTTGGTAGGCCCGCATGAAGGCGGCTCGTTGCTCCTCTGTTGATGCCATGGATGGATCGCGTTGCAAGGAGGTATGTCGAGGTACTGGGCGAAAGGTTACACGCAGGTTGAAAAATGCACCGCATGCCACCCACGACCCGCCCCTCAGGCCCGCCTCGCAGGACGACCTCCCCGCTTGCGCCCAAGGGCATCCTTACAGGCCCTCCGCCCATTCCACCGCCGCCTTGGGCACCTCGTGATCGAATAGTTCGAACAGCCTGGGGATCTCGCCGCGCGTGAACAGGTCGTAGCTCTCCTGCATGGTGGCAAGGATGCGCATCAGGGTGCTCTTGCCGGCGCCGTTGGGCCCCAGCAGGCCGAACATGCCGGTGGGGATGTGCAGGCTGACATTGTCCAGCGCTTTCACGCCGTTGCCGTAGGTCTTGCTGAGGCCGTTGATGACGAGTTCCATGCGGGGTGTGGTGGGGTTTGGAGGATGCAAGATGGGGATCGCCGCCGGTCATTCGCAATGGATCACATGGGCGGTCGGGTGGGCAAGGTGACCGGTAGTGGGACGAGCGGAGGGAGTTAGGAGTTACAGAACGAAGGTGCGGATTGATCCAGGAGTATCGCAGATGACGCTGCGAACCTGTGAAGGCCTTACCTATGCATGTATGAGCAGTATGGAACAATACCCGAGCCTCACCCTGCTGGGCGAGTTGCCTGCTGGTGCATTGGAGCGTTTGATGGGCATCACCCTAGAGCAACAGGTGATCATGGGGCAGCGGGTGGTGGAGGCAGGAAGCCGCCCGGCGGCCATTTACGTGGTGCTTGAAGGCCTGATGGAAGCGGTGCATCCCGATGTGCCGGAACCACTGGCCTTGCTCGGACCCGGCGAGGTCTTCGGTGAAATGAGCTTCATCCATGGCACTGAGGCTTCGGCCGATGTACGGGCACGGGAGAACTCCCTGCTGTTGGTGGTTCCGGTGAAGGCCTTGGAACTGCTGATGGCGGAACATCCCGGTTCGGCCGTTCATGTGCTCCGCGCCCTAGCGGTCACTTTGGCTCAGCGGCTTCGCAGGAGCAACGACCGTTTGGAGGTCGCGCTGGCGCAGCGTAGTCACTACAACACAGCGGCCGACGGTCCGTGGAAAGAGCTGGTTTCAATGATCGGCACATTCAAGCAGCGCCTGCTGGAAGTGGACCAGGCCGCGTTGAAGAACAAGGGCCGTTTGGCGGAGGCGATCGAGCATGAGGTGCGGAAGGGTTTCACCGCTCTGGTGCATAGCGTGAACGTTGTGTTGCGGGACATGCCCGAGGGTCCGGGGCGCGCCCGCCTGCACGGCATCCTTCAAGCTGAACTACTGCCTTACCTCCTGCTCTCGGAACTGGGGGAGCGCATCTATGCCAAGCCACGTGGTTATGCCGGCGACTACCTCACCATTGCGAACATGTACAGCGATGTGGCCAGCGGTGTGGGGAGGCTGGGTCCGCTGATCGACCGTTGCCTGCGCGACCAGGCGGCGGGACAGGCGGTGAGGAACCGGCGTGCGCTACTGGCGGAAGAGATCATGGACATGGTGCGCCGCACCGATGGCAGGACGCTGGTGACCAGCCTGGCTTGTGGTCCTGCGCAGGAGCTATTCGATGTGCAGGATGCATTGGCCGATCCCTCCACCTTGGTGGCCACCTGTCTGGATATCGACCTGCAAGCCCTGGCACACGTGTCCGAGCAGGCCGGAGCGGAGCGCAGGAACACGATGCGTTTTGTTCATGCCAACCTGGTGTACCTCGCGCTGGGCCGCACCCGCCCTGATATCCCGCCGCAGCACCTGATCTATTCCATCGGACTGATCGACTACTTCAACGACCGCTTCGTGGTGAACCTGCTCAACCTCATCCACGACCTGCTGTTGCCGGGCGGTCGCTGCATCCTGGGCAACTTCCACCCCGCGAACCCCACGCGCGGGCTGATGGATGCCGTGCTGGATTGGTCGTTGATCCACCGCACGGAGGACGACATGCACCGCCTGTTCGCCGCATCGAAGTTCGGTGGGCCATGCGCCCGCATCCGTTTCGAGCCAGCCGGGGTGAACCTTTTCGCCATTGGAGAGCGCACCCGGTAGTGGAATTGGCCTGGGAGGAGGAGTTACAGGGCTGAAGCGGCAATAGCCAATGATCAATGCCCAATGTTCAATGACCAATTGGTACTCGTGGACAATTGGTCATTGGGTATTGAGAATTGGACATTGATCATTCTGACCTTACTCCTCCCCGAAGAATTCGCTGTCTATGCACTTCACAGCGTAGGTGCGCTGGGTGGTAACGCCGAGGTGGATCATGCCCCGCGTGAGGGATGGGAGCGGCAGCTTGCCGCAGGACGGTCCCAACAGCGCACGGCGCGAGGAGACCCGAGGAACGAGGGACCCCGGAGCCCGATGCGATGCGGGACCGGCCAAGGCAACTAGAGCGGACAGCCCGACTTCGCCCTCCTGCATCGGTCTTCATCGGGCGCAGCCCATGCACACGACCCGGAGGAGGGCGAAGGCACGCCCGGAACAAGACTCAAGTTTCAAGACACAAGCATCAAGTGGTCAAGGTCGCCTTCAGGATGCACCTCGGTGGTTCATGGCTTGATACGTGTGTCTTGAGACTTGTGTCTTGAAACTTGTGTCTTGATCCTTGTGACTTGAGACTTGCTCACGTCCGCCTATTCGCCAACAGCACCGGCGCCTGCCCATCGAAGGGGCGTTATCACGGCCGCAATGCCGTGCTATAGTTTCGGTTCCGTATTATTGCCATACGAACCAGTTCGGAGGTGCTGTGGCATTAGTCGGGAGCGCATGGCAGGATTCAGAGCGGTTCGAGAAGCTCTTCGTCATGAAAACCCTTTACACCCTTTTGGCGACCTCGGTGATCCTGAGCACGGATCTCGTGGCACAGACGTTCTCGAACACCACAGCAGCTGCCTGCAACACGTGGGATTCGGGGAATGCCTACACGGGTTTTCAACGGACCATCGCAGTGGCCGCCTTGCCTACGCCGTTGGGCGCTTCGGGAACGGTCTTGCGCCAAGTGAACCTGCAACTGGGCACTGCGGCGTGCAAAGGCAACCTGTCCACGTACTACGCACGCATCGTATCACCTACGGGTACTGTCATCCAGTTGTTCGGGCCGTTCAACGGGACGAGCACGAGCCAATGGATGAACATCAAGTTCCGAGATGACATCGCCTTGGAACGTGTCCTCGACTACAGCACGACCACGCAACAGGGCTACCACCCTTGGAACGTCGGCTACTACCGCACCGATGTGGTCAACGCGTTGGCCACGGTGAACGGGGAAGACCCGAACGGCAACTGGACCTTCCAATTGGCTGAGAACACGACATCCGAGGTCTCATTCGAACGCGTTGAACTCGTCTTCGGGCCACCCATAGTCGTGACCGATGTGACCGGTGGCTCAGGAAACGATTTCTGCAGCGGCGCCACCTGTATCGATGGATTGTCCGTGATCCGCGGAACGAACCTCGCTTATCCGCCACTTGATCCCTTTTACCCGGGCGATGTGGTGGGTGGCTGTGGTTGGAACGGTGCGAACAACAATAACGGATGGTACCGCTTCATCGCATCCGGAACCACAGCGAACATCACTGTGAGCGGCATGGTGAACACCACCGGTACAGGCACGGCGGACATGCAACTGGTCGTGGTCCAGCAGACCAACCCCATCTGCTCCGGTCCTCCGACCCTAGTGCCGACGGGAGGCTGTCCGGACCCCCCCGGTGTGAACAATACATCTTATGCCGCGCCGAACGGTGGTGTTGGTACAATGGCCAATGTTTACTTGAACGGGATCACTGCGAATTGCGAGTTCAACCTCTCGGGGCTTACGGCCGGGAACAGCTATTACCTGATCATCGATGGGAACGGTGGTTTGTCATCCACCTTCTACATCGAGATGCCGAGTGGCGGGATCGACTGCAACATCCTGCTGCCGGTCACGTGGACGGCTTTCAACGTGGAATGCGAGATGGGCAACCGGCGGATCTCCTGGACCGTGGCCACCCAGCAGGACAATGATCATTTCGAAGTGGAACGCAGTCTGGACGGCTCCTCTTGGAATGTGTTCGCTACTGTTCCCGGGGAAGGGAACACGCAAACGGTCATGTCCTATGAAGTGCTGGACAACAACAGCGATATCCTCTTCGAACAGCCACTGATCTATTACCGGGTGAAACAAGTGGACGTGAACGGGAACTTCAGCTTCACGCCGGTCGAGGCGAGCAGTTGTTCTGTGCTGGTGTACCCCAATCCGGCAAGCGATCACATCATCGTGGCTGTGCCCTTTGCCGGTGTCGATGTGCAGCTAGTGGATGCCATCGGACGGGTGGTGGAGATGCGCGAGACGCAAGGCACTACCATTCGGATGGACATCGGCCATCTGGCCTCCGGTTATTATGCGTTGCAGCTCCTCAGTTCTGGTGACCTGCTTGGCTCGGCCGTGGTGGTCAAGTTCTGAACGGTCAGGCTACGTCCTCCTATTCGCCAACAACACCGGTGCCTGCCCATCAAAAGGGTTGTCCATCCGCCCGATGCTCTTCGCATCCATGCCGGCCGCGCGCATCACGGTGCGGTCGCCGAAGCGCTTGCGGATCTTGTCCATGGCCTGGTACAGGTCCATGGCCTCCTGCGTGTCGGTGAAGGCATCCATCTGGTGGCCGCCACCCACCAGGTGACTGAAGCGCACGCCGATCAAGCGGATCCGTTGGCGACGGTCGTACAGCGCGCGGAAGAGGTCGTGTACTGCGGGTAGGATGATGTGGTCGCAGGCCGTGTAGCCTAGGCGGATCTGTTTGGTGTGCGTGTTGAAATCGGCGTAGCGGATCTTCACCGCGATGCAGCTGGTGAGCTTGTCGCCCTTGCGCAGTTGGAAGGCAAGGCTCTCGGCCATGGCGGTAAGCATGCCCTTCAGTTTCACCACATCGATGGTATCGCGCTCGAAGGTGCGCTCCGTGCTGATGCTCTTGCGCTCGTGCCAGGCGATCACCGGACTATCATCGATACCGTTGGCCTTGCGCCACAGCACAGGCCCGTGCTCGCCCAACAACCGGTGCATCAGGTCCACCTGCAGCTC
>CAYQMC010000140.1:0-8093 GCA_964418285.1 uncultured Chryseobacterium sp.
GTGCCTGCGGGAACAAGCCGACAAGGTCCTGCCGTGCGCCATCGGCAATGAAGCTGTATACCCAGCCGTTGTTCTCGTAGAGCTCGCTGAACAGGTTCCGCACGGTGAGGTTGAAGTCCACCGAACGTGCGCCCTTGAGCCCCAACAGGGTAAGGTTGAGACGTAGGTCGTTCACCACGAAAGGGTCCAGCATACGCTCCCGGCTGGCGGTGTTGTCCAGGTACTGCTCACCCACGTATTTCGTCACGAAGGCCACGTCACCCCTACCCTTGGTGGGCTTATCCCAGAAGCGGAAGCCCAGTTCGCTGCCTGCCACGATCGACGGCGAAAAGGCGATCTCCGTTTCCCCGATGTTGTTCTCCTGCTGGCCACCATTGTCGAAATCGTCCACGAACTCGCTGAAGCCAAGGATGCGGTTGCGGCTGAAGGCGGCATTGGCGCGCCACACGAGGCGACGGGTCAATTGCGCGGCCCAGGTGAGCTCCGCACCGGCGCGGTAGCTCTCCGCCACGTTGGTGCGCAGGGCATAGCCCACGTCGTTCAGTTCGCCGGTGAGCACGAGCTGGTCGGTGTAGTCCATGAAGTACAGGTTGATGCCTGTGGCGAAGCGGCCGCTGCGGCGTTCGTAGCCCGCTTCGTAATCGATCATCCGCTCGGGGCGCGGGCGGCTCGTAGGGCTGCTTTCGATCAGGTCGCTGCGGTTGGGCTCGCGGTTGCCGATCGCCACGCTGGCATACGCACGGCCACCTTCGTGGACTTTCCACTGCACACCTGCCTTGGGGTTGAAAAAGGTCCACGACGCTTCCTGCGTCACATTGTCCAGCGCGTTGTTGAAGCCAAGGAATTCGTGCGTGACGCTGCGCACCTGTGCATCACCGAAAAGATCCACCCGCTCGTTCAGCACGTAGTTCAGTTTGGCGAAGGCGTTGCCATCCGTCTTGGTGCCGTTGTTATCATAGTAGCGCTGGCGGATGTCGCTGTCGCCGGCCCAACGCGCCCAGATCACCTCGCCGAAATGGTCGTTGCTGTAGTGGCTGTAGCTGCCCCCCAGAACAAGGCGGTGCATGCCCATGCGGTGCTCCAAGGTCACATTGGCGCCGTCCATGGTATTGTCCAGCCAACGGCGTCGGATCAGGTCGCTGCGTTCGATGGTGGTGTCACCGACAACGATCGGCGTTATGCCATAGTTGATCAAGTCATCATCCTCCCGGTACTGCTCGAAGAAGCCCGCACCCAGCACGCGGAACAATGTGATGTTGAGGTTCGTGTTCGCACCCAACTCCTGGTCGAAGAGCAGCTGGTAGTGGGTCTGCTGGTAGTCGTCCACCTGGTTGTCGTAGGTGTAGGGGTTGAAGGTGCGGTTGGTATCGAGCACTTCGCGGGGCACACCCTCCCAGGCCTGGTAGGTGACCTCCTTGCCGCTCATGGTGAAGAAGCGCAAGGAGCGTTTCTTACCGAGCCATGCGGCCTGGAACTGGTAGCTGCGCAGGTCGGCGCTTGCACGGTCGATGTAGCCGTCGCTGTTGATGCTGCTGAGCCGACCATCGATGGAGAACGCACCAGCCCCACCATCCTTGTTCATGAGGCCGGTTCCGAAGCGGGCATTGTAGCGCCGCGTGTTGAAGCTGCCACCGAAGGCACCGATCTCGCCGAAGGCGTCCTTGGCGATGGCTGCGCTGCGCATGTTGATGCTGGCCCCGAAGGCACCCGGACCGTTGGTGCTTGTGCCCACGCCACGCTGGATCTCGATATCCTCCAGGCCACTGGCCAGGTCGGGCATGTTCACCCAGAAAACGGCCTGGCTCTCGGGGTCGTTGATGGGCACGCCGTTGAGGGTGACGTTGATGCGCGTGGCATCGCTGCCGCGGATGCGCAGGCCGGTGTATCCGATGCCGGTGCCCGCATCGGTGGTGGTGACCACGCCGGGTTGCAGGTCCAGCAGGATGGGCAGGTCCACCCCGGTATTGATGCGTTCCAGTTCCTCGCGCGTGACCTTGCTCTTGGCGAAGGGGGCACGTTCGCCAGCGCGCAACGCGGTCACCTCGGCCTCGCGCATCAGCACGGTGTTGGTGCGCATGCGCAGGCCGAAGAGGTTCTCCCCTGCGCGCAATTCCAGCAGGGTGTCCACCGGCAGGTAGCCGATGTGCGAGAAACGCAATCGCACAGTGCCCTCCCGCAGACCACCGATGGCGAAACGCCCATCACGATCCGTAAGGGTACCGAAGCGTTGTTCATCGCCCACCACGATGCTCACCGCATCCAAGGGTGCATCGGCTTCGCCGGAAATGGTGCCGGCAAGGCGCGTTTGCGCGTGCGCGGAAAGGGCCAACAGGGTGGCCGAAAAAAGTGTGACAAGGGTTCTCATGATCTCCTCCGTTAGGGTAATGTCCTTGCGCGGAGGAGCCCCACAACGTGTGGGTCTGGTCCCTTGGCAGCATTACCTGCCCAGGTTCATCGGGTTTGATCTCAGCCTTTTTGAAGGGCACCCCGTTGCAAGACGGTGCGAAGGTAGGATGTGGAAATGCATGGGATGTGGAAATGCATGGGATGTGGAAATGCATGGGATGTGGAAATGTGGGGTGCGGATCTGCAACACCGTGCAGATCCGCACCCGTAGCGTCGACCCATTGGGTCGACAAGCTTCAACACGGGGACAGGTCCCGATAGTCGACCCAATGGGTCGACGCTACAGGTGCCCTGTAGCGATGGTGTGCAAAACCGTCAGCGGTCACGCATGCGTTCCGCGTCGATCAACACATCCACCATGTTCGTCGCCTTGCGCAAACGCTCCTCGCGGGTGGGGCCTTCAATGATGGTATACGGAAAACCATGGGCCTTCAACTCGCGCTCCCAGATCTCGAAGAGGCGATCCCGGTCGTGGGGATTCTCGCGCTGGGGGTCGGCCACCCAGGGAATATCTGGGCGACATAGCAGGCGGTAGTCGTACAGGTCCACCCGGGCCATACGCTCTATCTCAGGATGCACCCGGCCATACTTCTCCTGGCTCCAGATCTTGTAGTTCACCACATCATTGTCGTAGAAGACCTGGCTTCGGATGTTCTTGATCCGTCGAAGCTCGATCATGCCAATGGCCGCTTCGTGCTCCTTGATCCATTCATCGGAACCTCCGTGCAACTCGAAATGCGAGCGGGCCATTTCGAGAAGGTCCACTTCCTCGTATGGCCTATCAAGCTCTTCCAGATACTCGCGTGCCACCTCGCTCACCATTCCTCCCATATAATGGAACATGAGTTCCTGCACCAAGGTGCTCTTACCACTGCTTTCCGGTCCTACGATGGCTATCTTCATGGCACAACGGCTGTCTGTCAGGCTCCAAATTAACTTTTGATGCCGGAGCAGGCAGCGATCGGGCGTCAAGAAACGTCCATGGAAGAACGACAATACCTTTTGCCATGAAAACGACAATGTTCCCGCTCGCCCTAAGTATTCTGATCACCAGCACCGCAAACGCTCAACTCGCCCCACGTACGGCCTCTCCCCTGGCCTCCCACTTGGTGGAGGTGAATGCCCAATGGAAGGGACAGGAACAGCTTGTGCAGGACGGTGCCAAGGTGGTGTCGTTCGCCTCGGAAGCCGATCGCATAGCCTCACACCTGCATCTGGTCCGCGAGCGACTTTCGCAGAATACGAGCGAAGGTCTTTCCGCAGCCCAAGCTGGAAAGCGTGCACACCTCCTAGACCGCCTGGACCACTACGCCAATGATCGTCGTTTCCCGCAAAACCATGTGCTGCCCTACCGGAACCCGGTCTTCATCGACCCCTACGGAACGGCTTGTGCGGTGGGTTGGCTGATGATCGAAAGCGGTCACCGTGATCTCGCCGAGGAGATCAGTACGGCGATGAACCTGGCCTACGTGCTCGACATGCCGGGCACGAAGCAATGGCCTGCCATCGCCAGTTGGGCGAGCGAACATGGCTTCGAAGCAGCCGAGCTGGCATGGATCCAGCCGGGCTATCCACCCAGCATTCCGTGGGCATCCTTCGGCGGGGGCACCAACGGACCGGTGAACGTGCTTCTGACCTTGCAGAACGGGAACGTACTGGTCGGAGGAAGCTTCGACGAAGCGGGAGGCAGCGAAGCACGACAGGTGGCGCTTTGGAACGGGAACGCCTTGGTCCCCCTGGGGGATGGCCTCGAAGGGGAAGTGAACTGTGCGGTGGAATTCGAAGGCGAGATCTACATAGGTGGAAGCATGTTGGACGGGATCTCCGATCTGGCAAAATGGAACGGGTCGGCGTGGGAATTCAGTATTGTTGCCGATGGCAAACTGCCTCGGGTCAACGCCCTGCACGTACACAACGGAACACTCCATGCAGCTGGCGAGATCATGGGCTTCGCCGGTATCGACGACCGCGTATTCCTTTTCACCGGAACCGAGTGGGAACCTGTAGGACAAGTTCTGAACGATAAGATCCACGCCCTGGAAAGCTTCCAAGGAGAACTCATTGCAGGAGGTGCCTTCACCACGGACCAAGGGTCATCAGAGCCTGTCATCCTGCATGTGGCACGCTTCGATGGCAACGAGTGGGTGCAAATGGGCAATGGACTCGACGCCACCGTGCGCGACCTGCTCGTGGTGGACGACGGGCTTCACGCGGCCGGGGATCTTTTCCTCAATGTCCTGCCCTCCTTCGGCCTTGCCCGACTGCAATCCGGCGCTTCCACCTGGGAGCACCTTCTGCCCAACCATGCCGACTACATGGCAGGCAGCGCGGGGCCTTCGTACTTCAGCTCCATGACGCAGCAGGACGGTAACATCTACCTCGTAGGCGACTTCTTCACCTCCACCATGCTCATCATCGGGAATAGTGTGGCCCTGTTCAACGGCGCCCTGGATGGACTGGAACCCCTGGCCTACCTGGACCGGCGCGCGAATGCCGTTGCCATTTCGAACAACAGGCTCATCATCGGCGGCGATTTCGAGAACACCCTGCCTTATCTGGCAGCAGTGGACCTTTCGACTTCCATCGGGGTCATCGACGAACAGCTGCAGTTGAGCTTCGCGCCTGTGCCGACCAAGGATGTGCTATACATCGGGTGGGACAAGACATCCGCAACGGAAATGCTCGTCCAGGTGGTGGATGCCCAAGGGCGAAGCACCCCGCTGCAGGCCCAACGTGAAGGTGAGCGCCTGCGCCTGGATGTGAGCACGCTGGCACCCGGTATGTACGTAGCACGTATGCTGATCGATGGCCGTGGGGTCACCGGTCGTTTCATCAAGTCTTGAGCAGGGCCGCCAGCGGATCCACCCCACCCCAGGTCCCTTTGGTGGAACGTAGCTGGAAGCGTGCGAAGAGCTCCTCGTTGAACCAGCCTTTGCGTCGGGTATCCGCCACGGCCTTACGGTGGTGTGCGGAGGTGTAGGCGAAGTGTTTCATGTCCGCCACATCGCGCCACACGCTGAAGGTGGCCTGCTGGAAGAGCGGCCATTCGCCGATGCCTTCGGCGAACACCAGTCCCGGGGCTTTGGCCAGCGTGCGCCTGATCGCGGGTACGCTGCGCCAGAACGCCGGTAAAGCACCCCACCGTATAGTTGCCCGGGTGATGACCGCCACAGGCCCGCTACTGCGCCGATCGCCGCTGTAGTTGAAGGGCTCTATGCCCGCCCATAGCCCGTGACCGAATTCCGGCAGAAGGTCCAATCGGTATCGCTCACCGGCGCGCTGCACGAACTCGTGGTGCAGTGTGTGGTGGTCGAAGTAGGCCAATGCGTCGGACTCCGTTGCCCACACCTGAAGTAGGCCGATCGCCTGCGTATCCGGCCACGGTGAAAAGCCATCGCCACTGCCCGTGCCCAACAGACGGTGGAAATGCAGGCCCGGCACAGCATCCAAGATCGGCGGGGCCACACCCATCTGCTTGAAGGCCCACAGCCTGTCGCGCCACGGCCCGAAACGGAAGAGAACGAGCGTGACAAAAGTGCCGGGAAGGGACATGCGCAACGAACGATCGGCACCGCCATACTGTTCCATGCAGCGCAATGACCTCATCAACAGCCCTTGTGATCGGTTCCGGTGTAGCTGGACTGGCCGCGGCCATCCGCTTGGCCATCAAAGGCCACGCGGTGCAGGTCTTCGAGGCTGGACCGACACCCGGCGGCAAGCTGGCCGAGTTCAGCGAAGGTGGTTACCGCTTCGATATGGGACCCTCGCTGTTCACCATGCCCAACTTGGTGGAAGAGCTGTTCCACGAAGCCGGTGTGGACATGGGCGGGCGCTTCGCCTACGACCAACTTGAAGAGTCCAACCGCTATTTCTGGGAGGATGGCACCCGCGTCACAGGGTGGTGCGATCCGCAGCGCTTCGCACAGGAGCTTGAGGAGAAGCTGGACGTGCCACGTGCCCGCACAAAAGCCCACTTGGAACGCGCCAGCACACTGCTGAACAGCACCGGAAAGACCTTCCTGGAACACTCGCTGCACCGCCGTGGGACCCTGTTCAACGGTGGTATCCTGAAGGCCTTGCGTACCACCAGCATTACTGAGTTGATGCAGGACCTGCACCGCGTGAATACCAAAGCCGTGGGTGATGGCAAGGCCGCACAGCTTTTCGATCGCTTCGCCACGTACAATGGCAGCAACCCCTACCGCACGCCGGGCCTCATGCGGATGATCGCCGGCCTGGAACACGGGCGGGGGGCCTTCTACCCGGTGGGCGGCATGTACCGCATCACCAAAGGGCTGCACCTGCTGGGCGTGGACCTGGGTGTGCGTTTCCACTTCAACTGCCGGGTGGAACGCATCCTGCTGGACGAGGATCAGCGGAAGGTCGTGGGAATCCTGAGCGCACAAGGTGAGCACCACGCGGATGTGGTGGTGAGCAACATGGATGTGGTACCCACCTACCGCTTGCTCCTGCCCGATCTGCCGCCGCCCGAACGCATCCTGGAGCAGGAGCGCAGCAGCAGCGCCATGGTGTTCTATTGGGGTGTGCGTGGAAGCTTCCCGCAGCTGGGACTTCACAACATCCTCTTCAGCAACGCTTACGAACGCGAGTTCGAACACCTGTTCGATAAGCTGGACGTGTTCGAGGACCCCACGGTGTACATCAACATCACCAGCAAACACACGCCGGGCGATGCACCTGCAGGGTGCGAGAACTGGTTCACCATGATCAATGCACCCCGGGATATCGGACAGGACCGCGAAAACCTCGTACACAAGGCCCGACAAGCCATCCTGGCCAAGGTGGAGCGCACCTTGGGCGTGGACCTTGCACCGATGATCGCTGTGGAACACGTGCTCGATCCGCGCGGCATCGGTGAACGCACCTTCAGCCACCAGGGATCGATCTATGGCACCAGCAGCAACTCGCCATGGGCAGCCTTCCTGCGGCACCCCAACTTCCACGGCAAGGTGAAGGGCCTGTATTTCTGCGGCGGCAGTGTGCACCCCGGCGGCGGCATACCGCTCGCATTGCTGAGCGCCCGCATCGCCACCGCGCTCATTCCCGCTGCGGCTCCAGCCGTGCACAACCACCCATGAAGGCGCTGTTCCGACGCTTCGACCCACGCTACGGCATCGGCCTGGTGCTGACCCTCCATCTTGTGGGCCTTGTCGCGCTGGTTTCTCCATTCGCCAGTTGGATCGTCCCGCTTACCCCTGCGAACCTCCTGCTCACTGCCGGTGCCATGATCGTCTTCTCCAAACTGGACCGGCGCACCATAGCCCTGGCACTGGTGGTGGGTACGTTGGGCTACCTGGTGGAAGTGCTCGACGTGTGGACCGGCCGTGTTTTCGGCGAATATGCCTACGGCGAAGTACTCGGCCTGAAGATCCTGAACGTCCCCTTGCTCATCGGCCTCAATTGGAGCATGCTGGTATTCGCGATCGGTGTGCCCCTGTCGCGCACCACCCTGCCTACCTGGGCCAAGGTGCTGGTGAGCAGCGCCATCATGGTGGCACTGGACTTCCTGATCGAGCCAGTGGCCGTGCACCTTGGCTTTTGGACCTGGGAACAGGGTGTGATACCGGTACAGAACTACGTGGCCTGGGGCATCGTGAGCGCCGTGTTCTTCACGCTCTTCTTCCTGCTGCCTGTGCGGCGCGAGAACCCGGTGGCCCGATACGTAT
>CAYQMC010000141.1:0-8074 GCA_964418285.1 uncultured Chryseobacterium sp.
GGGCTTATGGCATTGGCCGGCGCGGCCTGGGGCCTCTACTCCCTGCGCGGCAGGAGCGGAGGCGATCCCTTGCTACGGACCACGGGCAACTTCGTTCGCGCCGTGCCCATGGTGATCGTGGTAAGCTCAGTGGCCTGGTCCCAAGCCCATGTCACCACTACCGGTGCTATCCTTGCATTGATCTCCGGAGCAATGGCATCAGCCCTTGGCTATGTGGCCTGGTACGCAGCGTTGAAGCAACTTACGGCCACCAAGGCTTCCACACTCCAGCTTTCGGTGCCGGTGATCGCAGCGCTGGGTGGTGCAATACTGCTTTCCGAAAGCTTCACACTCCGGCTTCTGCTGTCATCGGTCCTCGTATTGGGCGGCGTAGGGCTTACCCTGATCAAGCTGAAACGGCCTTGACCCGAACCCGGTCAACGCACCAGCGTCACATGTCCGGTGCGTACCACATTGCCGCCCTCCTCGGGCGTGTAGTCCAGCACCCAGAAGTAGGTTCCCTCGGATATGACCTCCCCACTTCCTTGGCGGCCATCCCACACCTGGAACTTGCGGAACCCGTCGAAGATCAGCTGCCCCCAACGGTTGAAGACCTGTAGCGAAAAGGACGACACCGGACCCGGATCACCGATGATGCCGAAGGTGTCGTTCACGCCATCGCCATTGGGGCTGAAGACCGTGGGCACCTCTACCTCGGAGGAAGGCGTTTCAAAGCGAATGACCATGCAGGCCGTATCGGAACAGCCATTGCTACTGGTGGCCAGCAGGCATACCTCGGCCGTTCCTTCTTCCACCGGGAAGATGAAGCTGAGCGACTCTCCGTTGAACGAACCATATCCACCGAGATCCCATGCGTAGTTGATGGCCCCCTGCGATGTGTTGGTGAACTCGACCGGCGTACCTGGCACGGTGACGACTTCCGGGTCGGCCGTGAAGCCTGCTTCCACAACAGTCCCAGCGCCTATGACAAGCACTTCCTGCAACGAACAACCACCGGTGTTGGAAACGACCAGGTCGTATGTACCGGGGCATAGGTCGGTGAATAGTGACGAAGCCTGGTCAACGCCACCGTTGATGCTGTAGATATCCGCGCCTTGCGCATCCACCAACAAAGAGCCGTCGCAGCTACCAGCACAGCTTTCGTCGTTCACTTCCACGCCATTGAGCACCAGGGGAGCCGGGTCCACAAGGTTCACCACTTGCACGGTGGTACATCCATCCGGATCACGCACGACCACGGTGTAAGCCCCTGCGGGCAGGTCCGTGAAGGATCCGGAAGACTGGAAGGTGAAGCCGCCATCGATGCTGTACTCCAAGACTCCCGTTCCCGTGGCCTCCACCGTAATGCTACCATTGGCATCCCCGGAACACTGGGGCCCTGTCGCCGTCAACTGGTCGATCACCGGTGCTTCGGTGGCGGCAAGCACCACCTCCTGTGAGACGAGGCACCCTTCGGAATCCACGACCACGGTGTAACTGCCGGATGGAAGACCTTGGAAAGTATCGCCCGTTTGGAACAGCACGCCATTGTCGATGCTGTACAGGAGCGGATCCGTGCCTGAGGCCTCGATCACGATGACACCATCGGCGCTCCCACAGGTCGGCGCCGTGGTGTTGATGGCATTGATGACCGGCAGCACCGGTGCGACAAGAGAGACCGTGGTTTCCGCCGTAAGGCCGTCAGGATCGCGTACCACGATCGTGTAGGTGCCTCCACCCAAACCACTGAAGACCGGGTCGCTCTGGAAGGTCTGCCCCCCATCGATGCTGTATTCAAGGGGCGCGGTGCCTGTAGCCTCCACTGTGATCGATCCGTCATCGCCAGCACAACCGGGTTCCGTGAGCAACACATCGGTGATGTCGGGTGCCAGCGGAAGGGCCGAGCAGCCTTGGTCCGCACCGCTGTCGACCTCGATGTAGAAGGTGGAATTTGCGCCCGCCTGACCGTCCACGATCAGCAGGTACTCCGCTCCCACCGTCAATCCCGTCAGGCTGTACCCATGGTTGAACTTGGTGCCGCCATCGTAACACACACGGTGGTACAGGGTGGGGTTGCCGGTAGTTGTGTTGCACCCTCCCACGAACATGCTCCAGGGGCAACCCACCATGGTGTAGGCTGGAGCGTCACAGGTACCCGTGTTCTGCAACACGATGGTCTGCTGGGGACTGTTGGTGAACCCCGATACCGAGAGTTCCACCGATGGGGCCGATGCGACGAAGCGGAACCAGGCGGTGTTGTTGGGCTCGGCGTTCCAGTTGCAACCGTTCAACGTAAGGTTGGGGAAGTTCGGCTGACCTTGCGGGTAGCTTTCGTTGGTGGCCAACAGCACCTCTCCCGCACCGCTCTGCACGCATTGCGCCTGTTCGCACTGGTCGTTGTCCGTACCTCCGATGATGTCGATGTAGGTGAAGGGTGGCCCAAAGACGAGTTCCACCTCATTGAACTGGATCTCCACACCGGTGCCCTCGATCATCTCGAAGGTCCAGGTGCCATTCACTTGGTCCGTGGTGTTGAAGCCCTGGTAGCTATCGGCAGCTTCTACCCGATAATAGCCGAAGTTGTAGGGCATGCCCAGGTAGGAGTTGGAGTAGTCGCTCAGCCGTTTCAGTACAGGATGGTCCCTGAAGGTGATGGTGACGAAACGCGAAAAATCCGTGTTGAAGAAGTAGCCCGGTGCAAAGAGGGTCACCGTGTTTCCCGCAGGATCTGTAAGGCGACCGGTCAGCGTGCTGATGTTGCTGCCGGCTGCCGACCCCAGGTCCAAATGAACCTGCCGCAACACCATGCCCGTGGTGGGCACGCCGCTTACATCCACAGGCTTTACAAGAGCGCTGGCCCAGTCGTTGTTGCTGTTCCAGGTGTCGTGCGGGGTTGGTGTGGTATTGCTGAAGGGAAAGGTGACCTGGGCCTGAAGTCCAGCGGTCGACAAGGCGAATGCCAGGGCAAGCCCAAGGATCCTGAGCAAGCTCCTTCCCGGCACCACGGGGAATTCGACCAAGGCGCGGAGTGCGACCCGCACCTCGGATGCTGGGCCATCCATAGTTCTCATACCTGCGAAAATAGAGGCCGAAAAAGCGACCGTGGGTGGTGCGCCGTGGTAGTTATCACCATCCACCATTGGATCGCAAGAGCAGGGCTCACCGATGATGCCTACCCGATCCGGATCGGCAGGTTCGGACACTCGCTCTTTCGCCCAAGCAAGGTCACCAGCTCCGTGGATTCCGTGATCCGGAGTACAGCGATCATGTTCGGAACAGCGGGACACGAACTCGAAACCATCACGCGGCGTGCCCGTAGAAGGGCACCATGTTCAATGGGTTTTATGCAAGGTCGATGGCTTCGCCTCGCTTTATCGATGCCGTATTGCTGGCCATGACCATTGCCTACGGGGCTACGGGGACGATCCATGCGCAATGCACCATCAATTCCAGCAACGGCTATACCGTGGTGGCGCATGTGGTTCCGGTGGACATCGTTCCAAGCTCGAGCTCCTGCCCTTGGGGCTACAATTACAACGTTCGCCTGGCCTACGAGATCGAATTCAATGGAGCCGGTGCACCAGCCAGTATGTGGACCCTGCAAGGCAACGTGATCTGTGGCGGTCAATCGCTCTTCTTCAACCTTCCCAATTCGGGCGGCTCGGGGGTCGTTACCACAACATCGAATGCATGGCGCGGTGTAAGCGACTGCACCACCGCGGATGTGTCCTCACTATCCTGTTTCAGCGTCCGGCTGCAGGTCAATGGTCCTGGTATCAGCAACCAGACCGTGGACTGTGGTTTCTCCCCTTTGCCCGTAGAGCTTGTTTCCTTCGCTGCGGAGGCCATCGACAGCGAAGTCCACCTTCGCTGGACCACCGCATCCGAAACGAACAGTGATCGATCCGTGGTGGAACGCTCCAAGGATGGATCGAATTTCGACCAGATCGCTGTTGTGCCTGCCACAGGGAACAGTTCCACGCTTTTGCACTACGCAGCGATCGACAGCGACCCATTGCCTGGGACGACCTACTACAGATTGCGGCTAACGGACCTCAGATGGGCATCAGGAATTGGGGCCCTTGGCGGTGGTATACCTTCCCGAAGAAAGGACCGCTGTCAAGGTCTATCCGAATCCCAACGATGGCCGCACGATCGACCTGCTGAACGCAGAAGCCGGCAGTGGACTGGTCCTCTTCGATGCAGCGCAAGCCCGTGTGCTCGAGACCGTGCTATGGTCGAACTCCTTGACCCTGCCGGAACTCCGGCCAGGCATCTACATCGGCGTGGTGCAAGCCCCAACGGGACAGCGATCCACATTCCGCTACGTGCAGCAGTAGACCCCAAGACCAATTCCTGGCTTCCCGACAAGGCGATAACACTCAAAGCCCATGATCGGCGATGCGACCATCGTCCATGGTAATGACCCGCTGGGTGCGGGACGCGAAGTCCTCATCGTGGGTTACCACAAGCAGGCTCTGCCCCTTCGCCGCAAGTTCCTGGAAGATCTCGAACACGATCCCGCTATTGCGGCTGTCGAGGTTCCCCGTGGGTTCGTCGCACATCAAGATCAACGGTTCGTTGATGAGCGCCCGGGCAATGGCCACACGCTGCTTTTGACCGCCACTGATCTGGTTGGCACCTTTCAAGGCCTCCTTTTCGATGCCCAGCATACGCAGGTACTCCATGGCGTTGTGCTCCACTTCCTGCGCGCCATACCGACCCAGCTTCAAGCCTGGTAGCATCACATTGCGCAAAACGCTGAACTCGGCAATGAGGTAGTGGAACTGGAAGACAAAGCCGATCTTCTCGTTGCGCAACCGGCTCAAGTCCTCGTGCGGTCGACCGGTAACACGTTCGCCATCCAACAAGAGTTCGCCTTCATAGTCGGTATCCATGGTGCTCAGGATATAAAGCAGGGTGCTCTTGCCACAACCGCTCTTGCCCACCACGCTCACGAACTCACCACGCTGCACCGTCAGGTCCACCTCCTTCAGCACCTGTACGGTCACAGGATCGTGGAAGTACTTGCTGACCTTGCGGGTCTCGATGACGGGATCGCCGTTGCTCATGTCATTTACCGCGGATGATCTCGACCGGATCCACACTACTGGCCTTGCGCGCAGGGAAGTAACCGGCCACCCAAGTGGTCAGCAGGGCGAAGGTGATACCGATGAAGTAATACACAGGGTCATGGTCCACAGGGTAGGTGGTCACCGTGGGTAGTGCGTCGAACTCGAAGGGGATGCGGTCGATACCCATGGCGAGCAGTTTGCCCAGCACCATACCTACCGCGCCGCCGAATACCCCGATGATGATGGACAGGTTGATGAAGATGCGGCGCACGTCGCTACCGCTGAAACCGATGGCCTTCAGGATGGCGATGCTGTCCAGCTTCTCGTAGATGAGCATGTTCAGGATGTTGTAGATGCCGAAACCCGCCACCACAAGAAGCACTATGCTGACCACATAGGAGATCAGGTTGCGAACGAAACTGCCCGTCTCGAATTGGGCGTTCGCCGTCTGTATGTCCATGGCGTCTACGTCGAATCGCTGGGCATATTCCCGGGCCATCGCCGGAGCCATCTCCAGGTCGTGCAGACGGACCTGGATATCGGTGATGTAACTGCGCGGTTGCACCAGCAGGTTCTGCACGGTGGCGATGGTGGCAAAGCATTGCACGTTGTCGAAGTCGGCCATGCCGCTTTGGTAGAAACCCACCACCTTCAGCATGCTCAGATCGCCTTGGATCGAAGTGACCTGCACCACGTCCCCCACCCCTACCTGCATCTTCTCAGCAAGGCCCTTGCCCAGCACGATCCCATTGCTGGTGTTGGCAAGGTCATGCACGGAACCGCCGCTCAGGTAATCGCTGAAGCGTAACAAGCGATCCTCCTCAACGGGGTCGATGCCGCTCACGGATCCATTCACCTCGATGGTACCGACATTGAAGAACACCTGGGCGACCACCTTGGGGGCGATCCCGCGCACCCGTTCATCACCGCGCAAGGCGTCCATGATGCCAAGGGCGTTGTGGATCCTGGCTTGTTCCCCCTTGGGCTTGATCCGGCTGATGAAGTGATGGGCATCGCCGCCAGAGCGACCTTCCTGATACGCCAGGTCCAGCGGTTGCTGTTCGGACAAGCGCACCTCGTTATAAAGCCGTACATCGGGGGTACGGTTCAGGATCATGCCGTCCAACAGACCGTTCAAACCATTCATGAAACCGCTGAGGGCGATGAACATGGCGATGCTGAAGGTGACCCCCACTGCAGCCACGATGCTCTGTCGCAAGCGCGCAAGCAGCAGGGTCGTCGATATGCCGAGGAGCAGGCGCGATCCCATGCGCATCAGGGTCTCAGGATCCGTGTGGTGCTGTCCAAGCCTTCCAGGACCTCCACGCGTTGCAGGTCCCTGAGACCAATGGTCACGGGATGCCGCTCCTCCCCTTCGGTAATGACGTACTTCCCCTCCAGCAGGAAGGAAGTGGGTATGGTGATGGCCTTCTCCTTGTTCGCGATCACGATGTTCGCCTCGACCGTGAGGTTGGGGTAAAGCTGCGCGGGCGGTTGCGCGAACACGGCCTCCACGGTGAAGGTCCTCGAGCGTTCGTTCATCAATGGGTCCACCCGTACGATCGTAGCCTCCAAAACGCTGTCCTTATAGCTGTCCATGGTCACCCAAACACGCTGCCCTGCCGCTATGCGAACAATGTCGTATTCATCCACCTGCAACTCCAACAAGAACGCATCAGCGCGCCCCACGATGGCCAATGGCCGCTGGGTCGTGGCCAGTTCGCCGCGCTCGACAAGCACATCGTAGACACGACCATCAAGCAGGCTGCGCACGGTGTGGTCGCCCAAGGCCGCACGGCGTTGTGCCAGCTCGTTCTCCGCCATACGCAGCTCATTGCGCATCCGGGTGCGGGTCTCGGCCAGCGCCTTCTGCGCGCTTTGATAGGCGTTGCGGGCGCTGGCATAGGCCAGCTCGCGGTTATCCAATTCGGCCTTGCTGCCCACCTTGGCCTCCCACAGGTTACGCTGGCGCATGTACATGGCACTGTCGTTCTGCAAGCGGGTTCGGGCCTGCTCCACCGCCAGCCGCAATTGCTCCAATACCGGCGATGTGGAGCCGGTATTCTCCCGGAGCAGTTCCACCGCCAGCTCGGCCCGCTGACTGCCCAGTGAGGAGGACCGATCATCGATGCTGAACAAGGCATCGCCTTGGGAGACGGTATCGCCCACCTGTACATGGATCCGCGTCACCAATCCGTTCACCGCGGCAAATGCCTGGTACTGGTCGCGGGCCTTCACCACTCCGGAGGCGTAGACCGCCGATGTGATGGGACCTACCTCCGGCAAGGTGCTCTCGCGTTCCGGTGCGCACGATACCAGCACCAAACAGGCCATCGAACATGGGATCCAACGCATCATGCCCGCAATGTAGGACTGCGCCAAGGGTCCACCACTGATGGGCATCAATTAGCGGTCAGCGCAAACGCACCAGCTTCAGGTCCTCCTGCTTGAGCATGATGGCGCCTTCGTTCCGATAGCCGTTCTCCGGCCCGGTGCGCGACATCCTGAAATCCATGTGCACCCCATGCTCGTTGCGCCGGGGAAGGCCCTCGGCGAAGTTGCCGCCTTCATGCAGGAGGGCCTTGCCGTAGAAGAAGGTGACATCAAAGCCGAGCAGTGCGTATTCGTCCACGTCGTTCTTGAACCGTTCGCGGAAATCCTGCACAAGCGCTCTTGTCCCAGGATCCTCCAGGTCGAGGAAGGTGGCCGAGGCGAACATGAAGCCCAGTGTTTCGAGGTCCACAGGAGATACTGTTTCGATCGTAGCCCAGCTTTCCAAACCGACCAAGGCGATGCGGTATTTGGACGCCAGCGGACGCAGGATCGCCACAACGTTCGTCACGAATTCAACGTCCTCGCTGGGTACTACAACGACGTTCAGGCGATCGGCCTTCAAACCGCTTACCAGAGCGCCTACGTCGCGCCTGCCGGTGGGCACCACCTGCACGCTGTCGCTGCCGCGGCCGGGTTGTTGGGACAACGCCCCGTTCAAGGCGCGCTGCATCTGGTCCACGGCCTCA
>CAYQMC010000142.1:0-4065 GCA_964418285.1 uncultured Chryseobacterium sp.
CTCCACCTCGGTATAGCGCAAAGGATGCCCATCCTCACCTTGGTGGAAGAAGCCCCAGAACGGTTGGTCCTTGCCGAGGTCGCGTGACATGAAGTAGTTGGCCTCGTCACCATGCACGCAGAACAGTGGAAGTTTGTTGCCTTCCTTCTGGATAGGGGCCAGGTTCAAGAGGTCCAGCGGCTTTTCATCCTTCTTGATCAGTTCCGCGAAGAGTGCCACGGTAGGTGCTTGGAACAGGCTGTTCAAAGCCAGTTTGCGTCCGAGTTGCTGTTCCACCTGGGTCAACATCTGGATGCCCATGATGCTGTGGCCACCGAGGTCGAAGAAGTTGTCGTGAACGCCGAGGTCATCCACGCCGAGGGCCTTGCCCCAGATGGCGCTCAGGGTTTTCTCAACGGCATTGCGTGGCGCCACATGCTCGGCCTTCATGCGCGTGGTGCGCAATTCGGGAACAGGCAGGAGTTTCTTATCGATCTTGCCGTTTGGGTTCAACGGGAAGGCGGACATCGGCACGAAGAACGAAGGAAGCATGAACTTCGGAAGTACAGCTTCCAAATGGCTGCGCAATCCATCGGTAAAGGCCTCGCGATGGTCACCATCCGTGGCAGGGTCGAAGTCCTTCGGCACCACGTAGGCGACCAACTGCTGGCCACCGGGCAGGTCCTTCCGGGCCATCACCAAACGGTCGCGCACGCCTGGATAGGTGCTGATGGCGTTCTCGATCTCGCCCAGTTCGATGCGGAAGCCGCGGATCTTTACTTGGTCATCGGCACGACCAAGGAACTCGATGGAGCCATCCGGCAGCCATTTCACCAGATCGCCGCTGCGGTACATGCGTGAATCACCACCCCGGAAGGGGTCCGGTAGGAAACGCTCTTCAGTAAGCTCCGGACGTTCCCAGTAGCCCAGCGCAACGCCATCGCCACCGCAGTACAGTTCGCCTTTGGCACCCACGGGCACCGGCTTCTGTTGCTCATCCAGCACATAGAGGAAGGTGTTGTGGATGGCCTTGCCGATGGGCACCTGCTTGCCGATATCGTCTTCGCTGTTGATGGGGTGGAAGCAGCTGTAGGTGGTGTTCTCCGTGGGGCCGTAGATGTTGTTCAATACGCCCGGACCCAGCACGCGCAGTGCCTTGCGGATGTGCGGCAGGCTCATCACCTCACCACCGGTCAGGATGCACTTCAGGCCCTTCAGGCGGTCCAGGTGTTCATCCACCAGCACGTTGAAAAGGCCGGTGGTGATGAAGAGGATGTTCACGCCGTAGCGCTCCATCGTCTCGGTCACTTCGGCCAGCGTGGGTTTGGCC
Source organism: uncultured Chryseobacterium sp. (assembly GCA_964418285.1). Taxonomy (GTDB): domain Bacteria; phylum Bacteroidota; class Bacteroidia; order Flavobacteriales_F; family PHOS-HE28; genus PHOS-HE28. The sequence continues at coordinate 1,310 of CAYQMC010000142.1, forward strand.
TGCGGTTGAAGCACCAGCCTTCCGCCGTTCAGCAGCGCGCCCCAGAGTTCGAAGGTGCTGGCGTCGAAGCTCACGTTGCTCATCTGCGTGATCACCGCGTCCGGTCCGAAGGGCGCGTAGTTCTGGTTCTTCACCAAGCGAACGATGCCACGATGCGGCACCACCACACCCTTGGGTTTGCCGGTGCTGCCGCTGGTGTACATGATGTACGCAGGACCTTCCGGCATGTCGAGTGGGGCGTGATCGGCGGCATTCACATGCTCCGGGCGATCACCATCCAAGTGGATCACACGCGCATCGTGCTTCGGCAGTTTCGCGTTGAGTTCCTTTTGCGTGAGCAGGACCTTCAGGCGGGTGTCCTCGAAGAGGAAGCGCAGACGGTCGCCGGGATACGTATGGTCCAGTGGTACGAATGCGGCACCGGCGCGCATGATGGCGAGCTGGGCTTCCACCATGCCGAAGTTGCGCTCGCAGCACAGGCCCACGAAGTCGCCGGGCTTAACGCCGTGCTCCTTCAGCAAGGCCGTCAAAGCGATCACGCGCTGCTGCAACTGCGCGTAGCTGAGTTCCTTGTCGCGGTGGTTCAGCGCCACCTTGTTCGGGTAGTGTGCCACCACTTCGTCGAAGAGCTGGTTCACGCCCTTGTCGCACGGGTAGTCCACGGCCTTGCCGTACCACTGCACGGGCGGCATCGCCTTCTCGACAGTGTTGGATCCGTCGCTAACCAGTTCGCCGATGCTGGCCGAAGGGCTGCTGGTGATCCGCTCGATCAGCGTGGTGAACTCCTTCATCCAGCCGCGCACGGTTGCATCATCGAAGAGTTCGGTGCTGTAGCTCCACTCCAGCATCAATCCCTCATCATTTCCGGTGGCGTTCAGGAAGAGCTCGAAGTGCTCGTACTTGCGTGGATTGCTGATGAAGCGGTGCTTGATGCCGCTGAAAGCGACCCCATCGTCCATGTTCATGTCGATGTTGAACACCACCGGGCACAGTGGGATTCGACCGGATTCGCGCGGCACGTTCAGTTTCCGAACCAGCGTTCCAAAAGTGTACTTCTGGTTGTCGAAGGCATCGAGCACAGCGGTTCTCCGGCTCTTCAGGTGGTCGATGAAGGGCATGTCCTCATCGATGCGGCTGCGCAGGGCGAGCAGGTTCACGCAGTGGCCCACGAGGTCCTTCATGCCGTAGTCGCTCTGTCCGGCGGCCGGCAGTCCCACGCAGAGGTCGCTGTCGCCGGTAAGCTGGTGGATCAGCACCTCGAAGCTGGTGAGCAGCGTGGTCACGAAGCTCGCGCCACTGCGGGTGGCGGTCTCGCGCAGGCGGCGCACCAGTGCGGGATCCATCTCCAGGTCCAAGCGATGGCCCTTGAAGCTCTTCACTTTCGGACGCGCCCGGTCGGTAGGCAGGTCCACGCGTGGCAGGTTCCCCTTGAACAGGTCCAGCCAGTATTTCTCCACCTGCTCGTGCTCGGGACTCTTCGCGAAGTCGATCTGAGCGATGGCGTAGTCGCTGAAGCGGAACACCTCCGGCAACACCGGTGCGCGTCCTTCTACCAGGCCCGTATACAGGCGGCTCACATCGGCCATGATGATGCCCAGGCTCCAGCCGTCCACGATCACGTGGTGACCGTTCAAACGCAGAAGGTGTGTGTCGTTGCCGGTCTTGATCAGCTGCACGCGGAACAGCGGTCCGGTCAGCAGGTCGAAGGGTAGCGTCATTTCGCGCTCCGCGATGGCCTGCAGTTCCTTGGCGCGCTCGGCATCGCTCTTTCCGCTGAGATCCGTGAAGGTGAAGGGCACCTCCATCGTTTCCTGCACGATCACGCGCATGCCGTCGGCGCTGATCACGCTGCGCAATCCTTCGTGGCGCTCCACCAGTTGGCGGATGCTCTGCTCCAAGAGTGCGGCATCCAGCGTGCCTGTAAGTTCCAGCGACACGGATTCGATGTAGGCACAGCTAGCCTCATGGCCCATCTGCGAAGCCACCCACACTTCGCGCTGTGCTTCGGTGCTGGGGGCAGTGCGCACAATGGCCGGACCCGCGAAGGGGTTGAACTCCACCGGTTGGAGCTTGGTCTCTACAATGAATTTCTCCATGGCCTATAGTGCTTCTTCTGCAACAAGCATCATGTATTTTCCTTCCCGCTCCGGGTCCGGCACGAACCACGCGGCATCCCCTTCCGGCGTGCGTCCCAGGCGGGCGCCGGGCACGGGAGGCTCTTCCGCCACTTCGATGCGTTCGTGCGGCTTCCGGGCGTGGCCGTTCAGGGTGCTGTTGATCACCTCGATCGGGTAGGTGCGCTCCGGCATGAAGCCACTGGCACGCAGTTCCACGCAGGTCTTCTCCAGGGCCTCCAGGATCTTCTCCACATCGGCCGTCGTGTGCGCCGTGGTGAGGAAGTGCGGGAAGTCCAGCACATGTACACCGTGGTAGCGCATGAGCATGAAGAAGAGCTCGGTGTAGTTGACACTCTCGTCGTACTTGGTCTTGAAGGCGCTGCCGAAGGTGACCCATCGATAGGGGAGCTGGTACTTGTCGAACAGGCCGTTCGCGCGCTGCACCATGTCGAAGGTCATGTCGTTCAGGCGCTCCTGCAGGGCGGGGCCGTGCTCCTTCATGTGGACGAGCGCGGCCTTGGCGGCGGCCATCGTCAGGGGGTGGCGCACGAAGGTGCCGGCGAAGTAGGTGACACCGGCCGGGGGCACGCTGTCGTCACCGAACTGCCAGTCGCCACCGTCGAGGGCGTCCATCCATTC
>CAYQMC010000142.1:4158-8032 GCA_964418285.1 uncultured Chryseobacterium sp.
ATGGCGCCGATGGGCATGCCACCGCCGATGACCTTGCCGTAGGTACCGATATCCGCCTGGATGCCGAAGAGCGCCTGCGCGCCGTTCGGGTGCATGCGGAAGCCGGTGATCACCTCGTCGAAGATCAGCGCGGAACCGTGTTGTTTGGTGATCGCACGCACCTCGCGCAGGAAGTCCACCGGACGGAATTCCATGCGACGGCTCTGCACCGGTTCCACTAGCACGGCGGCCGCTTCGTGGCAACGTTCCTTGATGATCTGCAGACTTTCCGGCGTGCCGTAGTCCAGGATCAGCATGTTCTCCACCTGTGAAGGCATGATGCCGGGCGCGCCAGGGTAGCTCTTCTTGCTCTTGCTGCCACGGATGATCACCTCGTCGTTGATGCCGTGGTATGATCCACTGAAGGCGATGATCAAACTGCGGCCGGTCACCGTGCGCGCCATGCGCATGGCACCGAGCACCGCTTCGGAACCCGTGTTGCACACCGCCGCACGTTCACCACCGGTGAGTTCGCACAACAGGTTGCATACATCGGCGGCCAAGGGGTGCATGGGGCCGATGTCCACGCTCTGGTCCAGTTGCTTATGGCAGTCCTCCTTGATGAAGTTGGGCATGTAGCCGAACATCGAGGAACCGAAACCGCTGAGGATGTCGACGTAATTGTTGCCGTCGATGTCGGTGAGGTGGCAGCCGGAGCTCTTGTCCACCACCACCTGGTACACCAGTTCCTTCGTCTGCGGTTTGAAGCCGGTGACCACACGCGGGTCGGCCATCCTCTTGCGGTTTTCCTGCGTGAAGGCCTTGCTCTTCGCGGTCTTCGTGGTATAGCGCTTCACGAAGGCATCGAACCACGTGCGCTGCTGCGGCGTCATGTCGTCCACCTTCTCCTTCACGATCCGCGCCTGAGCACCGAAGACCTTCTTCAGTTCGGGTGCGTCTTCGAGTGCGTTGGTGGCGGCCTGTTGGGGCCGATGATCTTCGGCCCGTACACCAGCCGCGCCACCACCGTTCCAATGGGGCAGAATGTGATCCGCCAGCTTGTCCAAATTCGGCACCTCTTCGTTAAGCTGGCGGAACGAGATCTTCACCCCGAACTTCTTGGAGAGCGAGGTCGCGACCTGTGTCAGGAATAGCGAATCGAGGCCCATCTCCAGGAAGGTCTCCTCAGGACTGGCTTCGGCGAGTTCCAGGCCGGAACTTTCTTCCAACAGGTGTTTGATCTGCTTGATCAGTGCATCCTTGGGCGAAAGGTCCGCATCACCGCTATCCGGAACGGGTGCTTCGATCGTAGTGCTCGCGATCGCCTGCCCTCCGGCAGCCAACTTGCTCACCGGATCCACCCAATGCCGCACGCGTTCGAAGGCGTACGTCGGCATGGAGATGCGGTGGCGTGATTCGTTCTCGTAGAAGGTGTTCCGGTCGATCAGCACGCCGCTCTGCCACAGGCCACCGACGGCTTTGAGCAATTGGGTCAGTTCGTTGCCATCACCAGCGCGATCGCCCAGTGAAGGAACAGCAACTTGTTTCTTGCCGTCAGCGCTTTGTTGGCGTGCCAGAGTGGTCGCTGTCGTACGTGGACCGACCTCCAGCATCACACGGTCGGCATCCGCCCAAGCGAACTTCACGGCTTGTGCGAAACGCACGGTGGCACGCAGGTGATCGCTCCAGTAGCTTGAAGAGCTTGCCTCGTCGTCCTTCAGCCATTCGGCCGTAACGGTGCTTATGATCGGGATCCTTGGTGCGTTCAGCTGCACGCCCTCGACCACCTTCTTGTACGGCGCGACCATGGCGTCCATCATCGGGCTGTGGAAGGCATGGCTGGTCACGAGCAACTTGCAGGTGATGCCGTCCTTCTCCAGCTCGGCTTGCAGCTGCGCGATCGCTTCATGCGGACCACTGGCCACGCACAACTGCGGACCGTTGTTCGCCGCGATGCTGCATCCGGCGGGCAGTTTCTTCAGCACGTCCTCTTCCGCCGCGCGCACGCTGAGCATGCTGCCACCGGGCAGTTCCTGCATCATGCGACCACGGTTGGCCACGAGCATCACGGCATCTTCCAGCGAGAACACGCCAGCGAGACAACCCGCAGCGAATTCACCGATGCTGTGGCCCATCATCGCATCCGGCGTAATGCCCCAGTGCATCCACAGCTTCGCGAGGCTGTAGTGCATGGTGAAGAGCGAAGCTTGCGTGTAGATGGTCTGCTTGAGTTGTTCGCCAGCCTTTTCCTCTTCACCGGCTTTCGGGAAGATGATGTCGCGGAGCGAAGTGCCGAACTCTTTGCTGAAGAGATCACAGCACTGATCGAAGTGTTGCTTGAAGACCGGCTCGCTGTCGCAGAGATCGCGGCCCATGTTCACGTACTGCGAACCTTGACCGGGGAACATGAACACCACGCCGGGTGCGGCTTCGTGCAGCTCGCGCGTGCCGATCAGGTTCGTGTCCCTGTTGGCGATCGCGTCGATCAGTTCAGTGTGTGAACCACCCACGATCAAGCGACGGTGCCTGAAGTGGCGACGACCGACTTGCAGGGTGTATGCAGCGTCAGCCAGTGATGCCGACGGGCTGGCACTCCGAGCGGAGTCGCGGAGGAGCCAAGTGCGGAGGTTCTCCGTCATGGCATCGAGGCTGGTCCTGCTCTTCGCACTGAGGAAGAAGACCTGCTTGGTGCGTGATGCGCTGGAAGCCTTGGCCACCGGCGGTTCTGCGAGGATCACGTGCGCATTGGTGCCACCCACGCCGAAGGAGGAGACCCCGGCGATACGTGCTTGAGGAACGCGCGGCCAGGCGATGTTCTCGTTCGCGACCCGGAACGGCGAATTCGCGAAGTCGATGGAAGGATTCGGCGTGTCGAACCCGACATTGGAAGGGATCACTTCCTCCTTCAAGGCCAGGGCGGTCTTGATCACCCCCGCTGCACCCGCAGCAGCCGTTAGGTGGCCGATGTTGCTCTTGATCGAGCCGATGGCGCAGTGGTGGCCGGTTGTCTTGCCGCCGAACGCCAGCGTCAAGGCCTCCACCTCGCAGGGGTCGCCCAGTGGCGTTGCCGTACCGTGCGTTTCCACATAGCTGATCTCGCCTGGTGTAACACCCGCGTCGGCCTGTGCCATGGCGATCACTTCCGATTGTCCGCGCACGCTGGGTGCGGTGAAGCTGGCCTTGTCGCTGCCGTCGTTGTTAAGCGCAGCGCCTTTGATCGTGGCGTAGATGTGATCCTTGTCGCGGATCGCATCGTCCAAACGCTTCAAAACGATGATGCCGACCCCATCGCTGAAGCTCGTGCCCTTGCCCTGTGCATCGAAGGTGCGCGTGCTGCCGTCAGGGCTGTACATGCCGCCCTCGTTGTACACGATACCACTGTTGAAGGGAACGGTGAGCGCGATGCCACCGGCCAGGGCCATGTCGCACTCGCCATCACGCAAGGCCTTGAACGCTTGTGCGATCGCGACCAGCGAGGTGCTGCAAGCCGTATGTATGCTCAAGGCCGGCCCCCGCAGATCGAACTCGAAGGCAAGGCGCGTGGCGATGTAGTCCTTCTCGTTGGCCGTCATCACCGCGAAATCACCGACCTGTTCGATCAACTCGGGGTGTCCAATGACGTTGCGTGTGAAGTAGGTGTTGTTGCCCATGCCGGCATACACGCCGATCAGGCCGGCGAACTGCGCGGGATCGTAGGCGGCATCTTCCAACGCGCCCCAGGCCGTCTCCAGGAACACGCGTTGCTGGGGGTCCATCAGTGCGGCTACCCGTGGGTTCACACCGAAGAAGGCCGCATCGAACTTGTCCGCATCGCTGATCACACCGCGTGCAGCGACATAGTCAGGATCGTTCTTCACCTCATCCGGAATGCTGGGGTCGATCTCGTCCTTGCTCC
>CAYQMC010000143.1:0-7996 GCA_964418285.1 uncultured Chryseobacterium sp.
CTGGGGTGAAAACAGGGTTCGCAGCGCCAGTGGGACCGCTCCACGTGCCACCACTATCCGGGGCGCCACCCAAAGCAGTGGTCAGCAGCAACGCATCACCTCCTGTACATAGCGCAGCGCTGCCGTCCGATCCTGCATCGGATTGCGAGTTGATCGTAACGTCGACAAGGGCTTGAGCAGCAGTGCATGGAGCAGGTGCTGCAACTGTGTAGACGTATCCCCCGGCCTCAGCGATCTGCGCGTCTATGGTGCCTGGTACTGCACTTCCATCCGGAGCGGTCCAACTTCCGCCAACGGTGGGCGTTCCTCCCAGAAAGCCCAGTAGATCCGTTGTACCTGCTGTTTCGCACAATGTGGCAGTTCCATCCGTGCCGGCCGAAGGTTGTGTGGTCTCGGCCACCGTCACGATGGCGGAACTGTTCGGGCAGGGCGCCGCGCCTTCGACAATGTGAATGTAGTCCCCAGGTAGGTCGATCCCAGGCTGGTACACACCAGAGCTTGGTTGGCCATCGGGTGCGGTCCACGTACCGCCGGCATCTGGTGATCCGCCGAGTGCGTCGAACAGCACACTCGGAGCATCGGTGGAACACAGCGCGACAGAGCCATTCGTTCCGGCGTTAACACTTGGTATGATCGTTATGGTCACAAGGGCTGTCGCATCCAGGCAGGGAGGGGAACCGCTGACCGTGTACGTGAATACTCCGGATACCGCAATTCCCGGATCCAAGGACGACGGTACCGTGCCTCCCGTGGCATCGGTCCAGGATCCACCCGCGTCAGGTGATCCTTCAAGCAACGAGAACAGGTCCACAGCTCCATCGCTTTGGCAATAGGTAGCGGCTGCATCGGGGGCGGCAACGGGCTGCACATTCTCTACCACTGTGACCGTGGCACTGCTGCCAGGGCAGGGAGCTGTTCCTGCTACCGAGTACGTGTAGACACCAGGTGTATCCGTTCCTGGCTGAAGGACCCCATTGGCAGGCGATCCGTCCGGTGCGGTCCAAGTGCCCCCGCCCGCCGGACTTCCACCCAACTGGTCGAGGAGGGAGACGGCATTTCCGGTGGAGCATACCGTAAGTGAACTGTTCGTTCCAGCGTTCGGCGTTGGAAGCACATCCACCTCCACGACGGCGCTGGTGGTGATGCATGGTGGGGCGCCTGCCAACGTGTAGGTATACCCCCCGGGAATCCCTACAGCGGGGTCGAAGGTTCCGCTGTGTGGCGCTCCTGTTGGATCGGTCCAGTCGCCACCCGCGTTGGGGCTGTCCTCCAAAAGATCGAACAAGGGAAAGGGAGCATCGGAGGCACAGGCGGTGACGGTGCCATCGCTCCCTGCGTTCTGCTGGTCGACTACCATGACGGTTACAATGGCGGTTTCCGAGCAGGGCGGCGAAGCACTGGTGACCGTGTAGGTGTGATCACCGGCGACCGAGGTACCTGGAACGAAGACTCCTGAGGATGCACTTCCATCAGGAGCGCTCCAAACGCCGCCTGGGTCAGGTGTTCCGCCCAGTAGTTGGAACAGATCAAGGGGAGGGGAGGTACTGCATACGACGATGCTACCATCGACCCCTGCGTCGATCGTGCACGTGCCACCGATGACAGCAGGTGGCATGGGCACGATCGGGTCACCGTTGCACCCCGCTCCACTCCAGGACCCCGTTTCACTGTCACTGAAGGTGTTGAAGCTGAAGGAAAGACTTGCACCGTCCAAACAAGCCGGACCATCCAGCACCGAGACGGTCCAGCAGAACTGCCAGTTCGCTGAACCGGTGCAGTTGTCCCCGAAGTTGTTCCCGGCGTTCCCGTCGTTGTTGAGGTCGAAAAAGAAACCCGGACCCTGGGGACCGATATTCGTTCCGAAGGAGGTCCCTTGCACACTGTTGTAATACCCCCAACTACCCGTGCCTGAACATGAGGGTGGGGGAGGGCCTGGCACCACGGTACTCAGGTCCCAGCCAGGACCGAAGTTGGCCACAACGCCATGGAACCAGTTGGCGTTGCTCTGGTTCCAGCCGGTCACCGTGATGCAAAAGGTAACGGTCTCTCCGCAAGCATAGGTGCCGTTCACAGGTGGTGTGCTCGCGCTTACGTTCCAGCTCGTCAGGCAGGGTTGTGCCCATCCCGCATGTCCCAAGGCAAGGGCCGACATCGCCAGGATGAAACGCCGAAAAATGGGATGCTTCATGCGAGCAGCAGCGTTATCATGCATGTAGGACAAGCTTATCTATGACATGGTTGCCTTGTCATGTTGCCAAGATCGCAAGAACACGGAAAAGATCCTTGTCCAATGCTTTTTGTCCACCGATGGCAGCGTCGAACGGCGTTAGCACCACTTGGCCGTTCACGATCCCGGCCATCTTGTCGTACTGCCCATCCAGCAGCCCCTCTACCGCTGCAATTCCCAGCCTGCTGGCAAGTATCCGGTCGTTGGCCGTGGGTGAACCGCCACGTTGGAGGTGCCCAAGCACGGTAACCCGGATGTCGGCCTTGTCCAATATTACCCTGGCCTTCCTCGCGATGTCAAAGGCCCCGCCTTCTTCATCGCCCTCGGCCACAACGACAATGCTGCTGGCCTTGGTTGCGGATGCCTTGCGCAGAGCATCCACCAGCGCATCGATGCTCTGCAAGGCCTCCGGTACCATCACATATTCCGCTCCCGATGCCAGACCGCTGGCCATTGCGATGAAGCCGGTATCCCGGCCCATCAACTCCACGAAGAATAGCCGATCATGCGAGCTGGCCGTATCCCTGATCTTGTCGATGGCCTCCACAGCAGTGTTCACGGCCGTGTCGAACCCGATGGTATGGTCCGTCCCCCATAGGTCGTTGTCGATGGTGCCCGGAATACCGATCATGCGGATGCCGTGCTCCTTGTAAAGGGTGGCTCCTCCAGCGAAGGTCCCATCCCCTCCTATGGCGATCAAGCCATACAAGCCGAGCCGCTGCACCGTAGCAGCTGCATGCGCACGTCCTTCAGCACTGCGGAAGGCCGTGCTGCGTCCCGTGCGGAGGATCGTACCTCCACGTTGAATGATGTTGCCCACGTCGCGCGCACCCAGCGCAACGGTCCGGTCGTTCACCAGCCCATCGTAACCGCCTAAGATGCCGGTGACCCGAACACCCCGGTTTACCGCTGATCTCACCACCGCCCGGATGGCAGCGTTCATCCCCGGACTGTCCCCGCCGGATGTGAACACGCCGATGTGCTCCAGGTCGCCGTTCGTCATGCTCAATCGGCGATCAGGGTGCCAACGCTTGTTGGTATGCTTGCCGCACCGTCCAGAAGCAACACTGTATATCGTCCGGAAGCCAGGTCTTGGCGGCCTAAGCGGGTAGGACCATCCGCACGACCATCGATCCGTCGAACTTCACGTCCCGTACCATCCAGTAATACAAGCGTACGGGGATGCGTGGAAGCTGCAAGTACCACGGTGAACTCCGTGGAGAATGGACTGGGATATACCTGCAATGCCGTCGGTGACTCGTTGGCATTCAGGCCCACCGAGCTGCCGACAATGCTGTAGATGTCGCTGAAGGTACCCATGTAGAGCACGTTCCCGCTGGCATGGAACTGCTCCTGCGACACCACATCGATGGGGGCGAGGCCATCGTTGAAGGCACTGAAGCTCGTGCCATTGTCCAACGATACTAGGCAACCAGTATTGGTGCCGGAAATACTGTACAGTTTTCCATCGAATGCGATCAGTTCACCTTTCGTGGGATTGGCAACGCCTCCGGTGGAATTGGTCCATGTGGCACCTTCGTTGGTGGAGTAGCGATACCCGAAGGTGGATACTACGACCAATCGACCTGCGACAGCAGCGACCGCATAGGTGGCGAAGTTGGAACCCACCAACGCAGCCCACTGCTGGCCGTTGTCCGTGGACTTGTATAGGCCCACGCTGGTTGCAGCGTACAAGATCGAACCCGACGAGGTGATGTCGTACACCGTGGCGTTACTGCCCATCCCAGAGTGCCCTATGAGCCAAGTATTACCATTGTCCACCGTGCGGTGTATGCCTCCGCCGTTCGCAATTGTGCCGGAGAAAACGGCGAAGGTGGTGTTGCCGAACTGGAAGAATTTGTTGGCGTAGACCGTGCTGCTGGCGGCAAGCGTTCCGTTGGCGTTGCTCCATGTGTTGCCACCATTCGCGGAACGGTAGATACCGGAATGGGTCCCGGCGAAGAGGTGCGTGGCATTCCGGCCCACAGAACGAACAAAGTAGTTCGAATTCGTCAAGGGTAGCCCATTGTTGGAGGGCGCCCATGAAGCCCCACCGTTGGTGCTGCTGAAAACACCGTTGGGATAGCTCACCATGTGGATCGCAGTGGCATCGGTTGTAATGCTTCGGATGGCACCTTGCCCCGAATTGTAGGGCTGCCATTGTGCCGATAGCAGGGATACCAGGAAGATCGCGGCGGCGAAAGTGATGGGTCGAAGTGTTTGCATGGTGACGAAATTAGGGTTCTCGGTCGAAGCTGGGCGGCCGGGTCCAATGGAGCGCTCCCCAAGAGCTCTTCCCGGTCCGGACATCGGGCGTTCCAGCAAGAGGGGGCTATCTTTGCACCATGCTTTGCCCCAAGGTCCTGCGGTCCATCGCATGTGCATGCATCGCCGTCTTGATAGGCGTGCTGCTCCCGATGGATCTGGTCCATCACTGTGGTCACGGGCACGACTCGACCGTACATGTGGCCGATGGGTCCTGTGTCCAGGCAGCTTCGGACCAATGCGTGCTTTGCGACCAGTTGCTGCCCACGCTCTTCGTAGAGGCCTGGTTCCCCTTGGCCATCAACGGACCGGAGGGCCTGGAGCGGACCGTTCCCGTACATGGGGCTCCCTTGGCGCGACTTCGGGATCCTTCGGCTGCCCGGGGACCTCCGCAGGGTTAAGGCCCACCGCACTGCACAAGGATGTGGTGCGGCTATTCAGTGTACCCACCCCGATTATCCATCGCACGCTCCACGTGCGTCATTGCATGGCCTTTCACAAGGTGCTGCCTGCAGCGCTTGCAGCACTCTTCCTATACCTGTCAGGCGCCTCTGTGCATGCACAGCCGGCGCCGTGTGGACTTGTCATCAGCGGCACGGTCACGGATGAGCATGACCGTACCGCTCTTTCCTATGCGGAAGTCTTCCTTCCAGAACTGCTCAAAGGCGCAGTAACGGACGAGCTGGGTCGATTCCGCATCGAAGGGCTATGCCCGGGGACATATGTCCTGCGTGTCTCGCATTTGGGTTGCGAGTCCATTGTGCGTAAGGTGGACCTAAAGCAGGACCTGGCCCTCGATCTGCGCCTTGAACACCATTCCCAGGAGCTGCGTGAATTGGAGGTCATTCGCGATAGACCGGACGAGAACGTAGGCATGGCCCTCACCGAAGTGACCAAGGCCGATCTGGAGAAACGTGCCGGAGGCGGGTTGGTCGACATGATCGAAGGGATACCCGGAGTATCCATCCTTCGTTCCGGTCCTACCATTGCCAAACCCATCATCCACGGTCTTTCGGGAAACCGGGTCCTGACCCTGAACCAAGGCATTCGACAAGAGGACCAGCAGTGGGGTACCGATCATGCCCCGAACCTCGATCCCTTCTCGAGCGATCAGGTCACTGTGGTCAAAGGAGCTGCATCGGTGCAGTACGGTGCTGATGCCATGGGGGGAGTGGTCATTACCGAACCTATCCGGCTACCAAGGGAAGCAGGCCTGGGCGGGGAATTCCGGAGCGTGGGCATGCTAAATGGGAGGGGAGGTGGTGTGGCCGGTATGCTGCATGGCGCGGTCCGTGGGGTGAAGGGCCTCGGATGGCGGGTTCAAGGTTCCGGAAGGCAGCTCGGGGATTCCAGAGCGCCGGACTACCTGCTAAGCAACACCGGACTGCGGGAGGCGGCCGGTTCCGCGTCCATTGGCCTTCAGAGGTACTGGGGTAGCGCTTCGGTCTACTACAGCTGGTTCGGACGCGAAATGGGCGTTCTCCGTGCGGCGCATATCGGCAACCTGACCGACCTCGACAATGCGATCAACAGTGGCATACCATGGTACACGGCACCCTTCGGTTATGCCATCGCACCCCCGCGCCAAGTGGCGCAACACCACCTCCTGAAGTCCGAGGTGGCATACCGGATCAGTGAACGCGACCAGCTCGTACTGACGTATGGATTCCAGAACGATGACCGCCAGGAGTATGACGTTCGACGCGGCGGACGAAGCGGCATCCCGAGCCTCGACCTCTTTCTGAACACCCACACTGCCGACGCGGTGTTGAAGCATTGGATCGGTCCGCATGTGCACGGCAAAGTGGGCGTGAACGGGTTGTACCAGGAGAACAGCAACATCCCTGGTACCGGCATACGACCATTGATACCGGACTACTCCAAGCGCACGGGCGGTGTCTTTATCCTGGAGCATGTGCCCTTTGGCGATCGGGTGGAGCTTGAAGCTGGAGCGCGGCTTGAGGGTACTGCACTCTCGGTGCGCCGTTTCGACAGCGAGGATGTATACACCACACCAGAGCATCGCTTCCTGAACCATGCCCTTAGCATTGGAGCGAATTGGACCGTTCGTGACAGCATCGGGATCAGGGCCAACATCAGTTCGGCCTTCAGGCCACCCCACGTTAGCGAATTATACAGCCAGGGCTTGCACCACGGGTCGGCAGCGATCGAGGAAGGAGACGACGCCCTGGATAGTGAACGCTCACTGAAGGCTACGGTCGATCTGCATGCGAGCTGGTTCGGTGGGCGGCTAACCACCGATATCACGCTCTTCCACGATCGCATCTCGGACTTCATCTACCTGCGGCCAACGGGCTTGAGGCTGACCATTCGCGGAGCTTTCCCGGTCTTCACGTACGTGGCCACCGATGTGCGTATGCATGGTTTGGATGCGTCCGCCCAGTTGCGCTTTACGGAGCGATGGGCGTTCCGCTCGCAATTCAGCATCGTTCGTTCGCGCGACCAACTCGCGGACGAATGGTTGTTCCTGACACCCAGTGATCGGCTCCGGAACAGCATCGTGTTCAAAGCGCCCGCTTTGGGGCAATGGCGGCAGGTGGAGGCTGCGCTTTCCTCCAGCGTGGTCTTCGCACAGTCCCGGTTCCCCGTGGGACTGGATTTCATCGACCCACCGCCTACCTATCATCTCCTGGGATGTTCCATCAGCATGGAGCGACCACTTGGCCACAATGCGCTAAGGTTCGGGATCACAGGGGACAACCTCCTGGATGCTGCGTACCGGGACTACCTGGACCGCTTTCGTTACTTCGCCGATGCGCGCGGGGTGGACCTTGCGCTTTGGGTACGTTACAGCTTCGGCCATGCCCGATGAATCCCATCTGCACGATCGATCCCCGGCCACATGCGTTCAACTCGACCTACCTTTATTTTTTCCCATCATTGGATAGAGCCATGAAGATCACCGTTCCCGACCCGAAATTCATCGCTGCTGCGCTGTTGATCGTGGCACTTGGCGCGTGCAAGAAGGAGGATGATCCCGCACCGACACCACCAGCTACGAACGAGTCCGAGTTGATCACCACGCTCGTTCTCACCTTCACCGACCCGGAACTGAACGAGAGTTTCGAGCTGCGCTTCCGGGACCTGGACGGCGATGGTGGCAATGCGCCGGTGGTGACGACGGAGCCACTGCCAGGTGGAAGAGCGTTCAATTTGGGCGTAAGGGTCCTGGATGAGAGTGGGTCGTCACCGGTGGAACTCACCAACGAGATCCTTGCGGAAGCGAACGAGCATCAGTTCTTCTATGCCGTGGAAGGGGCCGATCTGGCTGTCAGCTATGCGGACCAGGACGGTAATGGTAGACCCTTGGGCCTGTTGAACCTGGCGATCTCGGGTGCAGCAAGTGCCGGTTCGCTGAAGGTGACCCTACGGCACGGACCCGATAAGGAAGCCATGGGAGTAAGCGACGGTGATATCACCAATGCGGGAGGCGACACGGACATCGAAGTGACCTTCCCACTGGTGCTGGAGTAAGCGGGGGGG
>CAYQMC010000144.1:0-5046 GCA_964418285.1 uncultured Chryseobacterium sp.
CACGCTTTCACATTTCTGCGCAGGTTTGATCATGTTCTCGGGTGCCAGGAACTGTCCGTGCTTGATGTTCACCACAGCGCCGGTCCTGGCGGTCTCGGTCACCAAGGTGGTCTGCATGCACAGGTAGGCCGGTATCTGTATCACATCACACACTTCGGCGATGGCAACGGCCTGGTTGGGGTAGTGGATGTCCGTAAGAAGCGGGAATCCGAAGTTCTCCTTCACGCGCTGCAACATCTTCAGGCCTTCGTCAAGGCCGGGGCCTTGATAGAAGTCCACGCTGCTGCGGTTGTCCTTGGTGAAGCTGCTCTTGTAGATCACAGGCACCTTCATGCGCTCGCTCACTTCTTTGAGCTTCTCCGCAGTGCGCATCATGATCTCCTCGGTCTCGATCACACAAGGGCCGCTGATGAGGAAGAGCCGGTCACTACCACAAGCGATGTTTCCGACGTTTACGATCTTGGTCATGAGCGGCAAAGGTATCCCAACGGTGCGTAGCTCAGCGTTCCACACCCAGATCGAACAGCAGTTCGCCCAGCAGGTATCCCTCCAACCGATCGCCGGGTTCCAAAGGCCCTACACCGGCCGGTGTCCCGGTGAAGAGCAGGTCACCGGTCTCCAGGGTCATATACCGCTCCACATGCGCGATCAACGTTGCCACATCGAAGATCATCTGGCCACTATGCCCGCTTTGGACCACATGTCCGTTCTTCTTCAACATGAAGTCGATGTGGTGTCCTTCAGGAAAGGAAGCCGCGTCCAGGAATGTCGGGGCCACATAGCCTGCTCCATCGAAGGCCTTGGCCTTTTCCCATGGCAGTCCCTTGCTCTTCAGTTCCTGCTGCACGTCGCGGGCCGTCAAGTCCAATCCCAGGGTGACCCGGGCAGCAATGGCGTTGCCTTCGTTGGAGCGTTCGATCCGATACACCAGCTCCAACTCATGGTGCACATCCGTGCTGAATGCCGGTAGGCGTATCGGGCCTTCAACAGCGACCAAGGAACTGGCCGGTTTCAGGAAGATCACCGGTTCTCCAGGTATTGCATTGCCCAGTTCACGGGCATGCTCGCTGTAGTTGCGCCCTATGCAGACGATCTTCATGCGTGTAGGTCGGACAAGGCGTTGCGCATCATGGACAGGGTGCTGCCAGGCAACTCGGCCTTGGTCATCAACCACTGCATATAACCGGGGTCGTTGCGTCCGATGGTCTCCAAGGTCCAGCCTTTGTACTTGCCGAATGCCAAGGCAATGGAACCGTCCTCCGTGAATTGCAATTTGCCTGCTGCGTCCGGACTCCGCTTTCGATCGCCACTAAGTTCGCCCAAAAAGTCCACAGTGCCATGAAGCTTGTCGGGATAGCGCTGGAGTTGGGCCAATAGTACATCTGCAGTGGCTTCCACATCGGCAAGTGCATCGTGGGCCCCGGCGTGTTCCTTACCACAGTAGAATTTCAGGGCTGCGCTCAGGTTGCGCGGTTCCATTTGGTGGAAGATGCGCTGCACATCCACCACACGAAGGGTCGCATGGTCCCAAGCATGGCCTGCACGGTGGAGCTCTTCGGCCAGAAATGGGATGTCGAAGCGCAGGCAGTTGAATCCCGCCAGGTCGCAGCCGTCCAATTCGCTCAATAACCGGGGGGCCAAGTCTTCCAGCATTGGCGCATCGGCCACATCCGCATCGGATATCCCATGCACGGCCGTCGCATCCGCAGGTATGGGTATTCCGGGTTGGACCAAGGTCTGGTAGGCTTGGCGGCTGCCATCCGGCATCAAGCGAACGATCCCTACTTGTACGATCCGGTCGTGGCCTATGCGTATCCCGGTGGTCTCCAGATCGAAGAAGGCCAAGGGACGTTCGAGGTTCAATTGCATGGTGCAAAGGTCCAAACGAAAAGACCCCGGCAAACTGCCGGGGCCCTTCAAGTTCTTCACGATCGATGCCCTTAGCGCACCTTCAATTTCACATACTGGAACTTGCCGTATTTCTCGGTGTCTCGGTAATCGCCAGCATAGCGGGGCCCTTGCACCAAGCTATTGACAGCCTCCAGCGTCACCTTATCCACATCAACGCCTTTGGCCTTCAACGCTTCCACCAATCGGCTACGGGCATCCTCCATGCGCTGACGGCTCAGGTTCTCATTGGTCTTGAAGGTGCGTGTAGGCACCTTCGAAGCACTCGCCTCGATGACGATACGTGCTTGACCCTTCGTGGCAACGACATCGGCCACAGCATCTATGAACGCCTTCCAGCGTGCTTCCTGCTGATCGATATCCTTGTCGTTGTATGCGTAGTACTTCACGAATTCGTCCGTGTATCCCGCACCAGGAGTGGGCGTGCCCGGGGTGGCTGGCGTGGGTGCCGGTGTCGTTGTAGGAGGGATGTCGGCAGGATCGGGCACGGGTGTGGTTACACTCACGACCCCAGGCACAACAACGGGCTCACCGGTCTCTTTGCTTCCTGGCGGGCGTCCCTTGGGTAGGTCGGCCACAGTAGCAGGACTACCCAAGGAGACAGGATTCAAGTAGATCTCCTTGTTGATCTCTTGATATGCACTTTCACACTCGATGAAGATATCCTCGGTGTGGATGGTCACATCGTTCACGCGATAATCCAAGTTGTACTCCTTGCATGGCGGCAAGATGGCCACGTAGACACCATCCCGTTGGCGAGGCTTGTAGCTTTTCACCTCTCCCGTGCTCTTGTCGGTCACATAAAGGACGGTGGAGGCAGGCAATGGTTCGCCATCGGCTGGTATGATGAAACCCTTCAACACGGCTAAACCTTCGCTTTCCATTTCCGAAGGAAGGTCCACGAAGTAGATATCCTTCTCCCCGTAGCCACCGAACTGGTCCGAGCTGAAATACCCGCGACGACCATCGGCAGTGGTGATGAAGAAGACATTATCATCCACGGTATTCAAGGGGTATCCGAGGTTCTTCGGGTAGCTCCAGGTACCATCCTCCTGAAGTTCGCTGGTGAAAATGTCGAAACCACCCATGGAGTTGTGACCGACCGAGCCGAAGTACATGGTACGCCCGTTCGGGTGGATGAACACCCCGTCCTCATCATAACTCGTGTTGATCATGTTGCCCAGGTTCTGGGCTTTGCTCCATGAGCCATCCGGCAGGCGCACCACACGATAGATGTCACGACCGCCGTAGCCACCACTGCGATCGCTGACGAAGTAGAACGTATTGGCATCGGCACTCATCGCACCGTGTGTTTCCCAGGCCTTTGTATTGATGTCCGACACCATCAATACCGGATCGCTCCACAATTCGCCCACAAGCACGCTCTCGTAGATGTTACCATCACCTTCATCGTCCCGATAGATGAAGAGCGTTTGGCCATCGGCCGAAACGTTGACCGGAGCCATGTTGCCGGCCCCCGGTGGATTGATGTTCAGCAGTTCAGGAGCCTGCCAATTGCCTTCACGGTTCTTGTAGCTGACGTAGATATTCTCGAACGGAATGCCAGCGATGAGGTCGATGATGTTGAGGTTGCTGCTGTCCGGACGGATCCGCCGCGAGGTGTAGAAAAGGGCGTTGCCATCCACGGAAAGAACGGGGCTGAAGTCAGGATAC
The DNA here is from genome assembly GCA_964418285.1 of uncultured Chryseobacterium sp. GTDB lineage: Bacteria > Bacteroidota > Bacteroidia > Flavobacteriales_F > PHOS-HE28 > PHOS-HE28. The sequence continues at coordinate 3,583 of CAYQMC010000144.1, forward strand.
TCGTTGTTGATCACAGCACCCACGTTGGAGATCTCATATTGAACAGGACGCGACATCAGGTCGCGAGCGTTCGCGGTCTGCTCCATACCACGCACAGCCCAAGGCCGTAACTCGTGCCGGTCATCCGCTTGGTCCATGAAGCGCTTGTAGTAGAGGTCGGCCTTGTCCAACTCATTGTTCAGGTGGTAGGCCTTGGCCAGATATAACTCCGCTTCCACAGGCGCATTCCGTTCACGCGGGTCGAACGGGTCGTAGCCTGCCGTGTTGAAGCTGCCGTGACTGGTGCCGCTGGCGCGGGACAATGAGGCTTTCTCCAGATAGGGTAGCGCTTTGGGGCGCTGGTTGTAGGAGTTGAAGTAGGAGAGTCCCAGCTTATAGTCCAGGTTGGAGTTCTCCTGATCGCTCTCCACGAGTTCTTTCCAGATCTCCGCCGCTTGGTTGAAGAGCTTCTCCTCCATCAACTTGTTCCCTTCCTCGAATTTCCAATTGAACGAGGTGTTGCCGCCTTGGGCGATCCCGAGGGAGCTGAGCAGTAGCGAGGATGAAACGCAGAGTACAGCGTATCCTTTCATCATTTTGGGTCGCTTTCGTTGAGGTACCTGAGATTGAGTCGTGCGGCTAAATGTAGCGTTTTCCCGATGTTGGCCACGCTAAACAGCTTGTTCGATGTCCCAGCCTTCCAGGATGTCGCCCACGCGTCGCACGAATCGGCCGCCCAATGCCCCGTCTACCACACGGTGGTCGTAAGAATGGGAAAGGAACATCATGTGTCGGATCGCGATCATATCTCCTGTGGGGCTCTCGATCACGGCAGGCTTCTTTCGGATCGCACCGGTGGCCATGATGGCCACTTGGGGTTGATTGATGACAGGGGTACCCAATACATTCCCGAAGGTTCCGACGTTCGTCACCGTATAGGTGCCGCCACTCACCTCATCGGGCAGCAGTTTGCCTTGGCGCGCCCGATTGGCCAGATCGTTGACCGCTTTCGCAAGGCCTACCAAGTTCAAGCGATCGGCGTTCTTGATGACGGGGACGATGAGGTTGCCGTTCGGCATTGCCGCGGCCATGCCGATATTGATATCACGCTTGCGGATGATGTTGTAGCCATCCACCTGCACGTTCACCATGGGCATTTCCTTGATGGCTTGGACGATGGCCATGATGAATACCGGGGTGAAGGTGAGCTTCTCGCCTTCACGTTGCTCGAACGATTTCTTGATGCGTTCACGCCAGAGCACCAAGTTGGTGACATCGGCTTCCACGAAGCTGGTCACGTGCGGGCTGGTATGCTTGCTCATCACCATATGGTCGGCTATCAGTCGACGCATACGATCCATTTCGATGATCTCGTCCCCTGGGGCTGCTACCACACCGGGCGTGGTTTTCTCCTGTGGTTTGGTTGGGGCGCTCGGCCCAGGTGCCGAAGGGGCAGCAACGGCCTTTGTCACTGCTGGAGTTCCG
>CAYQMC010000144.1:5056-7991 GCA_964418285.1 uncultured Chryseobacterium sp.
GGTAGTCAAGGACGTCCTTCTTGGTGACCCGGCCACCCAGACCCGAACCCGGTATCGTTTCCAACTCGTCCAACGACAGCCCTTCGCTTTTCGCGATGTTACGGACCAAGGGGCTGTAGAATTTACCGCTGGGACCGGTGCGGGAGATCTCCCCTCCATCCGCAAAGACCAGCTTCGGAGCAGTTTGGCCATTGGCAGGTACCGTTGATGCGGGGGCAGCATCCGTAGCGATGTTCTCCACTTTGGGAGTGGGTGTGGAGCCCGATGAAGCGGTGCCGATCTGTGCGATGGGTTGACCTACCTTGACAACATCGCCTTCACCTACCAACCGCTTGCTGAGAATACCGGCTTCGGGAGCAGGCACCTCGCTGTCCACCTTGTCCGTGGCGATCTCCACGATGGGTTCATCGGCCTCCACATGGTCGCCTTCGTTCTTCAACCACTTGATGATCGTGGCCTCGGCCACGCTTTCGCCCATCTTGGGCAGCAGGATCTCGATCTGGGACATGGTCTTGCATTCCCCTTATCCAAGGGGTGGCCAAAGGTAACCACCTACATGTTTGGCAGCCTTCGGTTCATCGCTCCAGCACAAATACCACGTCGTAGTATCCGCAGATCCTCACAAGGACCGTAGTCCTTGGCGTAGGTGATGTTGGATCTGGCCAGTGATAACGGGTCGATGGCCGCATCGGGATCTCCGAAGGTCGTATCGAAGACTCCTGGGGCCAAGGAAGGCAGTCTGGGTCCGGTGCCTTTGGTGTAACCCACCCAGCTCATGCGGCCGATGATGACAAGAAAGGACTTTCCCAGCAGGTCCATAGGCTTCGGTAATGCGATCAGGGCAATGGGGAAAGTGGCGAGGAGCAACACCGCGGATACCACATCGAAGACCCTTTTCATTCGTCGCGATTGCTGGCTGGCAAGGGTATGGCCTTCCAGTAGGTACAGGTCTTGCAGGCTCTCGATGCTGCTCGGGCCTATGATGCAGCCGATCCCGGGCTGGGCGATCTTCAATTCGACGCGGCTCTTGCGCAGAGATTCCATCTGTTCGATGATCACTTTCCACGCCATATCCTTGGCACAGAAGACCACCTCTCCGATGCGGTACTTGCGGATGAGCTTGGGCAATAACGTGGCATCATGGGCCATGCTCTCGAACGGGATCACGCTGGACCAACCAAGACCATAATGCGTTTGCCAGAGAAGTGCCAGGGCTTTGCCGCCCTCTTCCTCCGAACCAATGGCAACGATCCTCTCACGTTCTTGACGACGCATACCATAACCGCTGATCCGCATCAGGTGGAGCGCTGCCCTGATGCTCAGCATTACTGCGGTAGCACCGGCAATGCCTGCCCAAAGACCAAGTATCTCGTCTTTGCCACCATGCCCGAACAGAGCAGGTATGGACGCGAGAAAGAGCAGTGGTATCATGGCCCACAATGTCCGGGCCGGGCGCACGGGCTGGTCGTAGCCACCAAGCAGGGCGATCCATGCGCTGACGGTCAAGGCCATCACGACATCCACCCCAAGTTCTGAAAGGAACGGCCATCGTTCAGGTACCACAGGCATAAGAGCCAACACAAGGATCACGGCGGCCATGTCCAGGATCGGAAGCATCGCCCTGTTGAGGAAGCGCACTGCAATGGCTCCGGCGGCACTCAAGTATATGCTGCCGTTGATCAGTAACGGGAATATGCCTGCACTGCGTTGGGTGAAATGCTTCTTAGCGAAGATGGCCATGGCGTTATAGAACACGAAGACGTAGTTCACGCTGCTCTTCTTCGTGCTCTCCCCCTTGTAGTGGATGATGCGGGCATCGGGTAGGTACCAGTTCTCGTAGCCCCCCAAGGTTATCCTGTAGCTCAGGTCGATGTCCTCTCCATACATGAAGAAACTCTCATCGAGCAGTCCTACCTGGTCCAAGGTCTTCTTGCGCAGGAACATGCATGCGCCGGAGAGGATCTCGATGGGTGCAGCTTCGTTCTCAGGCAGGTGCCCCAAGTGGTAGCGGCCGAACAACTTGCTCTTGGGGAATAATCGCGTAAGACCGATGATCTTGAAGAAGGCTACCTGGGGTGTAGGTAGCCCTCTTTTGGATTCCGGAAGGAAGCGCCCCGTGCCATCGATCATTTTCACCCCGAGTCCGCCACAACGTGGATGCTCGTCCATGAAAGTGAGCACCTTGTGGAAGACATCCTCCCCAACGACCGTATCAGGATTCAGCAGTAGCACGTACTCGCCTTTGGCCAAGCGTATCGCTTGGTTGTTGGCCCGGGAGAATCCTACGTTCTCGTTGTTGGCGATCACCAGCACTCCAGGGAAACGTTCCCGTACCATTTCCACACTGCCATCAGTGCTTTGATTGTCCACCACGAATACCTCGCCCGAAATACCCTGCAATGCCTCTTCGACCGTACGAAGGCACTGCTCCAAGTAGGCGCGTACGTTGTAATTGACGATGACGATGCTAAGCTTCATGCGGACGGTCGAGCCATGGTCATACCCGATGTTCAACGCAGCAGGGTCACATGCCCTTGATAACGGCGGATCTCCGCGTCTCGTGGGTCCTGTACGTCGATGGTCCAAATGTAGACCCCATCCTGTGATGGCTCACCACCGGATGTCCCATCCCAACCCGCGAACATATCCCTGGAATTGTGGATCTCCTCACCCCAGCGGTTGTGGATGACCATGGTGAAGTTCTCCGCCAAGGCCGCATCACCTATGGCAAGGAAGACATCATTGATGCCATCACCGTCGGGTGTGAAACTGTTCGGGACGAAGATGGTGTTGTCCGCAAGGATGAACACCGTGGTGCAGAACGTGTCCGAACAGCCCGTGTCATTGATGGCGGTCAGGCAAACATCGATCTCAGCGGACTCTTCGGGGAACTCGAACCCCGGAGATACCTCGGTCGATGTACCGAATCCCCCAA
>CAYQMC010000145.1:0-7878 GCA_964418285.1 uncultured Chryseobacterium sp.
CATGTGTTTCGAGCGCCACGCCACCAGCAAGATCCGCATCGCCGACGACCTGAGCACCGTTGTGACCAAGGGTTTCCGCGGTGAGGCCTTGGCCAGCATAGCAGCCATTGCCCAAGTCGAACTGAAGACCCGCGAACACGACCAGGAACTGGGCACACGGGTATTGCTGGAAGGCAGCCGGGTGCGGGGCCAGGACCCCATCGCCGGACCGGCGGGCACCACCATCGCAGTGCGCAGCCTGTTCTACAATGTGCCCGCCCGACGGCAGTTCCTGAAGAGCGACGGCGTGGAATTCAAGCACATCGTGGACGAATTCCACCGGATCGCCTTGGGGCATCCGGAGGTGGCCTTCCAGCTGGTACACAACGAGCAGGAGGAATTCAACCTGGCGATCGCCCCTGAAGGCACTTCGTATGGTGCGGCCTTGCGCCAGCGTATCGTAGGCCTCTTCGGCCGCAAGTACGATGAACGCCTGGTCCCCGTGGAGGAGACCACGGACTTCGTGGGCATCACCGGCTTCGTGGGCAAGCCCGAATTCGCCAAGCGGTCCCGTGGCGAACAGTACTTCTTCGTCAACCGGCGATTCATCCGCAGCCCCTACCTGGAGCATGCGGTGCGCAAGGCCTATGAAGAACTGGTGGCCCGCGATGTGCACCCCTCCTGGTACATCTTCCTGGAACTCGACCCGGCGCTGATAGACATCAACATCCACCCCACCAAGACCGAGATCAAGTTCCGCGACGACCGGGCGGTGTACGCTTTGGTGCATGCTGCCGTGCGGCGGGCCTTGGGGCGTTTCAACATCGTGCCCAGCCTCGATTTCGAACCCGAGCCGGCCATGATAGCGGCCTTCTCCGGCGGCGGCTCCTCTCCCACCCCGGCTGCGGTTCCGGCCTGGAAACCGAACGACCTGGGTGCATTCACGGCACCGCCAAGGGTAAGTCCCGAAGGCTGGCAACAACTCTTCGACCTGGGCAACGGCAGTGGTGCGCCGGAACGGATCCCGATCACCGAAGCACCGCGGATCATGTCCTCGCGCGAGCATGAGGGCGTGCCCGGCGAACGACCCGTGTTCCAGCTGCACGGCTCGTACATACTGGCACAGGTGCGCAGCGGATTCATGGTGGTGGACCAGCAGCGTGCGCACGAGCGCATCCTTTACGAGCGCAACCTGAAGAGCCTCGAACAAGGTGCGGGGCTCACCCAGACGCAGCTCTTCCCGCGCAACGTGGAACTGAATGCCAGCGACCTATCCATGGTGCAGGAGCTGTTACCGGAACTGCGTGCGCTGGGCCTGGACCTCGAACTCTTCGGTGGGCGCACTGTTCAAGTGAACGGCATGCCTGCGGAAGCACCGGACGATGATCCCGCGCGATTGCTGGAGAGCGTGCTGGAGCAACTGAAGAACGAGAAGAGCGCATTGCGCAACGATAAGCACAACGCCCTGGCACGCGGCATGGCCCGCAGCATGGCCATGCGCCCGGGCAAGGTGCTGAGCAGCATGGAGATGCACGACCTGATAGACCGCCTTTTCGCGTGCGAAATGCCCACGCATACGCCGGGCGGAAAACCCACGCTCATCACCTTCGGGCTTGATGAGCTGAACGAACGCTTTCAACGCTGATGCGCAGTATGCTTGGCTCCATCGGGGGTGGACTTCCACCTGTGGTGAAGAACCTGTTGATCATCAACGGGATCCTGTTCCTGTTGAAACTCTCCTTGGGCACCGATGCCCTTGGGCGGAACACCTTGGACGGTATCCTGGGCATGCATTACATCGGCTCACCGCTCTTCAAGCCCTGGCAGTTGATCACGCACATGTTCATGCATGGCGACTTCGGGCACCTCTTCCTCAACATGTTCGCCCTGTTCATGTTCGGCGGCCCCATCGAGCGGGCCTGGGGCTCGAAGCGTTTCCTGAACTACTACCTCCTTACCGGATTCGGTGCCGTTTTGCTGCACACCGGGGTGAATGCCTTCGAAGTGAAGCAACACGAAGCCGACTTAGCAGCCTACGGCGTGCAGGTGAGCGCCGTGGACATCGCCGTCACCGAGAGCGCCTATGACATGAACAGTGCCCAACAGGAGCTTGATGCCATCCATCGCAGCAGCGGCGCGCCCTACGACACGCTCTTCCGCGTTTTCTGGGATCGGGCCGGTGTCATGATCGGCGCATCCGGTGCGGTCTTCGGTGTATTGCTCGCCTTTGGTATGATGTTCCCGAACGTGCAACTCTTCCTGCTCTTCCCGCCCATACCCATCAAGGCCAAGTACTTCGTGATCGGCTACGGTGTGTTGGAACTGTTCTCGGGCATGTCGCGCAGTCCGGGCGATAACGTCGCGCACTTCGCACACCTTGGCGGCATGTTGTTCGGTTTCATCATCATCCGCTACTGGCGAAGTCAAGGTCGACTGTGATGACGCAGGGAAGGATGCGAACTTTGCTCCACACCTTTGCAGTACGGTACTGAGCGCACGAGGAATGGGCCTTCGACAGGACATACATACACAATGGCGCACCGGTGGCATGTTGGCGCGGCTGATCATGGTGAATATCGCCGTGTTCGTGGTGCTGAGGCTGTTGGACCTGGTCTTCTTCCTGTTCGGGGCTGATGGTCCGGATGTGGCACGCTGGCTGATGAGCAGCAGCGACCCGGGTCTGTTGGTGCGTAAGCCGTGGACAGTGATCACGTACATGTTCACGCATTGGGAGCTGTTCCACCTGTTCTTCAACATGCTCATCCTGTGGATGATCGGGCGCATCTTCGAGGACCTGCTCGGGGGCAAGCGCCTGCTCGGCAACTACATCCTGGGCGGCTTCACCGGTCTGTTGCTCTACATCGTCAGTTACAATTTCCTGCCCGCCTTCGAACGCTATGCACAGGGCAGCTCCATCCTGGGAGCATCGGGTGCGGTGATGGCGGTCTTCATCGGTATCGCGGCCTACCGGCCCGACTACGAGATACGCCTGCTGATCATCGGCACGGTCAAGTTGAAATGGCTGGCATTGGTGTACGTGGTGATCGACCTGATCAGCATACGGCAGGGCAACAACAGCGGGGGCCACATCGCCCACCTGGGCGGTGCGCTCTACGGCTACCTTGCCGCACGGCAATTGACCAAGGGCAACGACTGGTCGTTGACCTTCGTAAGTGCCCTGGAAGCGATCGGGCGCGGGCTCACTTCGCGGGGATCCAGGCGCATGAAAGTGGCCAAACGCCCCGGTCGTAGCACTGTTGGCAGACCTGTTCAGCAACCCGCGAAGAACGACCAGCAAGCACGCGTGGATTCCATCCTGGACAAGATCAGCAAGAGCGGATACGATAGCTTGAGCAAGGACGAGAAGGACTTCCTGTTCCGGGCCAGCAAATGATCTGAGCGCCGATACCGCGCTGCGGAAGGAGAACAGCGAGGCATGCGATAGGGATACGCGCAACGACATGAAGGAGCGCAACGATAGCACCACAACGAAACGCCGGCGCGTGGGCCTGCTGAACCGGCCCTTCTGGTGGCTGAACGGGCTTGCCGTGCTGGTGCTGCTGCTCACCTACCTGGCTCCACACATCAGTCCGCGAACGGGTTGGATGCTGGCCCTGCTGGCCATGACCTACCCCTACCAGCTTCTGCTCCACACCTTCTTCATCGTGTGGTGGTCCCTGTTCCGCCGCAAACGCTTGCTGGTTTCGCTGGTGGCGGTGCTGCTGGGCTGGGGCCATGTGGGCGATCATTTCCAGGCCTTCGGGCGCAGTGCGCCGGCGCGCGAGGTGCGGGGCGATGGGGTCAAGATCCTCTCATGGAACGTTCGGCTGTTCGACCTGTACAACTGGAGCCACAACAAGACCACGCGGGAGCGGGTCTTCAGTGTCATCGAACGGGAGGATGCCGACATCCTCTGCCTCCAGGAGTTCTTCCACAGCTCGAACGAAAAGAAGTTCTTCAAAACGAAAAGTGCGCTGCTCGAGGACCACCGTTTTCGCAGCGTACACGAGAGCTACTCGCACATCGGGAAGTTCGACACCCATTTCGGTATCGCCACCTTCAGCGTGCATCCCATTGTCGCCAGGGGTTCCTTCGAATTCCCTGAAAACCCCAATAACCAGTGCATCTGGAGCGACATCGCGATCGGCAGCGATACCATACGCGTGTACAACGCCCACCTGGCATCCTACCACTTCGGTGATGATGACCATAAGTTCATCGAAACGCTGGATGGCGATACCGACCGTGAAACCTTGAAACGGGGCGGTCTGCGGATCCTGAAACTGCTTCGTCGTGGATTGCGGCTTCGGGCCGAGGAGGTCGAGCAAATCGCCGCACACATGGCCACCAGCCCGCACCCGGTGGTGTATTGCGGGGATATGAACGATGTTCCGATGAGCTACAGCTACAACACCATCGCAGATGACCGGCGCGATGCCTTCCGCGAAAGTGGTCGCGGCACCGGTGGCACATACATCGGCAGGTTGCCCAGTTTGCGCATCGACCATATCCTGCACGATGATGCCATGGAGAGCTGGGACTTCCGGACCCTTCCGGAGGAATTCAGCGACCACCGCGCGATCAGCTGCCGCATTGGCGTAGTCGCGGAGTAGTCGGCTTCGGGAGGGGTGCAGGCCCTTGATGGCACGGTATCTTTCCAAGCGCCATCTTTGGCACATGCGGCAAGGCCGCCCCTCGCTCGATGCTCTTCAATTCGCTCGATTTCGCGGTATTCCTCCCGCTTGTGTTCCTCCTCTATTGGACACTGCGTGGATCGCATCGCAATGCGGGCAATGTCATCCTGCTCATCGCCAGCTACGTCTTCTACGGTTGGTGGGACCCACGTTTCCTGGCCCTCATCGCCTTCAGCACGCTGGTGGACTATTTCCTCGGAAGGAGCTTGGATGGCACGCTGGACTCCGGGCGTCGAAAAGCCTACCTATGGACCAGCCTGGGTGTGAACCTGGGCCTTTTGGGCTATTTCAAGTATGCCAACTTCTTCCTGGAGCAGCTGGACGGTGCGTTCACGCTGCTGGGCCAGCCCATCCACGCCGACCGCTTGGATATCATCCTTCCTGTAGGCATCAGCTTTTATACCTTCCAGACCCTGAGCTACACCCTGGATGTGTACCACAAGCGTCTCGCCGCAACGCGCGACCCCATAGCATTCGCAGCCTACGTCAGCTTCTTCCCCCAGCTGGTGGCCGGACCGATCGAGCGGGCCACCAACCTGCTTCCCCAGTTCGCCACACCGCGGGTCTTTTCCTCGCCACAGGCGGTGGACGGACTGCGGCAGATCCTGTGGGGCCTGTTCAAGAAGGTGGTGATCGCCGACAACTGTGCCGAGCAGGTGGACCGCATCTTCGGCAGCTATGCCACACAGGATGGAAGTACCCTCCTGCTCGGCGCGGTGCTCTTCGCTTTCCAGATCTATGGCGACTTCAGCGGCTATTCGGACATCGCCATCGGTACCGCGCGCCTCTTCGGCTTCTCGCTGATGCGCAACTTCGCCTTCCCCTACTTCTCCCGCGATATCGCGGAATTCTGGCGGCGCTGGCACATCAGCCTCAGCACCTGGTTCCGCGATTACCTCTACGTGCCGCTGGGCGGCAGTCGCGGTGGCACGGCCATGAAGGTGCGCAACACCTTCATCATCTTCCTGGTGAGCGGTTTCTGGCACGGTGCGAACTGGACCTTCGTGGTGTGGGGCGCGCTCAATGCCGTTTATTTCCTTCCCCTGTTGTTGGCCAAGCGCAATCGCCAGAACCTGGGCATCGTGGCCGAAGGGCGGCTCCTGCCTTCCGTGCCGGACCTGGTGCGCATGGCCACCACCTTCATCCTGACCTGCGTGGCCTGGGTCTTCTTCCGGGCGCCGGACGTGGGCACCGCCTTGGCCTACCTGGGTGGCATGGCCGATGCTTCGCTCTTCACGGTTCCGACCATAGGCCAGCTCGCGCTGGTGCCTTTGATCATCCTCTTCATCGCGGTGGAATGGAGCGGCCGCGAAGGTGAGTACGCTTTGGAGAGACTGTGGCTCGGTTGGCCCCGGCTGCTGCGCTGGTCGGCCTACTCCACGCTCATCTTCCTCATGGGCATGTTCATGCGGACCGAAGAGACACCGTTCATCTACTTCCAATTCTAAGGAGGCATGGAACAGTGGCGCCTTCTCCTCCGCACCCTGGCCTTCCTGCTGTTCGCAGCGGTGGTGTACGTCGTCCTGCTCACCGCCGTTCCACAGCGTGCCAGCTACGGCATCATCAGGAACCTGAAGGTGCCCTTGGGGCGCTATGGCCACTCCTTCTCCCGGCTTCAGGAAGTGGAGAAAGCGGGCAAGGTGGATGTACTGTTCCTCGGCTCCTCCCTCACCTACCGGGGTTACGATGTGCGCATCTTCGAGCGCGCCGGGTACACAAGCTTCAACCTGGGCAGTAGTTCGCAGACCCCGGTACAGACCGAAATGCTGGTGAGGCGCTACCTGGAGGACCTGGATCCCGAACTCGTGGTGCTGGAGGTGATCCCCAACAACTTCACCCGCGACGGCGTGGAATCGGCCATGGACCTGCTGGCGAACGGTCCGGCGGACATCCATGCCCTGCACATGACCCGGCGCGTGGGCCACCTGTACGCCTGGAACGCCTTGCTATACCGCTGGTGCAGGGAACGCATCCTTGGTCCACGGGAGTTCAACGAACCCGCACGGCGCGGAACGGACACCTACATACCCGGGGGTTACGTGCAGCGCGACCCCGCCACCGGTAGGCCGGGCCCCTTCAGGCCAGGTCCAGCGGAAGAGCCGTATCCCTTCCAGGAAGAGGCTTTCCACCGACTGCTCGCATTGTTCAAGGCGAAGGACATTCCCGTGGTGCTGGTGAACCCGCGGGTCACACGCCCCTACTACGCGAACTACCGTAGGCTTGACGAGTTCAACGCGCGCATGGCCACCCTTGGCACCTACCTGGACATGAACCCGCTGGTGCAGCTGGACGACAGCCTGCATTTCTATGACAGCCACCATCTTAACCAGAGCGGTGTGGAATTGTACAACGCGGCGGTGATGGAACAGCTGCGGCTACGGGGCCTGCTGCCTGCACGCTGAACGGGCGCGTTCAACGGACCTTCCGCACCCTGCGCAGGTCCAGCTGGCTCATGGGATCCGCCGGAAGGCCGCTTACCTCGTGGCGCACGAAGTAGAGCACCTCGTTGTGGGTGAGGAAGATGGCGGGCGACGCGGCGATGACCAGACTGTCCATCCGCTGGTACAGTGCAAGGCGCACACTGTCCTCCACCGCGACCAGGGACTGGGTGTAGAGCCTGTCCAGCAAGGGATCCTGGAAACAGGTGTAGTTGGGACCGGCCGGCGTGCTGTTGGCACCCACGAAGAGCATCAGGAAATTCTCCGCATCGGGGTAGTCCGCCGACCAGTTCTTGCGGAAGAAGGCGTGTTCGCGGGCGGCCACCCCTTCGATGTGCGTGCTCAGCGGAAGCACATCAACGATCAATTGGATGCCGAAGCCGGACAGCTCGTGCTGGATGAATTCGCAGAGCTCCAGGCCAGTGGCCGTCGTGGCCACGGTGAGCGGGGGCAGTCCCTTGCCACCGGGGAAGCCGGCTTCGGCCAGCAAGCGGCGCGCAGCATCGGGATCGAAACCGGCACCGCGTTGCGTGGCGCCCGGTAGGCCGGGTGGCAGGATGCTCGTGGCCGGGATACCCACCCCGTGCTGGATGTGTGATATGATCCGCGGCCTGTCGATGGCCATGCTTAAAGCCCTGCGCAGGCGTACGTCTGACCAGGGACCGCCAGCAAGCACTGCTGGATCCATGACAAAGCCCATGTAGCTCGTTTCCAACGATGGCGCGCGCACCACGCGGATCCGATCGGCGTACTTCGCTCGTATCCGG
>CAYQMC010000146.1:0-7860 GCA_964418285.1 uncultured Chryseobacterium sp.
CATCTCGCCGGCCACGAATACCACGCCCTTCGCTTCAACAGAAAGCAGAAGATCATCGGCGGCCTGCATGAACCCGGGCAGTATGCCACCGCTGGACCTCATCGCGGCGGCTCGTTCCTTCAAGTCCGGCAGATCGTTGCGGCGCGCTGCATCGGCGAGCAGAGGACCGAGCAACTCGGGCCGCGTTGCATCCGATCGGGCTGCCAGCCCCAATGCTTCAAAGGCCTCCGGTGCGGGAAATTCCACGTAGTACCGTGCCATGTGGGCCTCGAAGCTCGATGGAGAAGTGCGCTCCAGATCCTTCGAGATCCCGGACAAACGTTGGCGATCGGAGGCATTCAAGGTCCCTTTGCCATGGGCCAAGGCGGCGTTACGTTCACTGCGGAACAGGTTGAAGCGGGCGCTGAGGTCGGCCTTGGTCCGATCGGCACATACGACCCTCCAGATACCAACGGTACGGTCCAGCTCAAGCGGATCCCAAGCTCCTTGGATGGGTTCGTTCACGGTTGCCGCAGTGGCCTGTGATGCTGTACCCGCCTGCGCAGCACTGCTGTCAGGCAGTAGCATCAACACAGCGAGCATGAGCGTGAATGGGAGGAGCGGATGCACCATGGGAAGTCTATGTACGAATACCGGTACACGCGTCGAGCTGAAAGGTTCGATCATGCGCCACTACCTTTGTAAAGGAAGCCTATGGAGAACGAGGAACCAAAGAACCGACTGCGCGAGCGATTGAACCAGGTACATCAGTGGCCTTCGGTATATATGTTCAAATTCGTGCTTGAACCCGATGAGGAACGCCTTCAAGCATTACTGGCCCTTTTCCCGGAGGAAAGCGAGATCCTTCGGCGATATTCCTCGGGTGGAAAGTACCTGAGTATTACGGTGAAGGAGGTGATGCTCAATGCGGACGACGTTGTGGCCAGGCACGACAAGGCCTCTTCGATACAGGGTGTCATCGTGCTCTGAACCATGGAGATGGACCTCACTATCCTGCGTACTGCGCTCCTGATCACGCTGTCCATACTTGCGGTGGTCATGGGTTTCCGGCGTTTCAGACAATGGGTCCTGCTCAGGGACATGCCGGCCATCAACCATGCCGAACTACAGATGCTCGACGTGGAATACCACCCCAGTCGCTTGCGCGTTGTGATGGACATGCCACAAGGCGAACAGTTGCACATCAACCTGCTCGACACGCATCACGCCACATTGCATTCCTGGCCGGATGCCTCGCTTGGTATGGGAAGGCACGAGCTTGAATTCATGCTCCCAACATTGGACGATGGCCTTTTCTACTTCGAGGTACGCAGTGCCACGCAACGTACTGTGCGTGGCTTTCGTCTTCAGCAGCAATGAGGGGTGCTCGTACCATCGTATTCATAGGAACGGTCCTGCTATGGTTGCAGGGCTCGGGGCAGGCCAAGCAACGCCTGCCGGATGTTTCCACCACCTTGAAAGGCACGTTGGTGCTTCCTGCCCCCTTGGCAAACCCCTTGTTCAATAGCGTAACGGAGACCCTGGGACAATTGGATGCCGTATTCCAAGTGCCGATCGGCAAGGGCCTTGGAGTGGGTGTCGGAGGTAAGATGACCTGGTTCGGGGTGAAGGAGCGGGCTTTGGCTCCTTTGGTCACCTCGGGCGACATCCGCAAGGTGACGTTCTTCGGGAAACTCCAGTATGAACGTTACACCGGTGACCGGACTTTCTATGAATTGAGCGCTCGGGCCGGCACCAGTAGCTACGTCTTTGATTGTCCCACTTGTTCGGACCAGAGCGACCGTACCGTGTTGCACTTGGGCTTTGGTGTGGGGTACTACGTCCATGCCACTGAGAACCTTGCCTTCGGCCTTACATTGGGTTATGAGCGCGATGCAACGCGATTCAGCACACTGGATCTTGGCCTTGAGGGTTTTCCGGGCAGGGTGCAGACCATGGAGAACAACGATTTCCAGAATATCCTGATCGGTCTTGGCTTTAGCACGCGGCTTAGGAAGAGCGAAGAGGCCAAGGCAGGCTGGTAAGATGAACGGCCCGCCAAGTGCGGGCCGTTCTGCATGATTTCTTAGCAATGATCACGCGGACTCGGTAGGGGGCTCATCCTTGCTTTCGCCCTCCGTCCTACCCACCTTCTTCTTGCCTTTCGTCACTTTGATCTGCAGATCGCTCTTCTCCTTGTTGAGGTTCACGGTGATCTTATCACCTTCCTCGATGCTCTGGTTGATGATCTCCTCCGCCATCGGATCCTCGATGAACTTCTGGATGGCGCGCTTCAGTGGTCGGGCTCCGAATTTCTCGTCGTAGCCCTTCTCGGCGAGGAAGTCCTTTGCATCCTCGGTCAGCTTCAGGTCGTAGCCAAGTTCGGACACCCGCTTGTACAGGTACTCGAGTTCAATATCGATGATCTTATGGATGTCTCCACGGGTAAGGCTGTTGAAGATCACGATGTCGTCGATCCGGTTCAGGAACTCGGGGGCGAATGCTTTCTTCAGGGCTTTCTCGATCACCCCACGGTTGCTGTCCTCCTGGGCGGCGGCCTTGGCCGTGGTGCCGAACCCTACGCCCTTGCCGAAGTCGCTCAGGTCACGGGCTCCGATGTTGGAGGTCATGATGACAATGGAATTCTTGAAATCGATATGACGACCAAGGCTGTCGGTCATCTTTCCATCGTCCAGGGCCTGCAGCAGTAGATTGAACACATCGGGGTGGGCCTTCTCGATCTCGTCCAACAGGATGATGGAGTAGGGGCGGCGGCGCACTTTTTCGGTGAGCTGTCCGCCTTCCTCATAGCCCACATAACCTGGAGGCGCACCGATCAAGCGGCTTACGGAGAACTTCTCCATGTACTCGCTCATGTCGATGCGGATCAGGGCATCATCCGTGTCGAAGAGATAACGGGCAAGCTCCTTGGCCAATTGGGTCTTGCCTACTCCGGTCGGACCCAGGAAAATGAACGAACCGATGGGGCGGTTGGGGTCTTTCAGGCCGGCCCGGTTGCGCTGGATCGCTTTCACCACCTTCACAACCGCATCGTCCTGCCCGATGACCTTGCCCTGCATCTCCTCTTTCATCCGGCGCAACTTGCCGCTCTCCTTCTCTGCTATGCGTGTGACCGGAATACCGCTCATCATGGCCACCACTTCGGCGACGTTCTCCTCGCTCACCGTGGTGCGGTTGGTCTTGCTCTCTTCTTCCCACAGCTTCTTGGCTCGTTCGAGCTCTTCCAACAACTGGCGTTCCGTATCGCGCAGCTTGGCGGCCTCCTCGTAGCGTTGGCTGCGCACGACCCGGTTCTTTTCCTCCTTGATGTCCTCGATCTTCTTCTCCACATCCAGGATCGACTTGGGCACCACGATGTTGCTGATGTGGACCCTGCTACCAGCCTCGTCCATGGCGTCGATCGCCTTGTCGGGAAGGTGGCGGTCGGTGATGTAACGCGCCGTGAGCTTCACACAGGAATCGATGGCCTCAGGAGTGTAGTTCACGCTGTGGTGGTCCTCGTACTTCTCCTTGATGTTGTTCAGGATCTGTATGGTCTCATCGATGGATGTGGGTTCCACAAGCACCTTCTGGAAGCGGCGCTCCAAAGCCCCATCCTTTTCGATGTACTGGCGGTATTCGTCCAGTGTGGTGGCACCGATGCACTGGATCTCGCCACGCGCCAGTGCAGGCTTGAACATGTTGCTGGCATCCAGACTTCCGCTGGCACCGCCCGCACCTACGATGGTGTGGATCTCGTCGATGAAGAGGATCACGTCCGGACTGTTCTCCAACTCGTTCATCACCGCCTTCATGCGTTCTTCGAACTGGCCGCGGTACTTGGTGCCAGCCACCAGGCTGGCGATGTCCAAGGCCACGATCCGCTTACCGAAGAGCACGCGGCTCACCTTGCGCTGGATAATGCGCAATGCAAGGCCTTCGGCTATGGCGCTCTTACCAACACCGGGTTCACCGATCAACACGGGATTGTTCTTCTTACGGCGGCTAAGGATCTGGCTTACCCGCTCGATCTCCTTCTCGCGTCCCACGATGGGGTCCAGCTTGCCTTCCTCGGCCATCTTGGTCAGGTCGCGACCGAAGTTGTCCAACACGGGGGTCTTGCTCTTGCTGTCGCCCTGCTTACGCGCACCACCCCCTCCACCACCGGTGGGGAACCCGCCTGCTTCATCATCATCGTCCTCGGTCCCTTGGGGGCCCTGGGCCTTGGGCTTGCTGCTATACGTGTCGTCGGCCGTGCCTCCACTGGCCAGTATGGCATCCACCTCGTGCTTTACGTTATCGTAATCCACACGGAATTTGTGAAGCGTACGTGTGGCAAGGTTGTCCTCGTCCTTCAGCATGCTCAATAGCAGATGCTCGGTATCGATCTGTGGGCTCTTGAACAGCTTGGCCTCCAGGAACGTGATCTTGAGCATCTTCTCGGCCTGTTTCACCAAGGTGATCTTGTCCTTGTCCGGTGGTCGCATGGCGCTGGCGGGCTCCATCGAGCCTTCCACCACTTTGCGCAGTTCGTCAAGATCCACTTCCAAGCGTTGCAGGATGCGTACCGCGTTCCCGTCGCCTTCGCGGATGAGCCCGAGCAGTATGTGCTCGATGCCGATGTAGTTGTGGCCCAAGCGCAATGCCTCTTCACGGCTGAAGGTGATCACATCACGGACCCTGGGTGAGAATTTGGCGTCCATATGGTCGATATCGGTTCTAAATGGGGCGGCCGGAAAGACCGCTCGTGGGGTTACTAAGGTACACTACCGTCCAAGGGGGCAAGCTATTCAACGCCATATCGGTGGCCCTGTTCGCTGTACTTCCATTTATCCACAAGGCGATGTGACCTTGTGGAAAACTACCCATGCGTTACTCTTCCAGAGCGGACTACTTTCGGGCTCCCTTTCGGGAGGCCTGTGAACAAGCATCGGGCCACCGTTCAGAACAGTAGATCATGGCAGAAGGAGAAAAGATCATTCCGATCAGTATAGACACCGAGATGCGCACGGCCTACATCGATTACTCGATGTCGGTGATCGTGAGCCGGGCCTTGCCCGATGTGCGCGATGGCTTGAAACCCGTGCACCGCCGCGTGCTCTATGGCATGCAGGACCTGGGTGTCCTCAGCAACCGAGCGCACAAGAAGAGCGCCCGTATCGTCGGAGAGGTGCTTGGTAAGTACCACCCACACGGGGATAGTAGCGTGTACGATGCCATGGTGCGTATGGCACAGGAGTGGAGCTTACGGTATCCCTTGGTGGATGGGCAAGGCAACTTTGGCAGCATCGATGGTGACAGTCCGGCAGCCATGCGTTACACCGAGGCCCGCTTGAGAAAGATCGCCGAAGAGGTATTGGCCGATCTGGACAAGGAGACGGTGGACATGCGCGCCAATTTCGATGACACCCTGGAGGAGCCCAGCGTGATGCCCACCAAGATCCCCAACCTGCTTATCAACGGGGCATCGGGTATTGCCGTAGGCATGGCCACCAACATGCCACCTCACAACCTCAGCGAGGTTTGCGATGGCATCGCGGCTTACATCGAGAACAAGGACATCGATGTGGATGGCCTGATGGAACACATCAAAGGGCCGGACTTCCCCACAGGAGGTGTCATACGGGGGGTGGAAGGCATCCGTGAAGCCTATGAAACGGGTAGGGGCAGAGTAGTGCTGCGCGCAGCGTGCAGCATCGAGGAGGATGATCGGACCGGGCGGGAGACCATAATCTGCACCGAGATCCCGTTCCAGACCAACAAGGCCGTGCAGCTTGTGAAAGGCGTTGCCGACCTGGTGAACGATAAGCGTATCGAGGGTATCAGTGATGTGAACGACTACAGTGACCGCACCGGTATCCGCATCGCTTATGAAGTGAAGCGCGAGGCCATGGGCACCGTGGTACTCAACCAGCTCTACAAGTACAGCTCGCTGCAGACCAGCTTCAGCATCAACAATATCTGTCTGGTCGGTGGCAGACCCATGCTGTTGGGGCTGAAGGCTATGATCAAGCACTTCGTGGACCACCGCTTGGACGTGATCGTACGGCGTACCAAGTTCGATCTACGCAAGGCCGAGGAGCGTGCCCACATCCTGGAAGGCCTGCTCATCGCACTGGACCACTTGGACGCCGTGATCGCCCTGATCCGAGCCAGTGCCACTCCTGAAGTAGCCCGCGAAGGACTGATGAGCGAATTCTCGCTCAGCGAGATCCAGGCTCGTGCGATCCTGGACATGCGCCTGCAGCGCCTTACCGGACTGGAGCGCGATAAGATCAAGGAGGAATATGCCGAGTTGATGAAGCTGATCGACCACTTGCGTTCCATCCTGGCCGATGAGAACCTGCGGATGAAGATCGTGAAGGAGGAGACCTTGGAAGTAAAGGAGAAGTACGGCGACAAGCGGCGCACGGCCATCGTAGCCTCCAGCGGTGACATGCGGATGGAGGACCTGATCGCGGACGATACCGTGGTGGTCACCATCAGCCACTTGGGCTACATCAAGCGCACCAGCCTCAGCGAGTTCCGTACCCAGGGTCGTGGTGGAAAGGGGAGCCGGGGAAGCACCACACGTGACGAGGACTTCCTGGAGCACCTTTTTGTGGCCACCAACCACAACTACCTGCTCATCTTCACCCAGAAGGGGCGGTGCTACTGGATGCGTGTGTTCGATATTCCCGAAGGCACGCGCCAAAGCAAGGGTAGGGCAATCCAGAACCTGGTCCAGATCGAAGGGGACGATAAGGTCGTGGCCTACCTCAACGTGACCGATCTGAAGAACGAAGAGCACCTGAAGAACCACTTCGTGGTGCTGTGCACGAAGAAGGGCGTGATCAAGAAGACCACGCTAGAGGCATACAGCCGCCCGCGTTCCAATGGCATCATCGCCGTGAACATCCGCGAGAACGACGAACTGCTGGAGGCCAAGCTCACCAATGGGACCACTCACATCATCCTGGCCAGTCGCGATGGCCGTGCAGTGCACTTCAACGAAGGGGATGTGCGACCGATGGGCCGCAACGCAAGCGGTGTGCGTGGTATGAACCTGAGCGGTGGGTCGGAGAGCAACGAAGTTATCGGTATGATCACCGTGGACGGTGCCGAGCTTTCAACACGCCAGGTCCTGGTCGTAAGCGAAAAAGGTTACGGCAAGCGCTCCGCCATCATGGACGAGGACGGGGAATTCGCTTACCGCATGGTGAACCGCGGTGGCAAAGGGGTGAAGACCCTGCAAGTGACCGACAAGACCGGTGCGCTCATCGCCATCAAGGACGTGAAGGACGATGACCAGCTGATGATCATCAACCGCAGTGGGCTTACCATCCGCATGGGATTGGACGAAATGCGTGTCCTTGGTCGTGCTACACAAGGGGTTCGCCTGATCGAATTGCGCAAGAACGACCAGATCGCTGCAGTGGCCAAGATCGATAGTGAACTCAAGGAGGATGAACTCCCTGAGGAGCTCGAAGAAGGCGAAGCACCAGCGGGCGATGATGGGAATGGCACCGATGTTGCAGACGCAGGCGAGGACGCTGCTCCAACCGAAGACTGACCTTTAGAACCAAGGAACCAACGATGAAGACCTTCATTACCATAGTGCTCGCCGCGGCAACGCTGGGCCTTTCCGCCCAGAACGTGAACGTTGTGAATGCGTACAATTACATGAAATCCGGCGAGCTCGCCAAGGCCGCCGAGTACATCGAGCCAGCGATATCGGATGCGAAGACCGGGGCTAATGAAAAGACCTGGCGCTACCGTGGAGACATCTACCGCATGATCGCCATGGGGGAGGACGAAAGCCTCAAAGCCATTTTCCCGGACGCCATCGATAAGGCCATCGATAGCTACCTCAAGGCTACCGAGCTCGATACCAAAGGATCC
>CAYQMC010000147.1:0-7836 GCA_964418285.1 uncultured Chryseobacterium sp.
CCAGTATGTCCTTGCCGAAAAGCACCGCAGGAATGGCCTGCTGCTGGATGGGAGTAGGCTCCGAATACTGAAGCGCCCTCGCGGCCAAGGCCAAGGCGTCGGACAAGCCGAGTTCACTGAAGGGCGAGGGGACGGGTTCCATGTGTGCAGGGCGATGCGGACCAAGGGGGGCGCTGCCAGCCGCGCCAAGGTATGGACGAGCTCCGGTGTGGTCATGTCGACCGTTGGCCCGTGGGCCCCAACTTTGCCACACACACACACAACGCGAAGTCTCCTTCATGCTCGGTCTTCAACTCCCCACCGACCCCCGCTGGGCGGAACTCGTCCGCCAGGACCTGCCCGAACTGCTTACGGACCATGCCTGGTGCGAGCAGAAGGCGGCGAGCAACGCCATCAGCATGATCGTGCGCTACCCCGAGCTGAGCGAACTGGTCGCGGAACTTACCCGCATCGCACAGGAGGAGCTGGACCACTTCGGCCAGGTTCTGGAGAAGATCCATGCGCGTGGCTGGAAGCTGGGTCCCGAGCGCAAGGACAACTACGTGAACGAGCTGATGCAATTCCTGCGCAAGGACGGCGACCGCGAGGAACGCCTGGTGGACCGCCTGCTCTTCAGCGCCATGATCGAGGCCCGCAGCTGCGAACGTTTCAAGGTGCTTACCGAGGAGGTGGACGATCCCGAACTGTGCGCCTTCTACCGCGAACTGATGATCAGCGAAGCGGGCCACTACACCACCTTCATCGGCTTCGCCCGCCAGTTCGGCGGCAAGGTGGATGTGGACAAGCGCTGGAAGGAGTTCCTGGCCTACGAGGCGGAGGTGGTGGGGCGGTATGGAACGGCACCTACGATGCATGGGTAGGGGAGATGTGGAGATGATCCGATGTGGAGATGTGGAGATGGAATGCGTGCTTCGATCGATCGTGAAAGGTCTCGCACTTCGATGGATTTTGGAGCAGCTGGGAGGCAGACAAAGCCATACAGGTAGCGCCCCATTTTCACATCTTCTTCCCATTTCCACATCCTCTTGGCATCTCTCCCGACCTTTGCGCCATGTCCAAGGAGATCACGGCCACCATCCTTTCCATCGGCGATGAACTGCTCATCGGTCAGACCATCAACACCAACGCTGGTTGGATCGGGGAGCAGCTCTCATTGATCGGCATCCGGCCCACCAAGGTGTTGGTGATCGGCGATGACAAGCAGGTGATCCTGGATGCCCTGGCCGGTGTGCGGACCGATGTGCTGCTGATCACCGGCGGACTGGGCCCCACCAAGGACGACATCACCAAGCATACCCTTTGCGAGTTCTTCGGGACCAGGCTGGTGCGGCATCCGCTCATCGAGGCCAGGATCGCGTCCTTCTTCGAAAGCATCGGTCGCGAACCGCTCGAGGTGAACCGTGCCCAGGCCGACCTGCCAGAAAGCTGCACCGTGGTGCCCAACGACCGTGGAACGGCCAGCGGCATGTGGTTCGAGCAGGAGGGCAGGATATACGTGAGCATGCCGGGCGTTCCCTATGAGATGAAGGCCATGATGCAGCAGCATGTGCTCCCCGAACTGCAGCGCTTCTTCGAGCCGCCGACCATCGTGCACCGCACTGTGCTTACCACAGGACTCGGGGAAAGCCACCTGGCGCAGCGCATCGCGGCGTGGGAGGACAGCCTTGCCGAGGATGCCATCAAATTGGCCTACCTGCCCAGTCCCGGCCTGGTGAAGCTCCGCATGAGCACCTATGCCAGCAACGATGCGGCCGGTGCGCGCAACCGGGTGGACCAGAAGGCCGACCAGCTGTACCGCCTGATCCCGGAGTTGATCTTCGGTGAAGGAGAGGAGAAGCTGGAACTGGTGGTGGGCCGCATGCTGAAGGAACGCGGTGAAACGCTGGCACTTGCCGAGAGCTGTACCGGAGGCTATGTCAGCCACCTGATCACCAGCATTCCCGGGAGTTCCGCCTACTATGTGGGCAGTGTGGTGAGTTACGCCAATGCCGTGAAGATGGAGGAACTCGGTATTCCGGCCGACATGCTGGAATTGGAAGGCGCGGTGAGCAAGCCCGTGGTGGAACAGATGGCCCAAGGGGTGCGTGCTGCACTCCGCACCGAATGGAGCATCGCCATCAGCGGTGTGGCCGGTCCTGATGGCGGTACCGCCGAGAAACCTGTGGGTACCGTATGGCTGGCCGTGGCTGGGCCGGATGGGGTGCGCAGTGCCATGGGCAGCTTCCCCGGCAGCCGCGACCTGGTGATCAAGCGCAGTGCCCTCGCCGCCTTGAACATGCTGCGTAAGGCCCTGATCAATGGCCGGGTGGCCGCCCCCATGGTGGATGAGAACCTTTAGGAACACCTTCGAAGGAGAAGCGATTTTTCCTACATTTGCCGCCCCGTAACACGCACAGCCATGTCCAAGATCTGCCAGATCACCGGTAAACACGTCATCACCGGTAACAAGGTCTCCCACTCCAACCGCAAGACGCGCCGCACCTTCGAACCGAATTTGCAGGATCGCAAGTATTTCCTGGCCGGCGAGAACAAGTGGGTGAACCTGCGGGTGAGCGCTGCCGGTATGCGCACCATCAACAAGATCGGTCTCGAGACCGCCCTGAAACAAGCCAAGGAGAAGGGTTTCCTTTAAGCCTTCCAGTACTTTTGCGAAGGCGCCGTGCGGTATCCGTACGGCGCCTTCGGCATTCCGGGACGAGCTTCGGGCCAGGCCAAGCCGATCCCTTTGCAGGAGGTATTTGGGTAGTTCGTTCCGTTGCACTACTTTTGCGCCCCCGTGCCGTTCAGGCACGTCCTGAACCGATACAGCGATGGCCAAGAAAGCGAAGGGTAACCGCATCCAGGTGATCATGGAGTGCACCGAACACAAGACCTCGGGGCAGCCTGGTACCTCGCGTTACATCACCACCAAGAACCGGAAGAACACCACCGAGCGCATGGAGTTGAAGAAGTACAACCCCATCCTGCGCAAGATGACCGTTCACAAAGAGATCAAGTAAGCCGCGCCTGCGCGAGCCTGTTACCCAATCACAAAAAGCGCTTCGGCGCGTGACACATGGCAAAGAAGACCGTAGCAAGCCTCAAGAAGGCCGATGCCAAGACCTTTACGAAGGTCATCCGCATGATCAAGAAGGAAGGAAACAAGGGCTACTCCTTCGTGGAGCAGGTCGTTCCTTCGGACGAAGCCGACAAACTGATCGCGGGCAAATAAGCCCCCATGATCCATTGTGAAAAGGCCGCTGCCCGAGGGTAGAGGCCTTTTCGAGCATAAAGACATGGCATTGTTCGGTCTGTTCGGTAAGAAGAAGCCCGCCGAGGAGGTTGCCGAGAAGCAGGCCCTTGACGCTGGCCTTGAGCGCTCGCGTGAAGGGTTGTTCGGCAAGCTCACCAGGGCGATCGCTGGGAAGAGTGTCATCGACGATGGCGTGCTCGATGACCTGGAGGAGATCCTTGTGAGCAGCGATGTGGGGGTGGAGACCACCCTGCGCATCATCGACCGGATCCAGGACCGGGTGAAGCGTGACAAGTACGTGGGTACCGGCGAGCTGAACGCCATGCTCCGCGCCGAGATCGCCGACCTCATGAAGGATCCCGTGCCCATGGATCCAGCCGTGAAGCCCTATGTCATCATGGTCGTGGGCGTGAATGGTGTGGGCAAGACCACCACCATCGGCAAATTGGCCAATGCCTTCAAGAAGGAAGGCAGGAGCGTGGTGCTCGGCGCTGCGGATACCTTCCGCGCTGCGGCCGTGGACCAGCTGCGCATTTGGAGCGAACGCGTGGGCGTTGACCTGGTGCAACAGGGAATGAATGCCGATCCAGCGGCCGTGGCCTTCGACACGGTGCAGTATGCCAAGGCCCATGGGGCCGACATCGTGATCATCGATACCGCCGGTCGTTTGCACAACAAGATCGGCCTGATGAACGAGTTGACCAAGGTCCGCAACGTGATGCGCAAGGTGATCCCCGATGCTCCGCACGAGGTGCTCCTGGTGCTCGATGCAAGCACCGGTCAGAACGCCATCGAGCAGGCCAGGCAGTTCACCAAGGCCACGGACGTAACTGCGTTGGCCCTCACCAAGATCGACGGCACGGCCAAGGGCGGTGTTGCCATCGGCATCAGCGAGCAGTTCAACATCCCCATCAAGTACCTCGGGGTGGGCGAAGGCATCGACCACCTGCAGGTGTTCGATAAGCGGGCTTTCGTGGAAGCGCTGTTCAAGTAGCAGGCAACGGTTTCAGGCTGCGCCCTCCAGGTCCTGGTCCAAGTCAAGATCGGTATAGCTCCTCCAGCAGGCAGCAGGGACCACCCCCACCAGCAGGATGTCGTCCAGCAGCGGCGTTTCCCCCCGCCATTCGGCGAAGGTCCGCTGGAAGCTCTCGATCTGGTCCTCCGGAGCGAGCGAAGCCGCACCCACGATGCAGGCCTCGAGTCGAGCCCGCGTGAATTTGCGCCGATCGTTGGCACAGAACTGGTCGGCCACCCCATCGGTGTACAGGAACAAACGGGTGTCGGCGCTTACGGTCAGGATATGCTCGCATAGCGCGTCGAGGCGCGATCCCTGCATCAGGGCGGCATTGCCGCTATGACTTTTGAGATGCAAGGTGCGTTCGCCTTCCTGCACGATAATGCCACATCCGTAGCTGCAGCAGCTCACGCTGCGTTTGCCGTGGTCGAAACAGAGCACGGCCATCTCGGCGCCATCGGTATTGCCGGTACGCTCGCGGTCCAGGCGGTCGTTGAGCAGTTGAAGCGTGCGCCGCACCACTTCAGCGGCCCCAAGGTTCCTGCCGGTGTGTACCACCTCGTTCAGCAGGCCGTGCATCAGCATGCTCATCAGGCTCCCGGGAACGCCGTGTCCGGTGCAGTCCAGGACCATGAAGTAACTGCGCTCCTCCACGCGGGCATGCCACAGGAAATCGCCGCCCACGGCCTCCTTGGGTTCGTAGTGCACATGCATTTGTTCGAACAGCCCACGCACCCGGTCCCTGTCGGGCCAAAGGGCCATCTGGATGCGCGCAGCATAGTCCAGGCTTTGCTGCATGTCCATATTGCGATCTTCCAAGGCCTGTACGAACCGTTCGTTCGTTTCCCGCTGCTGGGCGAACACCCGCTTGCGTAGGGTCCGTTCCGCCCTCAGCATATGGTCCGCCAGGATGAAGTTGGCGGGCATGATGGTCGCCAGGTTGAAGGCCAGGAGCAGGTGTCCTGTGCCTTCGGGAAGCAATGCGGGCGCCATCAGGACCGGGTCGAAGGCCGCGAAAGTCGTGAGCAGGATGCCGGTGGCCGCCAGATATCCATAGCGCACACCACCACTTTGCAGGTTCACGGCAGCCACAAGGGTGGGGAGGCTCCATAGCATGACCATTCCGCTGGCGTCCAAGCCGCCCAGTATCAGTTGGAATACGAACGGAAGCAGGACACCTGCGATCAAGAGCACATGACGGAAGAAGAGCTCGGCCCGGGCCGACCGGATGGCGATGAGCGATGCACCTGCAAGGCCTATATAAATGCCGGGTATCACTGCAGCATGGGCATGTCCGGTGAGGATGCACCAAACACACCATAAGCAAGCGCACACCGCCATGGACAGGCCCATGGTGATGAACACCTTGCGCTCGCTTTGCCGGCGCAGGGTGGTTATCGCTGGTTCGTTCTGGAGCGTGGAAACCATGCTTATGGAGCTTACTACGCGATCCGCATCACGGAGGTTCGGCCATGCCCGATGGCCTACTTTTGCGTCCCTTCCGGCGTATCCGGGCCGCAAGACCATGACATCCCTATGAAAGCCCGCACCCTTCGCAAGACCAAGGTCAACGTCGTTACCCTGGGCTGTTCCAAGAACACCTTCGACAGCGAGGTGATGATGGCCCAGTTGAAGGCCAATGGCATCGCGGTGGACCACGAGGCCGACCATGCGGACCACAATGTGGTGGTCATCAACACCTGTGGCTTCATCGACAACGCCAAGCAGGAGAGCATCGACACCATCCTCTCCTGGGCGAACGCGAAGGATGAAGGTGCGGTCGAGAAGGTCTACGTGACCGGCTGCCTCAGCCAGCGCTATGGCGCCGAGTTGCAGGCCGAGATCCCCCAGGTGGACGCCTGGTTCGGCACGCGCGACCTGCCCCGCCTGCTCAAGACCCTCAAAGCCGACTACAAACATGAACTGGTTGGGGAGCGCCTGCTGACCACCCCCGCGCACTTCGCCTACTTCAAGATCAGCGAGGGCTGCGACCGCAAGTGCTCGTTCTGCGCCATCCCGCTCATGCGTGGCAAGCACATCAGCACGCCCATGGAGCAGCTGGTGACCAATGCGGGCAACCTCGCCAAGCAAGGCGTGAAGGAACTCATCCTCATTGCCCAGGACCTTACCTACTACGGGCTCGACATCTACAAGAAGCGCAACCTGGACGAACTCGTTTCGCGCCTGAGCGATGTTGAGGGCATCGACTGGATCCGCCTACACTATGCCTTTCCCAGCGGCTTCCCGATGGACGTGCTGGACGTGATGCGCGAACGCAGCAACGTGTGCAACTACCTGGACATGCCGCTCCAGCACGGCAGCACGCGCATGCTCACCCGCATGCGTCGTGGTATCACCCAGGAGAAGACCGAGGCCCTCGTCGATACCATCCGCGACAAAGTGCCAGGCATCGCCATCCGCACTACGCTCATCAGCGGTTTCCCCGGCGAGACACAGGCCGACCACGACGAGAACCTCGCGTGGATCGACCGCATGCGCTTCGACCGTCTCGGTGCCTTCACGTACAGCCACGAAGAGGACACGCACGCCCACACCTTCGATGACGATGTTCCCGCCGAGGTGAAAGAACAACGTGCCCAGGAGATCATGGAACTGCAAGGCGGCATCAGCTTCGAGCTTAACCAGGCCAAGCTGGGCAAGACCTTCAAAGTGCTGGTCGACAAGGCCGAGAGCGGCCACTACATCGCCCGCACCGAGTTCGACTCACCGGAGGTGGACAATGAGGTGCTGATACCGACGGAAGGGAACTACCTGCGGATCGGGGACTTTGCCGAGGTGCACATCACCGAGGCGAACGAGCACGATCTGCGAGGGGAGGTGGTGTGATCACTCACCGCCCCACGCTCACCTTCGCCTGCCCTCCGCTCCAACGCAGGGTATAAAGACCGCTGGCTGTTCCCAGGTGCACATGCAGCCGGTCTTCGCCAGCCAGCATGTTCCATTGCCCCACCAGCCTGCCAGCACCGTCCATGAGGTGTAGTTGCAGGGAAGTTTCCGGATCGGAGCGCAAGATGGTGAAGCGTCCATCGTTCGGGTTGGGGAATACGCTCAGCTCAATGTTGCGGGTGATCATCACCGGCACAGCGCGACTCCAGGTCTCGGTGCCATCGAAGTCCGTTTGGCGCAGGCGGTAGTAGCTGAGGCCGGCGTAGGGGCGCAGGTCATCGAAGCTGTAATGCAGTGTGGTGAGGCTGTTGCCCGCCCCGGTCACTTCGCCAATGTCCTCGAAGATGCTCCCATCACGGCTTCGTTCCACGGTGAAGAAGTCGTTGTCCTGCTCGTTGGCGGTGGTCCAGGTGCAGTGTACGTAGCTGTTGTCCTTCGCTTCGGCACCGAAGTGCAGCAGGGTTATGGGCAAGGGACTAAGCTCGTAGGCCAGTGCCCAGATGTGTGCATTGTTCGGCGCGAAGGCGTTGCTGAAGGGCACGGCGGGCACCAAGGCTTGGCGTAAGGCGGGATTGCTTTGGCCGGGTGTGGCATCCCAGGCCACCATGGCCTCGTTCCAACGTTGCGCACGAATGGGGCCGGGGCCGAAGAGCGGGTCCTCAACAGGTGCATGTCCGAGCAG
>CAYQMC010000148.1:0-7753 GCA_964418285.1 uncultured Chryseobacterium sp.
GCTGGAACCCGAAATGGCCCTGCTGCCCGTGGCCTTCGAATGCTTCAGCGCCTTCGCCACCGTGGGCCAGAGCATGGGCATAACCGCGGCCCTGGGCGACGATACCCGGCTCTTCCTGGTGCTGGTGATGTTCGTGGGCCGGGTAAGCGGGCTTACCTTGCTGGTCAGCGTGCTGCGCCAGGTGCAGACCACACCCTACCGTTATCCCAAAGAGGACATCCTCATCAACTGATCCACCATGAAAGTCGCAGTATTCGGTCTCGGGAACTTCGGTCGCTCCCTCGCTGTAAAGCTCACCCAAATGGGCCACGAGGTGATCGCCATAGACCATAGCATGGCCAAGGTGGAGAACATCAAGAACGAGGTGTCGCTGGCCGTGTGCCTGGAGAGCAACGACCCGCTGGCCATGAGCAGCCTGCCGCTGAACGATGTGGATGCCGCCGTGGTGGCCATCGGTGAGGACGAGGGCGCCAACATCATGACCACCGCCCTGCTGGTGAACCTGAAGGTGAAGCGCGTCATCAGCCGCGCCATCAGCCCCATCCACGAAATGGTGCTGAACTCCATGGGCGTTACCGAGGTGATGCACCCCGAGGAGAAGGCCGCCGACGGCCTGGCACGCAAGCTCAACCTGCGCCGCCTGGTGGACCAGTTCGAGCTGCCCGGCGGCTTCATCATCGTGGAGATCGTGGTGCCCGACCGCTTCGTGGGCAAACCCCTCAACCGCATCGAAGAGTTGACCAAGCGCCAGCTGGGTCTGGTGACCGTGTTGCGCAAGGAGAGCGAAAAGAGCTTCATGGGCCGCCGCTCCATCAAGCTGGGCGCACTGGGCGTCATGGACCCCGACTTCATCCCCCAGAAAGGCGACATCCTGGTGCTCTTCGGCACCAAGGACGAGGTGGGCCGGTTCACGGGGGAGAACGATTGAGCCGGGAATAGACACCCACTGCTGCCCGTGGGCACCACCTTTGCCCCATGCCCCAGCACCCCGACATCACCGGCCCGGCCGATGTGCAGCGCCTGATCGCCGCCTTCTACGCCAAGGCCCGCCACGACCCCGCGCTGGCGCACTTCTTTACCCACGTGGACTGGGCGCACCACACCCCGCGCATCGAGGGCTTCTGGAACATGCTGCTCTTCGGCGACAGGAGTTATGTGGGCGACCCCATGAGCGCGCACGTCCTACTGCACCAGCGCCTGCCCATGCAGCCCGCGCATTTCACCCGCTGGGTGCAACTCTTCACCAACACCGTGGACGAGCTCTTTGCCGGCCCCAAGGCCGAGGAGGCCAAGCAGCGCGCGCAGAGCATTGCGGGTGTGATGGAGCATAAGGTGGGCAAGTAGCGGCGCAACGCAATAGGCGGAGTAGCGGAGGAAGCAGTAGACAACTCCTCGGGACAGAACAAGGTGCATACTGAACCCAACTGGCCAGCCTCTCAGCCCCCTGTGCTATCGGCTTCGGGCAAGCCTACACGCGCACGACCGGCGCTACCCAAAGAACAGATCGTGCAGATAGTGCCCGGGTGTGAACGTGAAGCCCCCTGCAATGATGATGGCTCCGAAGTACAGCAGGACCATCTTGCGCCGATGCGCCTTCACGTTGCCCTTCTTGATGGCCAGGTAGGCGGTGGGCACGGTGTCGAGCGTGAGGAAGCTGAATCCATGGATCCAACCAAAGTGGTCCAGCACCCGTGGTCCTATCTGGGCAGGCATGAAAAGGGTTACCAATGCCGTCAGCAGCATAAGCACCATGTAGATCCTCCCGAAGCCCTTGTGGATGCGTGTGCCTTTCTGGATCAGCAACAAGACCGTTCCGATGACAAAGCATGGCACCACCGTTGCCAGGTGGAAATACATCAGGTCGAAATACGCTACTTCCATGGCCTACCAGCTCCTGCCTGTTCAGTTCCGGCCATGTGCGATCGGCGCGTGCATCCTGCACGCTACAGCGCGATGTGTCCGGAATTCATCAGCTGTACGACCACAACAAATAGAACGAGCGCTACTGCGTAGATGGATAGCCCGATGTACAGCGCCTGCCTTGCTTCCGCATACTTGCGGTGGTAGCCATGGGCCTTGAATTCGCTCGCACGCCCCCAGTACAGTAGCGCCCATGCGAACATGCCGAACAACAGCTTCTGCCTGGCATCAAGGGCTTGCTCCGCAGTGCTACGATGGCCTTCGTTCCCTTCTTCCATGTGATCGGTCATTTCTTCGTTTTCACAAGCGGTCCAGAACCGTGGATCGGTCCATGTGCAGTGCACTCCACCCCTGCGGTGGGCACCTCCACACGGCCCCCGCTGCGCCGTGGAAGCCGCCGCTTGGCCAAGGCTGGGTGCTGGGCGGACCTGCTGGTACCAGAGTCCAATGTAACACCACAAGGCGACACCCTGTCCATGGTCTCTTCGATCTGCGCCGATGCACGTGCCGCACCGGACAGCTCCACCAGTTTCCCCCGGACGCTACCGATCAGGCACCAGTCTGTTCAACACATAGGCCCAATAGGCGATCCATCCGAAGATAAAGACACTTGCAATGCGTTGCGTTGCTCCCCGATAGGCAGCGGGGTCCACCCCCACAAGCATGGACCACATGTAAACGAAGATCACGGATCCAGCGATCAATGAGATCGTAAAGAACCGCTTATCCATGATCTCGTTCTTCCATTCGTAACAGGCCTCGAAGGGTAGTATCAGCAGTGTCAGGCCCATCCCATACATGCCATGCAGTGCCGTTCCCATCGGGTAGATCCCGTTCGAGACCATGGATACACCAAAGAGTGCGACCAAGATGCTGGAGCCGTAGTGGTTCCTGGATCTCAACAGTATTCCAAGTGCCAGGGCCAAACACGACAGCCCTGTTGTTATGGCCCCCACGTTGACCAGCGTTTTCGCAGACGCAGATCCCGTGAGCGTGATCTCGCTGGCGTGTTGCCCGATCGGGTCATAGCCCGGGACCAGGAACCCCGCCACCAGAACAGGGACAAAAAAGAACAAGGGCACCAGTGTAGCCTGCTTGATCAAGTAGTCCTTTTTTGGCTTGCCCTTCAGGTCGTTCCCAACGCTGTCCATGTGTTACAAGCCCAGGGGCCTTTCCGTATTTGCCAACCGATGGCCCCAACTGCGGTCCAATGCCCTTCAGGTCCTGTTCGCCAGGCTCCAACCGTCACGATCACCGTGCTGGCAGCCTGCTCTTGATGAACTTGAACTGTCCATTGTGATTGGATTCATGTTCGCACACATGGAACCACTTGCAATAGTTGTTGGTAGGCCCCCAAGGCCATGCTGTGTCCACTTCCATCAACCAGTCGTCATCGCGCTTTGCGAACTCCTTGAGCGTATTCTCCCTCACATCCGACAATTTCCGCAGATAGAACTCAAGATCATTGCCCTTGATCGTCCTACGTGCTTCGTTCCCCAGCCCGGAAGCAATGCTCCATTCCAACTCATCCGCCTTATCCCAGTCACCCCACTCCCTTCCCTCGAACGTGTGGATCTGGTAGAACCTTTCGGTTGCAGCCAAATGCCACAACATGGCACCGATGGTGTTCGCCTTGTCATCCACCAAATGATCCAGCTCTTCGGTACGCATGCCTTGAACCGGGCTCAGCATCACCATCCTCATCCAATTCATCATCGAGACCAGTGTTCCAAGTTGAGGGCTGAACCCCTCCTTTGGCCCAATGATGTTGATCTCATCCAGGCTCGTTCCAGTTTGCGCGAACGCGTTTCCCGGCAACGCCATTAGACCACCTGTTCCCAAGGCCACAAGCGATGACCTTTTGATAAAACCTCTCCTGCCCAATGGATCGTCCGGGTGCTTCATGTCGCTGTGGTCATTGGTTCTTGCTAACGGTTAGTATATAAAAAATAGGCGATTTCGAAGCACGAAACTTTCAGTTAAGCACGAACTTTGACGCGAGCCAAAAGCCTTGAATTTATTGCTATTTCGCCTATTTTTTATATACATTGTTAGCCATTGGCTTCATTTATTTGGTTGTAAAACGATGACAACCAAACGAAACTTCCTAAGTACATTATTCTTTGTATAATTCCAACGTTAGAATTCATAATTCCAAACAACGCTGAAAATCCGACTACAAAAGCAAATGTTAAAAAATGAATGATTTTTAAATTCGTATTGGTTTCTGTAAATCCATAAATCAAAAGTCCGATTGAAAATGCCATTCCTGCAATTTGTGCAGAATATGAATGTATTTTTGATTCTAACTCAGAGTACTCAATTCCGTCCACAATTGGTTTTGTTGAGTAAAGTCCTGAAATCAAAATTGCCAATCCGTATATCAGAATAGGCAGTTCGGTCAATAATTTTCCATTTCCATTAATCAGCTTGTTAATTATTCCGATTGCCAATATGCCACCAAACAGAATAAATCCGATTTTCATTATCCAACGATATTGGTAATTCTGTGAAGCAAGTTCACTTATCGTGTTGGCGCTCCAATCATATGGGTTTGTCGTGAAGAAATGAGCAAAAATTATAACCACAACAAAAAGTCCGACACTTGTCCAATTATATTTTGCTATCAGTTCTGTCATTTTTTCCTTGTGGCTAAACACTCGGTTAGCCCTATATGTGGTTTATTTCCCCATCATGCTGAGCACGGGAGTTTGTTCTATTCCACTTATTGGGGCGGGTAAAACCATATAGCCGACACGCTGCCCAGAACGGGCTGGGGAGGCTGGTGCGTGGCGCAGTGCTCGGGGTTGGCATGGTGGGGGTGGTGCCTGCCTGACCTGCCTGACCTGCCGGCACCGCAGCCGAATATGGCGCCGGAGCGTGTTGTGCACCAAGAACCGCAGCGGCCAGCTGGCGGCGAACACAGGCGGGCCAGCCTGCACAGGCAAGGCCCAGGGAGCCCCTACCGTTTGGGCTTGCGCAACAGCACCTGCTGCCCTGCACCAAGGCGGGCCGTGGTGGGCAGGCCGTTGTACTTGGCGAGCCTGGCCAGCTTTACGCCATGCTCCTGGCTTACGCTCCAGAGGCTTTCGCCATCGCGGGCAGCATGTACAGCGGTGCTTTTGGAGGCGTTGCGTTTGGGCTGGATGTAGATGCGCTGCCCCTCGGCAAGGGTGGCGCCTTTGTCCATGTCGTTCCAGCGGGCCAGCAGGCCTGGGGTAAGCTCCACGGCACGGGCCAGCTTATCGAAGTCCTCGCCGGCCTTCACACGCACGTACTTGATGCGCCCTTCGAAGACATCCACACTACGCCCTGCGCCGATGGTGATGGTTTCGCCGCTGCCGGTGGGCCGCTTGCCCGAGCGGGAAGGGGCCGGGGCGGGCGTGTTGGTGCCTTTGCTGCCCGGTTTGTAGGCCACATCCACGCCACGGTCCAGCTTGTTCAGCTCGTAGCGTTCGATGAGGCTGATGAGCTTGGGTGCGTAGCTGGGGTCGGTGGCGTACCCGGCCTTCTTCAGGCCATGCGCCCAGCCCTTGTAGTCGGTGGGCTTCAGCTCGAAGAGCGAAGCATAGCGCGAGCGCTGGAGGAATTTGGCGTGGTCCTCGTAGCTCTGGGCGGCATCCTTGTACTTGCGGAAGCACTCGCCCTTCTTGTCATCGTCGTGGTAGGTCTTGCCACCGGTCCAATCGGGCGTGCACTTGATGCCGAAGTGGTTGTTCCCCTCGCGGGCCAGCTTGCTGTTGCCGTTGCCGCTCTCCAGCAGCCCCTGCGCCAGGGTGATGCTGGCGGGTATGCCATGCTCCTTCATCTTGCGCACGGCCACCTCCTTCCACAGGGTGATGTACTCCTCGGCCGTGTAGCGCTTGTCGTTGGGCTGCCCTTCGGCGGAAAGCACGGCGGCAAAGGCCAGGCCGCAGCCCAGGGCGATCGCCCGAATGGTGGTGATGGTCCTCATCCTGATACGGTCCAGCTGCTGGACCCGCGAAGCTACCGGG
The DNA here is from genome assembly GCA_964418285.1 of uncultured Chryseobacterium sp. Taxonomy (GTDB): domain Bacteria; phylum Bacteroidota; class Bacteroidia; order Flavobacteriales_F; family PHOS-HE28; genus PHOS-HE28. The sequence continues at coordinate 5,916 of CAYQMC010000148.1, forward strand.
GTGTAGGCGGCTGCTTGGGGGCTTGGTGCAGCAAGCTTCCAACGGTGCAATGTGAAAAGAACGTGCCGAACGTTGTGTCTGGCATAACCTTGCGATGAAACTTCGTTGACACGCCCGAACCATGTTCCCTTCGGTGTGTTCTCAACTGTGGACAAGAAAAGCGGACCGGAAATGGAAGGAAACGAGCAGCAACAACGGTCGGACCGATTGGAGCGTTTGGGTCTGCAGCAGGGCGACTACTACTTCAGCGAGGAGGGCTATCTGGTTTTCACAGAGCAGTACCACCTGAAGCGTGGCTACTGCTGCCAGAGCGGTTGCCGGCATTGCCCATACGAACCCAACGCGAAGAAGAAGGGGGGATAGGTCCGCCAAGGGATACGTCCTCCGGAACATCGCTACGCTCCAGCGTACGATCTTTGCCCCATGTCCACGGCTACTTCCACCGACCTCCAGCAGTTCCAGCAGACCATCCGCGAAGGCATTCCCGATGTGCTTCCGCCAGCGCAACCGCTCGACCCTGCCGTTAGCCACGCCCCCAAGCGCAAGGACATCCTGAGCGCTGCGGAGAAGAAGCTGGCCTTGCGCAACGCGCTGCGCTACTTCCACCCGAAGCACCACGCCATGCTGGCGCCCGAGTTCGCCGCGGAGCTGAAGGAACATGGCCGCATCTACATGTACCGCCTGCGTCCGGAGTTTGCCATGCACGCCCGGCCCATCGGCGACTACCCGGCGAAGTGCCAGCAGGCGGCGGCCATCATGCTGATGATCCAGAACAACCTGGACCCCGCCGTGGCACAACACCCGCACGAGCTGATCACTTACGGCGGCAATGGCGCGGTATTCCAGAACTGGGCGCAGTACCGCTTGGTGATGCAGTACCTGAGCGCGATGACCGACGAACAGACCTTGGTGATGTACAGTGGTCATCCCCTGGGTCTCTTCCCCAGCAATAAGGAAGCTCCCCGTGTGGTGGTGACCAACGGCATGGTGATCCCCAACTACAGCAAGCCCGACGATTGGGAACGGATGAACGCCCTGGGCGTATCGCAGTACGGCCAGATGACGGCTGGCAGCTACATGTACATCGGTCCGCAGGGCATCGTGCACGGCACCACGATCACAGTGTTGAACGCCTGCCGCATGATCAAGTCCTCACCTGGAACCGCTGGTAAGCTTTTCGTGACCGCGGGCCTGGGCGGCATGAGCGGCGCACAACCGAAAGCGGGAAACATCGCGGGCGTGGTGACCATATGCGCCGAGGTGAATGCCACGGCTGCGCACAAGCGCCACAGCCAAGGCTGGGTGGACGAGGTGATCGAGGATGTCGACGCCTGCATCGATGCTGCGCTGGCTTGGCAGAAGAAGGGTGAAGCACACAGCATCGCCTTCCTGGGCAACATCGTGGACCTGTGGGAGCGTCTCGCAGCGCGCAAGGTGAAGGTGGACCTGGGCAGCGACCAGACGAGCCTGCACAATCCATGGGCAGGTGGTTATTACCCGGTGGGCCTCAGCTACGAAGAGAGCAACGCACTGATGGTGCAGGACCCGGCCGCGTTCAAGACCAAGGTGCAGGAAACGCTCCGTCGCCATGTTACGGCCGTGAACACGCTCGCCGACCAAGGCATGTATTTCTTCGACTACGGCAATGCATTCCTGCTGGAAGCGAAACGTGCCGGTGCTGATATCGGTCCTCGCCCTGTCGGTCCGAGCGCAGCCGAGGACAAGGGCGAGTTCCGCTACCCCAGCTACGTGGAAGACATCATGGGGCCGATGTGTTTCGACCACGGCTTCGGGCCTTTCCGGTGGGTGTGCAGCAGCGGCGACCCGAAAGACCTGGC
>CAYQMC010000149.1:0-7702 GCA_964418285.1 uncultured Chryseobacterium sp.
CGCATCCAGGTGATCGAAGGCATCCTTCTGGGCACGGAAGGCGATCTCGCTGGCGATGCTTCCCAGCGGCCAGTTCTCGTCCACCACCACCAGGCGGTTGGTCTTGCGCACACTTTCCAGGATGGTGGCGTGGTCCATCGGGCGGATGGTGCGCAGGTCGATCACCTCGGCATCGATGCCTTCCTTGGCCAGTTCTTCGGCCGCGCCCAGGGCCACTTTCATCATCTTCCCGAAGGACACGATGGTGACGTCCTTGCCAGCGCGTTTGATGTCCGCCTTGCCGATGGGCAGCAGGTATTCGCCATCGGGGATCTCGCCCTTGTCACCGTACATGCGCTCGCTTTCCATGAAGAGCACCGGGTCGTTGTCGCGGATGGCGGCTTTCAGCAGGCCCTTGGCATCGTAGGGTGTGCTTACGGTGATCACCTTCAGGCCGGGAATGTTGGCGTACATGGCCTCGAAGCTCTGGCTGTGCGTGGCGGCCAGCTGGCCTGCACTGCCATTGCCGCCGCGGAACACGATGGGTACGTGGAACTGACCACCGCTCATCTGTAGCATCTTGGCCGCATGGTTGATTATCTGGTCGGCGGCCAGGATCGCGAAGTTCCAGGTCATGTACTCCACGATGGGGCGCAGACCGTTCATGGCGGCACCCACCGCAATGCCCGTGAATCCCAGTTCAGCGATCGGCGTGTCGATCACGCGCTTCTCTCCGAATTCGGCCAGCATACCCTTGCTCACTTTGTAGGCACCGTCGTACTCGGCCACCTCCTCGCCCATGAGGAATACGTTGGGGTCACGGCGCATCTCTTCGCTCATGGCCTCGTTGAGGGCCTCACGGAATTGGACGGTACGCATGGTCTGATGGCTTTTCTTCGGTGGGGCGCAAAGGTAGCTTCCACGGCTTTCCAAGGGGGCTGCATTTCAACTTCAGCGGCTAACTTCGCGGCCCCTGATGAAGATCGGGGCACGAACAACGAAAGCAGACTATCGTTCACTATCCACTATGAAGATCCTCGTCCTCTTGAGCCAGGTGCCCGATACCACGGCACGCATCGCCTTCACCAACGACAACACGCAGTACGATGCCAACGGCGTCACCTTCATCGTGAACCCTTACGATGAGTGGTATGCCCTGGTGCGCGCGCTGGAGCTGAAGGAGGCCGCGGGAGCAGGCACCGTTACCACCATCACCGTGGGTGGTGCCGATACCGATGCAACCATCCGAAAGGGTCTGGCCATTGGTGCCGATGAGGCCGTGCGCGTGGATGCACAACCCACCGACGCCATGCAGGTTGCTCAGCAGATCGCGGCCTACGCAGCCGACAAAGGCTTCGACCTGATCCTCGCTGGCAAGGAGACCATCGACCACAATGGCGGGCAAGTTGGCGCCATGGTGGCCGAACTGCTGGATATGCCTTACGTGCCCCTCGCCAGCAAACTGGATGTTGCCGGCACCACCGCCACTGTGGAGCGTGATGTGCCCGGCGGCGTGGAGGTGCTGGAAGTGGCCCTTCCATTGGTGATCGGCGCCAGCAAAGGCATGGCCGAACAGCGCATTCCCAATATGCGTGGCATCATGGCCGCCCGCACCAAGCCCCTGAACGTGGTGCCCGCCGCTGCTGTGGACGAAGTGGCCAAGACCGTGAAATTCGAACTGCCGCCCGCCAAAGGCGCCGTGAAGATGATCCCAGCCGAAGACGCTGGCCAGCTGATAGAATTACTGCACACCGAGGCGAAAGTCATTTGATATCCACCTGTAGCGTCGACCCACCGGGTCGACCTACCCAGTTCCAGAAATAGATCTGTCGGCCAGCCAAGGCCCCAAAGAGTTCCCTGCACATGAGCACCATCGTATTCATCGACACCCGGGGCGAGAAGCTCCCCAAAGCGGCCCAGGAGGCCGTGACCTTCGCAAGCCAACTCGGCGGAACAGTGACCGCCGTGACCTTCGGTGATGGCCAGGCCTTGGCAAGCCTCGGTGCCCAAGGCGCCAGCAAGATCATCGTGGCCCGCAACGTGAAGGCCGTGGACGGACAGCAGCTCACCAAACTGGTGTGCGACATCGCCCAGAAGGAGAACGCCACCACGATCGTGTGCGTGAACGATGCCACCGGTAAGGCCGTTGCACCCCGTGTTGCTGCCCGTTTGAAAGCAGGTCACGTGGCCGGTGTCACCGCCATGCCCGAAGGTGGGCTGTTCCGCCGCAACGTGTTCAGTGGCAAAGCCCGTGCATTCGTGGAAGTGAGCAGTGCCGTGAAGGTGCTGAGCCTTTCGCCGAACTCGATCCCAATTGCAAAAGGCGATGGTACCGCCTCCGTGCAAGACTACAGCGGCGACCTCGGCACAGCACGCATCACCGTAAAGGAAGTGCGCAAGGCCGGAAGCGGTATCCCCTTGCCCGAAGCCGAGCGCGTCGTAAGTGCCGGTCGCGGTTTGAAAGGACCAGAGAACTGGGGTGGCGTGGAGGAACTCGCGGACCTGCTGAACGCCGCCACGGCCTGCAGCCGTCCGGTGGCCGACATGCACTGGCGCCCGCACCACGAGCACGTGGGACAGACCGGCGTGGCCATCCGCCCCAATCTCTACATCGCCATCGGCATCAGCGGCGCCATCCAGCACCTGGCAGGCGTGAACCAGAGCAAGGTGATCTGCGTGATCAATAACGATCCAGAGGCGCCGTTCTTCAAAGCCGCCGACTACGGTATCGTGGGTGATGCCTTCGAAGTGATCCCCAAGCTGGTGGAAGCAGCGAAGAAGCTGAACGCGGAGCGGTAATATCCCCGTGATCCGGTCTGGGCGATCCGTTGAAGCGTTGCTGCCCAGGCACGTGGATGGGGCCTCATGGCCTATTCGGTCCAAGGTCGACCTTCATCAGGGTGCTGCTCTTCACTGGAGTGGGCTGACAACTGAGTGCTGCACCTCGGACAACTCCTCTCTGAACCCGTATCTTCACGGCCCGCCCGAAGAATAGCATGGAGAAGGTCGATCTGCGCTTCCTGCGCATTACGTACAGCCACACGCACGCAGGCGCTTACGCCTTGATCCTCACCGAGGTTGAGGGTGATCGCAGGCTGCCCATCATCATCGGCGGGGTCGAAGCCCAGGCCATCGCCATCCAGGTGGAGAACATCAAACCCGCCCGCCCGCTCACCCACGACCTCTTCAAGAACCTTTCGGATTCGCTCGGGGTGACACTCAAGGAGGTGATCATCAACGACCTGGTCGAGGGCATCTTCCACGCCAAGCTGGTGCTGGAGCAGAATGGCAAGGAAGTGGAGATCGATGCGCGCAGCAGCGATGCCATCGCACTGGCCTTGCGTTTCGACTGCCCCATCTACACCTACGAATTCATATTGGGAGCAGCCGGCCTGAAAGTGGAAGAAGGGGAGGAGAGCGAAAGCGGTGAAGAGGCCGGTGTGGTCAAGTCCGACAAGAAGCCCAGTGCTACATCCACCATGGAGGAACTGCAGAACATGCTGGAAGAAGCCTTGGATAACGAGGACTATGAACGTGCCTCCAAGCTCCGTGACGAGATCAAGCGCCGTGAGCAGACCAATTGATGAAGTTGCCGGTCGCCAGTAGGCAGCCTGCCTGCCGGACGGGCAGGTTGGCAAGTCCAAGACCTTCCATTCGCCTTTCCACTGGGTCGTTGGCCGCTATGTTCTTCCGGTCGGGCCTTGTTCAATAGGAACTTGCTACCGACCTTGCCGCACCAGCCGAACGACCATGAACGCCAGAATAGCCCTACGCATCCTTCTTGGCGCGTTCGCCATCCTTCCGCTTTCCGCTCTAGCCCAAGGCAATGTTCCGCAAACACTAACGGGACCCGGTGTGGAGAGCATCCTTCGGGGCGTGTTGGGCATGGCCAGCATCATTGCCATTGCGTGGCTCTTCAGTGCGAAGCGCAAGCAGGTGGATTGGCGTGTGGTGGGCATCGGCCTCGGCCTGCAGCTTATCCTGGCGTTGTGCATCCTGTACGTCCCTGCCGTACAGTTCGCCTTCGAGTTCGTTGGCAAGATCTTCGTGAAGGTCCTCGACTTCACCCGCATCGGCAGTGAGTTCCTGTTCCGCGACCTGATGAACGTGAACAGCTTCGGATTCATCTTCGCCCTGCAGATCCTGCCGACCATCATCTTTTTCAGTGCGCTTACCAGCGTGCTCTTCTACCTGGGCGTGATCCAGAAGATCGTGTATGGTCTGGCTTGGGCGCTGAACAAGACCATGAAGCTCAGCGGTGCCGAAAGCCTGAGCACCGCAGGCAACATCTTTCTGGGCCAGACCGAAGCGCCGCTGATGGTGAAGGCCTACCTGGACAAGATGAATCGCTCGGAGATCTTCCTCGTGATGACCGCCGGCATGGCTACCGTGGCGGGAGGCGTGCTCGCCGCCTACGTGGGTTTCCTGGGTGGCGATGATGCGGCATTACGCCTCTTCTACGCCAAACACTTGCTCACCGCCAGTGTGATGGCCGCACCCGGTGCCGTGGTTGTGGCCAAGATCCTCTTTCCGCAGACCGAACCCATCGACCAACGCATGGAGGTGAGCCAGGAAGTGGTGGGCAGCAACTTCCTCGATGCCATGGCCAAGGGCACCACCGAGGGCCTGAAGCTCGCGGTGAACGTGGGCGCCATGCTGCTGGTGTTCTTCGCCTTCATCGCCTTGTTCAACTTCGTCTTCATCAAGATCGGCGACTGGACGGGCTTGAACACCTGGATCGCTTCAGCAACCAGTGGAAACTTCAAGACCTTGTCGTTGGAATTCATCCTCGGCTACCTCTTCGCGCCCCTGATGTGGCTGATCGGTGTGGCCAGCGAGGACATCACACTCACGGGTCGGTTGGTAGGCGAGAAGATCATTGCCAGCGAATTCGTAGGCTACGAAAGCCTGGCCACCCTGAAGGCCGAAGGTGCCTTTGCCTACCAGCGCAGTATTGTGATGGCCACTTACATGCTCTGCGGCTTCGCGAATTTCGCCAGCATTGGTATCCAGATCGGCGGCATCGGCTCGCTGGCCCCCAGCAAACGCGAGTGGCTCAGCGAATTCGGATTCCGGGCCCTGTTAGGCGGCACTTTGGCGTCGTTGCTTAGCGCGACGATCGTGGGGATGATGATCTAATGGTCCGATGATCTTTGTTCACTCCTCGTTCTCCCCCTGGGGGAGTACATCGATAGCCAGGCATCACCCGGCCTAATAGTGCTGTCGTCCCCAACAAGGGCCATTGAACAACGACCCGGTCGAACGCTCCCCGTATTTCTTCGGCCCACTGGGCCCTCCCCGTTAGCTTTGGCCCGCAATGGCGGAGTCCCGTTTTGACGCTTTCACCGAACGCGCTGTTCAGCTTTTATCCGCTCAAATAGAGCGCGTACGCGTCTGGCTTGTCCAAAGCAGGGCGCGGGAACTGGTGCTGTTGGCATTGCCCTATCAGGTGGCTGCGGTACTTACCGCATTGGTCGCCGTAGGCTATGCCTGGCTTTTCCACTGGATGGAGGACCAGAATCTGGCGCTGTTGGCACACGACCGCCGTTGGATCTTCATTTCGGCACCGGTCAGCTTTCTTGTCTCCTGGTTCCTGGTGACGCGCTTTGCGCCCTTGGCCGGCGGCAGTGGTATACCACAACTGATGGCCGCCATCGAAGTGGCTACCGACAAGAAGCGCGATGCCTCATGGCGATTCCTGAACCTGCGGATCATCCTGGTGAAGGTGGCCAGCAGCTTGGCCATGGTGATCGGCGGCGGTGCTGTCGGGCGGGAAGGACCCACCTTGCAGATCGCAGGTAGCATCTACCGCACCGTACACAAATTGCTGCCCCCGTTCTGGCCTCGTGTCAGCCGTAGGATCATGATGATCACCGGTGGTGCAGCAGGACTCAGTGCCGCTTTCAACACGCCGCTCGGTGGTATCGTGTTCGCGGTGGAAGAGCTCACCAAGACGCACATCGCGCAGTTCCGCACTGCTGTGCTCACGGCCGTGATCCTTAGCGGCATGACGGCCCAATGGCTCTTGGGACCCTATCTCTTCCTGGGCTATCCGAAATTGGAGCCCGCCACTTTCTCGTTCATGTACAAGATCCTGCTGATCGCACTGGTCTCCGGTGCGGCCGGTGCTTTCTTCTGTCGGGGTATCCTGGCTTTCGATAAGTTGAGGCGCAGCCTGAAGAGCATCCCGAAACAAGCGGGCTTGACCCTGGCCTGCGCCATGCTCTTCGCCACCACGTTCTGGTTCCTTGGTCCACACACGGTCGGCAGCGGTAAGGCCCTGTTGGAGCAGTACCTCTTCGCAGATCAGGTGGATCCCGACGCCAAGGATGTTGGCGCCCGTTTGCTTGGCCCGCTCTTCAGCTTCAGTGCGGGTGGTGCGGGCGGCATTTTTGCGCCGGCGCTTTCCGCCGGGGCGGCTATCGGCGGGTGGATCGCCCCTTGGTTCGAACCCAGTCGGGGTCAGTTCAACCTGCTCGTACTTGCAGGCATGACGGCCTTTCTCACCGGTGTCACCCGCTCACCCTTCACCAGTGCCATCCTCGTGTTGGAAATGACCGATCGCCACAGCGCCATCTTCCAGCTCATGTACGCCGCCATGATGGGCTACCTCATTGCCTTCGCCTTCGACCGCAAGAGCTATTACGAGCGGATGAAGGAACGCCTCCTGAAGGCCATCCCGAATTTCAAGCCGGAAGCGGTACCGGGGGAGAAACTTGAATGACGTACCGGCTGCTGACTTTGTGCTGCGGGCTATGGGCTGCTTGGTGCGACCTGCCAAGTCATATGGTTCCGAACTGTGGGCGATGGCTCGGCAGGTTCCCGGATGAGCCCATTGTAGCACCGAGCAGCCCGTAGCCCGAAGCCCGCCGCTCGTAGCATTCTCCAACACCCGCACACGATAACTTTGACCCTCGTCATGCAACAATACCACGACCTCCTCCGCCACATCCTCGACAACGGCGCCCAGAAGCACGATCGTACCGGCACCGGCACCATCAGCTGTTTCGGCTATCAGATGCGCTTCGACCTTAGCGAGGGCTTCCCGCTGCTCACCACCAAGAAGCTGCACATGAAGAGCATCATCCACGAGCTGCTCTGGTTCCTGCAAGGTGACACCAACATCAAATACCTTCAGGACAACGGCGTGAAGATCTGGGACGAATGGGCCGATGCCGATGGCAACCTCGGGCCCGTATATGGCTACCAATGGCGCAGCTGGGCCACGCCCGATGGCCGCACCATCGACCAGATCGCGAACCTGGTGGAGATGATCAAGAAGAATCCGGACAGCCGGCGCTTGATCGTGACCGCCTGGAACCCGGCCGACGTGGACCGCATGGCACTTCCGCCTTGCCATTGTCTGTTCCAATTCTATGTGGCCGAGGGTAAGCTCAGCTGCCAGCTCTACCAGCGTAGCGCCGATACTTTCCTGGGCGTGCCCTTCAACATCGCCAGCTACGCGCTGCTCACCATGATGGTGGCACAGGTCACGGGTTTGAAGGCCGGTGAATTCATCCACACCTTCGGTGATGTACACCTGTACAACGACCACCTGGAGCAGGCGAAACTGCAGCTCACCCGCGAGTGCCGTCCACTGCCGAAAATGGAGATCGACCCCAGCATTACCGACCTCTTCGCATTCCGCTTCGAGCACTTCACGTTGAAGGACTACGACCCGCATCCGCACATCAAAGCCAGCGTCAGCGTATGATCGTCAGCG